>JADFYD010000024.1:0-4712 GCA_015233235.1 Candidatus Omnitrophota bacterium | reverse complement strand
CGATCGCACGTATGATACGTCTGACATCGTTTGGATGGAGTTTTGCCGCCGCCACGGGATCAACCATTTTCAGCCGTTCGTGCAAATATTCCCCGCCTTTTTTTTCGGCCTCTTCTCGCAGTTCTTCCCTAAGTGCCTCATCTTTAGTCGGCGATGAAAAAATGCCATCGATAAGCGACTTCACATAAAGCCCGGTGCCGCCGGAGAAAATGGGCCTCGAACCTTTCGCTATTACCGCTTCTATACATTTTTTAGCGTCTTCAATAAATCGCGAAACGCTATATTCTTCTTCCGGGGAAATGATCTCGACAAGATGGTGCGGCACCTCTTTAAGAACTTCCTCCGGTGGCCGCTGGTTAATAATGGGCATATCCCGATAAACCTGCATCGAGTCGCACGAGATGATCTCGCCTCTTACAAGGCGCGCCAGCTCAAGCGCGACGGCCGTCTTGCCGCTTGCTGTGGGGCCGGTAATAAAAATGATATTCGATCTCATAGCATGTATGCCTGTCAGTCGTTAGTCGTTAGTCGTTAGTCGTTAGTCGTTAGTCGTTGGTCGTTAGTTGTTGGTTGTTAGTTGTATTTTGCTAAATAACCGCCAGGAACTTACCCACATGCGCTTTGCCAAATAAAACTAACGACTAGCGACAAACGACCAGCGACTGACACTACCCATATCTCCCGGTAATATAATCCTCCGTCCTCTTATCTTCTGGTGCCGTGAATATTTTTTCAGTTTTACCGAATTCTACCAGTTCGCCTAAAAGCATGAAACCCGTATCGTCGGAGACACGCGCGGCCTGCTGCATGTTATGCGTGACGATAATAATAGTGTAGTTATTTTTCAACTCACGCATTAATTCTTCGACACGGCTGGTTCCCTGCGGGTCAAGTGTCGAACACGGCTCATCCATTAGCAGCACATCGGGTTTACCGGCAATAAGCCTGGCGATACAAAGTCTCTGTTTCTGTTCTAAAGAAAGCCTTAGCGCCGGTTCCTTGAGCTCGTCTTTAAGTTCGTCCCAGAGCAGAACACTTTTTAAACTGTTCTCAACGATCTCGTCCAGCTCATAACGTCTGATAAAACCGTGATGTATCCTTTCCCCAAAAACAATATTTTCATAAATAGAAAGAGGGAACGGATTCGGTCTCTGGAACACCATACCGACTTTTTTTCGCAACTCAACAAGGTCAGTATGCGCACCCAGTATGTTTTCGCCGTCGACAAGCACTTCGCCGTCGGTGCGCACTCCTTCTATCAGGTCATTCATGCGATTAAAGACACGAAGCAGTGTCGACTTGCCGCAACCCGATGGCCCGATCACGGCAGTGATCCGGTTAGCCTCAAAGCACGCGTTCACGCTTTTTATCGCGTGGAAGTTGGCGTACCACAGGTTCAAATTTTTGGTTATTATCTTGCTCATCCGAACTTCCCCCTGATATACCCGTCCGTCCGTTTGTCCTTCGGGACGGTGAACATTTTATCCGTGCTGTCTATCTCGATGAGTTCCCCCGAGAGAAAGAAGGCCGTTCTGTCGCCAACGCGCGCGGCCTGTTTCACGTTGTTCGTCACGAGGACTATCGTATATTTCTCTTTTAATTTCACCATCGCATCTTCCACTTTGGCGGTCGAGATCGGGTCAAGACCCGAACACGGCTCGTCGAATAATATCACGTCCGGTTCAACAGCGAGGGTCCTCGCGATACAAAGCCTCTGTTGCTGTCCGCCCGATAATTTGAATGCCGATTCACCAAGTCTGTCTTTGACCTCATCCCATAAATATCCCTGTTTCAGCGCTTCCTCCACTACGTTCTCTATTTTGTTTTTGTCCCTCGTTCCATGCATCCTTACCCCATAAGCGACATTCTCAAATATTGAAAGCGGCAGCGGAAGAGGCAACGCGAAAACCATGCCGATTTTTTTCCGCAAAAGTTCTACGCCGATCCTGTTGATGTTACCTCCGTCAAGGTTTACCGTTCCTTCCATTTTATAATTCGGATTTAGATCATTCAATCGGTTAAGCATTCGCAAAAAAGTCGTTTTGCCGCTATTGGACGGGCCTATCACACTTAATATCTCGTGCTCCTCGACATCAAGAGTCGCATTTTTTAATACGTGGGCATGCCCGAACCACGCATTCGCGTTCTTTATTTCAAGTTTTACCATTTTTTCCTTTTCCTGAACCGGTACCGGATGATTATAGCCACCAAATTCATAAAGAGTACCAGGGCCAAAAGCACGAACGCCGTTCCGTAACGTATTTTTTCGTCGACATTCGGGACCTGGGTCGATATTACATAAAGATGATAAGGAAGCGCCATTGCCTGGTCGAATATGCTTCCCGGAAGCTGCGGCAGATAAAAAGCCGCCACGGTAAAAAGTATCGGCGCGGTCTCGCCGGCGGCTCTGCCCAACCCTAAAATTGTTCCGGTAAGTATGCCCGGTACGGCGTTAGGGAGAACGATATTTCTTATTGTCTGCCACTTGCTCGCGCCCAAAGAAAGGCTTACTTCTCTGAAAGACTGCGGCACGCTTTCAAGCGCCTCACGCGACGTCGTAATAATTATCGGCAGGATCATGATACCCAAAGTAAGCGATCCTGAAAGTATGGATGCGCCGAATTTAAAAAACACCACAAAAAGCGCCAGTCCAAAGAGCCCGTAAACTACCGAAGGGACCCCCGACAAATTAACGATGGCAAGTTTTATGATACGGGTAAGAATATTGTCCCTTGAGTATTCGCTCAGGTACACCGCTCCTAAAAGCCCTATCGGCAAAGCGAACGCGATCGCTCCGCTCACAAGATATATGGTACCCACTATCGCCGGGAATATTCCGCCGGCTTTCATGCCATGGCGGGGTATATCAAAAATGAACTGCCAGCTTATGGCCGGCAGGCCTTTCTGTATGATGACGAGAAGGATATACCCCACCGGAACAACGATCAAAAGCGTCGCCGTCAGTAATAGAAAAAAGGCTATTCGTTGTGTTCGGTGTGGGTTTCTCATCATTGCCTTTTATGCAGGAACAAGTCCGCCGTGACATTGATGATAAAACTGATAATGAAAAGAACTATCCCGATCGCGAAAAGCGCAAAATAATGTTCACTGCCCACAACCGCCTCACCCATTTCAGCGGCAACGGTCGCGGTCAGGGTCCTGACCGGCACCAAAATGCTTTGTGGAATTACGGCGGCGTTGCCGGTGATCATCATGACCGCCATGGTCTCGCCGATGACCCTGCCGATCCCAAGCATTATCGCGGCGAGAATACCGCTCGAGGCGGCCGGAAGCATGACGCGGTGTATCGCCTGCCAATGCGTCGCGCCAAGCGCGAGGGCCCCTTCCTTGTAATTTTTCGGTATTGAATAAAGCGCGTCCTCCGCGATAGAGACTATGGTCGGCATAGCCATGAAAGCCAGCATTATAGAGCCTGATAGCGCTGTTAAGCCGGTCGGAAGATGAAACACATTTTTGACAAGCGGCACCAATGTGACCATTCCAACAAAACCAAGGACAACGCTGGGAATAGCCGCCAGAAGTTCTATGCCGCCTTTCAGTATTTCCTTAAGCGCTCCGGGCGCTATCTCCGCTATATATATCGCGGCGCCGACGCCTATCGGGATAGAGATCACAGTAGCTCCGGCCGTGACTAAAAGCGAACCGAGTATAAGCGGAAGTATACCGAGTAGCGGCGGTTCGGATATGGGATACCAACTTTTGCCGAGGAGAAACGCCGACACCTTAATAGTGTTGAACAGCGCAAGGCCTTCTTTCATCAGGAACAGGAAGATCAGGATGACAAAAAAGATGGACGCAAGCCCGGAGAGGAGGATAAGCTTCTCAATAATGAATTCTTTAAGTTTGCGCATGTTCATAATTACACCACACTCTGTCACTTACTTATCGGCACGAAATCCGTTTCTACAACTATCTTCTGCCCTTCTGCGGAAAGCGCGTAATCTATAAAACCTTTCACCAGCCCTGCAGGCGCTCCGTTAGTATACATAAAAAGCGGTCTCGATATGGGGTATTTGCCGCTAAGCACATTATCGATATTTGACTCGACATATTCGGACTTCTCGTCTTTCGCGATCGCGACCGGTTTTTGCTTCGCGGAAATATAACCCATACCATAATACCCTATCGCTGACGAATTGGCGGCCACCTCGTCGGCAATGGCCTGCGATGATGAGAGAAGCAGCGCGCTTTGCGTTATTTCCTCTTTATTGTTCGGGTCGCCTTTCTCGATCACATGTTCTTTAAAATAAACGTAAGTGCCGGAATTAACTTCCCTTGAAAGTACGACGATCTTCGAGTCTTTTCCGCCTAATTCTTTCCAATTTGTGATCTTGCCGGTGAAAATATTTCCTAATTGTTCAAGCGTAAGCTTCCCCACTGTATTCGACGGGTTAACCACTACCGCGAGCCCGTCCAGAGCAACCTGCGCTTCGGTCGGATGAATGCCTTTTTTCTCGGCAAGCTCTATCTCTTTCTGTTTTATGCTTCTCGAACTTATGGCTATATCACAAGTGCCGCTTATGAGGCTCGAAAGGCCGGTCCCGGACCCTCCGCCGGTCACCGCGATAAAACTCGCGGGGTTCTCTTCCATATATTTTTCGGCCCACGCCTGGGCGAGGTTCACCATCGTATCGGACCCTTTCACCTGCACCATATTCTTCTTAGCGGCATAAGCATTCGTCGCAAACACA
>JADFYD010000023.1:12634-15579 GCA_015233235.1 Candidatus Omnitrophota bacterium | reverse complement strand
AACATCCATAACGCGGCGTAAATAAGTTATGAACAATTGTAGGGCACCCTTAAGGGTGCCCTACAATTGTTCATAACTTCGTAACCTCTTACAACATAACGGTTATTGACATTGGGGGCAAGTGTCTGGTGCGAATAGCTAAGGGGACTCCTGTCCCCTTATTTTTATTTTCATTTTTATTTGTGCGCAAAGGCGTTGACAAAGTACGCATGGTGTATGATGATATACGAAACAACAGGAGGGGTAAAATGCCGTATGATCCGTCGCTAGATAGTGAAGTGTTCTCTAAAACCGTCGAGACCGAAGGCGGAAAGGTGACCGTGAAAGTGATGTCGTACAACGGCGGCGCCAAAAAACTGCAGATATCCAGGGAGATCAAGAACAAAGAGGGCATGTTCCAGTTCTCAAAACTTGGCCGCCTCTCCAAAGACGAAACAGAGAAGATCCTGCCTTTCATACAGGAAGCCGTCGGAAAAATGTAGGTCCGCAAAACACCGCGGATTTTTTTCTTTATGGACGGTCTTTTTCTTGGTATTATAATCATGTCGAATGTGCGCGTATAGTTCCGTTCGTAAAACCAATAACAAGGGAAGGCCTAGATGCTGCTTTTTCAAAAGGATAAAATTCTTGTTCCAAAGAAAGTTTTTTTTACCAAAGGTACGGGGACGCACAAAGCGGAATTAAGGAGCTTTGAGCTGGCGCTCCGTGACGCCGGCATAGAAAAATGCAACCTTGTTACGGTCTCAAGCATACTTCCGCCGGCGTGTCAGGTAGTATCTAAAAATGAAGGAGTTAAAGAACTGTATCCGGGCATGGTGACTTTTACCGTCATGTCCAGATGCTCCTCCAACGAAGCCCACAGGCTTGTCGCGGCGAGTATCGGCTGCGCTGTCCCGGCGGATCCTACCGCTTACGGTTATCTCAGCGAACATCATTCTTTCGGACAAAACGAAAAAACGGCAGGTGATTTCGCGGAAGACCTTGCGGCGGCCATGCTTGCCTCGACCTTGGGTCTCGAGTTCGACGAGCAGAAATCATGGGACGAGAATAGGGCCATATACCAGCTGAGCGATAAAATAGTCCGCGCTACGAACATCACACAGACGGCCGTAATAGGTTCGGAAGGGAATTTTACGACGGTAGTCGCCGCGGCGGTATTTTTGTTCGAATAATGATATGATGCCGGTTTTACCGGTACCAGAAAGAGAGGAGTGTCCTATGAAAAAATTTTTTTGTGTTGCGTTGATATCAATCGCGGCGCTGTTCCTGATGATGCCGGTCTCTGCAGTACCGCAGGACGACAGTGACGACGCGGTAGTCTCGGATTCTTCGGGAATAGGTTCCGCCTCCGGTGACACAAGTTCGGATACCGGCGGATATGACGCCGTAAAGAGTACAGAAGATACACTGCCGGACGAGTTCGACGGCAACGAAAATTCGGATGAAATGAACCAAGGTATTTAGACATAACCAGCAAAATCAACAGTAAAGGACGGCTGATCAAAATGAAACTCATTAAGGGAATGACGTTTGTGTTTCTTTTAACCGCTGCTTTTGTGTGCATATCGGGACATAGGGCTTTTGCCCAGGACGCGCCCGAAAAGAACGGCTATGTGATAGCCGAATACGAAGTTACCGCCGACTCGGGGATAAAGTATCATTTGCGTACTGCTTCTAAGGTTGATGACGAAGCTCTGGGCCAGCAGATGGTCGCGGAACTAATTAAATCCGCGCCGGGGAAAGTTCAATGTACCAATGCCTACTACGATTCGGGAGAAGAAATTGACGCGGCGCTGGCGCCTGTCCTTGGTAAAAAACCCGCCCAGGAGATCTATATCCATTACACCGACGCGAAGGACAATCTTTCTGTAATGGATTTTTTTGATGTGCCCGCCGAGGTGATACAAAAGTTCGCGAAAGACATGACCAAGTGGCTCTACGATAGCGGTGCCGGAGATGTTGATATTATTTATCCGTTGACCTCAAATGCCGGCGGGATAACACCCGGGCAGGAAAGAATAGCAAATGAAGAAAAGCCGCAGGAAGGTATGCCGGCGCCTGTAGCCATTACGAAAAATATCATGGCACCGGCCGCGGCCCCGGCTGTTGTGGCACCGGCTCCTGTGCCTGCCGCACAAAAAACCGTGACACCGGTCATGCCTCCTCAGGTATTGCCGCCTGCGCCTATTGCCGCTGCTCCAAAAGTGGAGGTATCGGCCGCGGTTGTTCCAGCCGAGAAGCCGAAATATTTTTCGCGTGCCGCGACCAAGGAAGAAGTGAGGAGTATCCAGGGCGAGCCCACAAAGATAGTCGGGCATGTGTGGCTTTACGGTTCGGACTATGTAGAATTTGGCGATAACGGAACGATAGTCGAGTACAGTAATATCCTGGGCACTCTTAAAATAGAACCTGAGAAAAAGGCCGGGAGAAAAACCGTCCAGGGCTAACAAGGGCGTCGGGGGCTGTTTTGAAAAAAATATTTGTATTGTTGATTTTTTTCTTTTCGCAGTCGGTCGTGACAGTGTTTTGCGCCTCCAACGATATTGACGCTAAAGAGCCGGTCATTAACACCGTAGGTACAGTTGTTTCAGACTACGGAGACGAGGAAACGCCCACCACGGTCGACAAAAGTATCGCTTACATCAAAAGCTGGACAAAGCGATATCATACACGCAGTATGCAGCGGGCGGACCTCGGGATATGAAGAGGGGACAAGAGTAATGGATATATTTTTGGCCTTGCAGTTAAGACACAGTTACCGCGGAGCTTTTAAGGATATTCTTGTGCCGCGAAGCGATCTGAAACAGATCGTGCAGGCGGCCCTCGCGGCCCCTTCCGGAAAGAACATGCAGACCACCTCTTTCGTGATCGTGGACGATCCGGAACTCCTGAAAAAAATAGGTTCAATGCACACGATGCCGGCCATGAATCAGGCGAAGGCGATC
>JADFYD010000023.1:12127-12624 GCA_015233235.1 Candidatus Omnitrophota bacterium | reverse complement strand
GGTTGACAGGGACCCGGTCGCCGTCTATGAAGGTTTTTCTTTCCAGGTGGAGGACGCCGCCGCCAGTGTCGAGAATATGCTGCTCGCCGCCACCGCTTTGGGATATGCTTCAGTGTGGATAGAAGGCTGGCTCATGCTCGAGGGGCGAGCCGCAAAAATAGGAAAGGTGCTGAACGTGCCCGGAAATAAAGTTATTAAAATTATGCTGCCTATCGGTGTTCCGGATGAGAAGATGCCGCAAAAAGAAAGAAAACCGTTCGAAGAACGCGCCTGGTTCAATAGTTACGGAGCGGCGGCCGCATGATGAGATCTTACAACAACAGGCCCATCGGGGTATTCGATTCCGGCGTAGGCGGCCTCACGGTAGTAAAAGCCTTACGGGAATATTTGCCGCATGAAAAGATCATTTATTTCGGGGACACAGCGAGAGTACCGTACGGGAATAAATCCAGGGAAACAATAACAAGGTTCTCGCGCGAGATCGTGGATTTCCTGTT
>JADFYD010000023.1:0-12070 GCA_015233235.1 Candidatus Omnitrophota bacterium | reverse complement strand
CCTGCCGCAGATCATAAAAGAATATAAAGTGCCTATTCTGGGAGTTTTGAAACCCGGCGCGCATGAAGCCGTGATCGCGACGCGGAATAACCGGATCGGCGTGATAGGGACGAATTCCACGATAAATAGCGGGGCGTACGAAAAGGAGATACAAAAGATCTCTTCCGGGTGCAGAGTATTCTCGAAAAGCTGTCCGCTTTTCGTGCCGCTCGTGGAAAATAACCATATATCAGATGATATTACGTGCAGGATCGCCGAAATGTATTTGGGTGCTTTTAAAAAAGAAAAAATCGATACACTGATATTGGGCTGCACACATTATCCGATACTTAAGGGCGTGATAGCGAAGACAATGAAAAATGTCGCATTGATCGATTCGGCGACGAGCATAGCCAGGGTGGTAAAGCACATATTGCACGTGAAAAATATCAATAACTCTATTGCCAAGAGAAAGACCATAGAGTGCCATGTGAGCGACGATGTGAAAGGTTTTAAGAAGGCAGCGAACATTTTTTTGAACGAAGAAGTTGACGTAAAAAAGACAGTGATAATCTGAAAACTCGAGAATCGGATATGAGAATAATTAGTGCGGATGAGATAAAAAACAAACGGCCTCGATGTAGAAGAGGTTATGATAACCTCAGTCCAGATCGCGATTTCACCGTCTGCCGGATTGCTTGTTCCGAGATCAAGTATCGCGCGTTTGTTTGAGAAATATAAAAAAGTCGGAGATAGGCGGACTGATGTTCCCCAAAAACTGAGAGATAGGGATTTCGGGGACGGCTCCAGCCTGGACATTATGGCGATATTAAGAAGGCTGTCAACGATGGTGTTAAGACGGCATACGCCGAGGGATATTTCAGAAAATCGGTCGTTGCCGACCCGATAAAAAGGAAAAATACCGGCACGAACACGCCTTGCGTCATACATTTTGATTTTATTGCCGGTGATAAGATAAAGATATCGGTCCTACCCAAGGGTTTTGGCGCCGAGAATAAAGGGCGCATCTCGATGATGAACCCCACGGCAGGAGGCGGCGAGATAATAGATTTTTGCGTCGAAACGATAAAAAGAGCCGGGTGCGACGCCTGCCCGCCGTATGTGGTCGGTGTCGGTATCGGCGGGACGATCGAAGAGTGCGCGCTCCTGGCCAAAGAAGCGCTTCTAAGGCCGATCAATAAGCGAAACACTGAAAAACATATCGCGAGTATCGAAAAAGAAATATTTAAGAAAGCGAACGGTTTAAAGATCGGTGTTATGGGCCTCGGGGGCAATTCCACGGTTTTGGGCGTGAACATCGAGACCGGACCTACGCATATCGCGGGGTTGCCGGTAGCGGTAAATCTCTCGTGCCACGCGATGCGGAGCGCGAGCGGGGTCGTGTAGTTCATGTTTCATGGTTCATGGTTCAAATAATACATCAGTAGGGCACCCTTTAGGGTGCCCGTTACACCTGCGTGATGCACGTGAGGATAAATGAAACATATTTCAACACCATTAGACGACAATATTATAAGTTCACTGCGGATCGGTGATGAGGTGCTGCTCTCCGGCACGATACTGACCGCGCGCGACCAGGCGCACCTTCGAATTTGTGAACTGTTGAAAAAACATGGAACTTTGCCGGTAAAATTGAATGGCCGCGTGATATATTATTGCGGTCCAACCCTGGCTACAAAAGGTGAGGTCATAGGTTCATGCGGTCCGACGACATCGCGGCGGATGGACGAGTTCACTCCCGCTATTTTGAAGGCCGGAGTGAACGGCCTGATAGGCAAAGGCGGTCGCTCCGTTGAAGTGATCGAAGCGATAAAAAAATATAAAGCGGTGTATTTTGCCGCACCCGCCGGATGTGGCTCGTATTTGAACACTAAAGTTATCAGTTCCAATATAGTGGCTTTTCCTGATCTGGGACCGGAAGCGGTGTATGAACTCGAAGTGCGTGATTTCCCGCTGATAGTGGCGGTCGACGCGCGCGGGAAAAGTTTGTATTAACAATGTGCAAAAAGGCGGTATACGTGAGAAACGACGGACGCGAGACGAACGGAATGCGCAAAGTGGCGATCACGCCGAACTACATTAAATACGCGGCGGGTTCATGCCTCATCGAAATGGGCGATACTCGCGTGATATGCACAGCGAGCGTGGAAGAGATGGTACCGTCTTTTCTTAAAGGAAAAGGTACCGGCTGGGTTTCGGCGGAATACGGTATGATACCCGCGTCATGCCAGACCCGTACACCCAGAGAGGCGGCTAAAGGAAAACCCGGCGGTCGCACTTTCGAGATACAGCGCCTGATCGGGCGCTCGATGCGTTCTATAGTGGATATGACCTCCATAGGTGAGCGTACGGTCTGGTTGGATGCCGACGTCATACAGGCTGACGGCGGTACGCGCTGCGCGAGCATTACCGGAAGCTGTGTAGCCCTCATCATGGCGCTCGATAAACTTGTTAGAGCCGGAAAAATAAAAAATTTCCCCGTTAAATCCCTGGTCGCTGCCGTGAGCGTAGGCGTTGTTAAAGGAGAGATCTGCCTCGATCTGAATTATGAGGAAGATTCGCATGCGGAAGTCGATATGAACGTGGTGAAAACTTCTTCGGGTGATTTTGTCGAAGTGCAGGGCACGGCGGAAACGAAGCCGTTTTCGAAGACGGTCATGGATGAAATGGTGGAGTCGGCGGGAAAGGGTATAGAGAAACTTGTAGCGATACAGACGGGAACACTGAATACACTGGGTATATCAGTAAAATGATACGGGAAACCAGGGAGACGAGAGCATGCCGAATTTATTAGTGGCTTCTTCAAATAAGAACAAGCTTATCGAGATCAGGGAAGTTTTAAAATCCGTGAAAAGTATAAGGGTGGTGAGTTTCGAGGATATAAAACGCACCATACCGAATGTTGTCGAGGACGGCAAGACTTTCCGCGAGAACGCGATAAAGAAAGCCGTGATGGTATCTAAATTCTTTAATGGGCTCGTGATGTCGGACGATTCGGGCCTGGAGGTCGAGGCGTTGGGCGGAAAGCCTGGCGTGAGGTCATCGCGTTTCGCCAGGGTGAAAGCCAGTGATAAGGAAAATGTGCAAAAACTCCTCACTTTGATGGCAAAAGTCGACGATGAGTTCCGCCTCGCACGTTTTGTTTGCCATATAGCCCTGGCGAAAGAGGGTAAACTACTCGATACATTCGATGCCGAAGTGCCGGGCCGGATCGCGTTCGAAGAAAGAGGTACGAGCGGTTTCGGTTATGACCCCATCTTTATTCCGGCGAAACACGACCAGACGTTCGCCGAGATGGAAGCCGAATACAAGAATAAAATAAGCCACAGGGCACTTGCGCTGAAAAAATTGAAGAAAGCTATTTCGAAGTATCTTTGAAAAGATGATCCAGGTTGTTCTGAATGATACTGCTGATATCGAAGGACCATGCGGGTTTTTTGACGGTGCCCTTCAACCTCGCTTTTCCGGCCGATTTCCCCATCTTTACTATGGAGTCCCTGAGTTCGGTTTTATTTTTAGCCTGGGCCGACTCTAGGGTAGGGTCGATCACTATATTCTCAAAGGAAAAATCCAGCTTGCCAGCAAAATCGGCTTGCCCCTGGGCAAGTATGCACAGTCCGTTGCCCCAGAGGATAGAATCGGTCGTTGACGCCGCTGAATCACGGATCGTAAAATCCCCGGTAAAGGCGTTAATTTTGACAACTTCATCCGGAGTGAATATAGACTGCAGCGCCGAGTAAAGGTCTCCTACGAGCGGTGTTAAAATGCGCATAGGGCCCAGGTCCGCGTCATGAACGTCTATGTCGAGTGTGCCCTTCATTTGAGGTAATGAGATCCTCGGGCCGTTCAAATTCAGCTTAGCGTCCACTTTGCCGTAAATATCATCTTCTTTGCCGGAAAGGTCATGCATCATTTCGCGTATGGATAGTCCTGTCAGAGAAAATTTTGTGACATACGAAATGTCGTTCGATATTTTGGCGTTCACCGATCCGGCTAATTTTCCGCCGTAAACCGACCCAGCCATATTCTCCGAGACCAATTTGTTATTATTTAGCGAAAAAGTCCCGGTCAGGTAGTCCGTTTTAAATTTCTTTATGGTGAAGTTATCGGCCGTGACATGCAAAAAACCCTCGTACTCGGCAAGTTTCATGTAGAAAGGACGGGGGCGGGAGATCCTTTCGGCGGCGTCCGAGTTTAAATTGTTAAGATTGAGACTGCATCCGAATACGCCGGATATATCTTGTTCTTGCTTCGAGAGAGCGTTCAGAAAATGTTTCAGGTTGATATTTTTGATGTCGCACCGCAAATAGTCGGGAAGGATCTTGTCGGTATCAGCTCCGAGGAGAGACCGTTTAATAAAAGGGTTCACCTGCAGGCGGCCGATGATCTCATAGATCTTGCCGATAAAAGTGTCTTTATCCAGTCTGTAAGGAGAAGAATCCGTGAAAATGTAACCGAACGGTCTCTTGATGAGCATGGTCCCGCCGACGGTGCCGGAATAGAGAGAAGCGTTCAGGTTCTCGAGGAGTAGTTTTTCTTTAGATATGAAGAACGTAGAGGATATCGACTGCACGTCCAGGTCGTTAAGCGAGATGTCCTTGCAGGAAATATCGCCGGTGAGCTCGAATTTATTTATGTCGGAACCCGGCATTTTAAACTCCAGGGACGAAGAGAAAACTTTTGGCAATCCCGCCGGAACAGTACCGTTTTTAGACATATCTTTAACCAGTTCCGGCAAGTTTATCTTCGTTACGCGGCACCTAAGGTAATCAGGCACAAAAACATTTGTTTTGGCAGAGAGAAGCGACGCCTCCATGAGCGGGTTCAAATGCAGGTTGCCGAGCGCCTCGCCGAGTTTTTTTAAGAAATTTGATTTCTGAAGAGGGTTCGAGGCGGTTACGCCGGCGTATCCAAGCGGTTTTTTAATGACTATTTTACCGCTCGCGCTGCCTGAATAAAGCGCGGCGTTTATTATTTCGAACGACAGCGCGTCTTTTGATACGGAGAATTCCGCCGTTGTCTTATCGAAGTTCAGGTTGTATATCGAGATGTCCTGGCAATTCATGCTTCCGGAAACATTGAAAGTATTTATGTCTGAATTGTCATACTTGAACTCCAGCGTCGCGCTCATACAGCTGGGAATATTGCTGTTTATTCCTTCACTGGAGGGCACGTCACTTGCGAATGCCTGGAGGTTTATGTTCTTTATGGTAAAACGCATAAAGTCCGGCAGAAAACATTTGGCCTCATCAAGCTGTGCGCCCGGGGAGGTAGCTGGATTCAGGCTTATAAAACCCAGCACTTCAAAGATTTTTCCGATAAAGTCGGATTTTAAAAGTGTCTCACCGGTTTTTGAGTATTGAAAAGGATGTTTGACGATTATTTTACCGTTTACACTACCCGAATAGAGCGCGAAATTGATATCGTCAAAGACCAGCTCTTCTTTTTTTGCCGAGAAAGAGGTGCCGGCCCTTTCGATCGCGAAGTTGCCGACCTTGAAATCACGGCAGTCGGCTTTTCCCGAGAGTTCGAAAGTATTTATATCGGAATCGGTGAGTTTGAACTGTAACGTTGAACTCAGGTGTTTTGGGACATTTTGGGCGATCTTGTCCGATTTTGTAGCGTCGGCTATGAGCTCATGCAGGCTGATGTTGTTCGCCTCGCAGTTGAGATAATCGGGAATAAGCGAAAAAGATTTCGCCGCCGGGAAAACCGATTCAAGTGTTCTATCGCCTCGCTGGAGTTCGTTAACCGTATTTATGAATTTCTCTATTTCCGCGAAGTTTTGCACGGGCTCTTTCGGAATTTTCTTTCTGCCGAGGACAAGCGGTATCGGGTTCTCATTCTGTATGGGGGAGAGAACAGGCTTTTTGACGGTAAAAATGTCCTTAAAGAATAATGACCCTTTGATATCACCGTCGTAGAGCTTGGCGGTGATCTTCGTGAATGACAGTGTATCCCTGGAGATGTAGAAATCAAATGACGGTTTGTCGAGTTTTAAGTTCCAGACGTCCATCTTGGGGCAATCCATGTTACCTTTGATCTCGAAATCCTCGGGTTTGGCCTCATCCATTTTACAATCAACGAATATTTCTATATTGTCGCAGGAAATATTTTTATAAATGTTCTCGGACGAAGGAAAATTAGTTTTGAGGAATTTGTCCGGATCGATAGTGACGAACCCGCTGACTGCATATGTTTTTCCCGTCCCGGATTTTGAAGTGCCGACTTCTCCCTGTAGGTTGCAATTTACCGAGAATACATCACCGGAGAATTCCCTCACAATGAGCCCGGTATCGTTAAAAAGAAGTATCGTCTCGACTGAAATATCTTTTGTGCGCAGGGTTACATTGTAGTGGTTATTAATATCCGATATTTTAGTGAAACCTAGCGTGTATTTTACGTCGTTCAGTTTGAATAGCACGGTGCCTCTCATAAACGATGAATTTCGCAGGTCTAAATCCGCCCCGATTTTCTCAAAAAGCATGGTGGAATAAGAGATCTCAGCGCCGGCAATATTTATTTTTTCTATGTAGGAAGGGCTGAAAAGATTAATGAGTTCGTCTATCCTTTTGTAGCTAATAACCAAAAGACCGCTGCCTCCTATATCCCTGTAACGGAAGTCAGTAAATTTAAGAGAGAGTACCGGAGCCTTACTGGTGATAAGGCTATACAGGCTTATTTTCGCGTTCAAAGAATTAATGATGACGGGATAATTTTTTTGTCCATCCGCTTTTATGTTGATCCTGATTTTTTTGAAACTGATTGTGTTAGGACGTAAGATCGAGTAGCGTATGTCGCCGATCTCGATATCAAGGTTGGTAAGCTTCTGAAGGTTCTCCACGCAAACGCGGCGGATCTTTATGTTTATTTCATCCCTGAAATAAAAGTATACGCCGGCTGCGGCAAAAAGAGCGACGATGCAGGTAATTAATAATATTTTGAAGAATTTAAGCATGTCAAATCGTGATTATATACACAATGCCGCGGCATATCAAGAATTTTCGCAGATGTGTCACCTGACAAATTTGTGAAAGAGGAAGTAGACGAGCGCGGCGACCGTGGCGGAGCAGGGGATGGTTAGGACCCAGGCGAAAACTATACGGCGCGCTATACCCCAGCGCACAGCGCTCATGCGTTTTAAAGATCCCACGCCCATGATAGCGCCGGTAATAGTGTGTGTCGTGCTGACAGGTATGCCGAGACCCGAACAGATAAAAAGCATGATGGAGGCGCCTGTTTCGGCGCAGAACCCGTCAACGGGTTTAAGTTTCGCTACTTTCTGGCCCATGGTTTTTATTATGCGCCATCCCCCGAACATCGTTCCGAGAGATATGGCGCAGTAACAGGCCATAACGACCCAAAAAGGTATGTAAAACTTATCGCCCAAAAGACCAGCGCTGAAAAGAAGACTGGCGATTATGCCCATTGTTTTTTGGGCGTCATTACCTCCGTGTCCAAGGCTGTAAAGGGCGGCGGAGACCAGCTGTCCTTTCCTAAATATGTGGTCGACTTTTGCGGGAGCGCTTTTACTGGCCAGGCGGTACACGAGAACCCCGAATCCCAGTCCCAGTATAAGTCCGGCGCAGGGAGATATGAGTATAAACGCTACTATCTTAATAATACCTTTCCAAATAAGGGCACCGGGGCCGGCTTTGACGAGAGTTGAGCCGATCATCCCGCCTATGAGGGCGTGGGAAGAGCTTGTGGGAAGCCCAAAGTACCACGCGGTCAGGTTCCACGTGCATGCGCCTATAAGCGTTCCGAATATTATTCCTTTATCCACTACCGTAATGTCGACAACACCTTTTCCGATCGTATTGGCGACGTGCAGGCCAAAAAAGAAAAAGGCGGCGAAATTGAAAAAAGCCGCCCACATTACGGCTCTCCTGGGTGAAAGAACGCGGGTTGAAACTACCGTAGCTATCGAGTTCGCCGAATCATTGAAACCGTTAAGAAAATCGAATACGAGGGCTAGTAAAATCAGAAGAATAATGCTGATCGTCATGGCTTAGGCCTGTTTTACGAGTATTGATCCTACCACATGTGCCACATCTTCGCATATGTCGAGCACTGTTTCGGCGTCTTGATAAACTTCTTTCCACTTTATGACGGCCATAGGGTCTTTTTCCGTCTCGAACAGTTCCGCGATCATAGCGTCCCTCATCGAATCACCCACGTTCTCAAGCCTGTTGATCTCTACGCATAATTCCGAGACGGCTTTCGAGTTTTTGGTGTTCCGCATCGCCTTGACCGCGGCGGCGACGGCAGTGACGGATTGCTCGATAACGTTCGCGAACGCGACCATGTTCTGGTTCACTCCGTTGAATTTATATACTTTCAAACGCCTTACGATGGTGTATATCATGTCATTGATGTCGTCGATCTCGTTGACAAGAGCGTGGATATCCTCGCGGTCGAACGGAGTGATAAAGGTTTTGTTAAGATGGTCTATGATGTCATGGGCGGCGTCGTCGCCCTGATGTTCTATATCTTTGATCTTTTGCATAGATGTCTCGTCTATAATACCCGCCAGCATGAGGTCTTTGAAGTAGAGCGCCGCGTCAAGCGCGTAGTTGGCCTGTTTTTCAAAAAGATCGAAAAGGTTGGATTCTTTGGGGAAGAAATTGAACAGCATAGCGGCCTCACTTTTGTTAAATTGTTCGAGTTAAACATTCCGCTAAGATTATAAAAAACAAAATAGTTCTAGTCAATTAAAAATGCTATAATACGGCAAAAGGATTTTTATGCACGCATTGACATTCATCATAATAAGTTTGCTTTTTTTCGCTTTGGCGTACCGGTTTTACGCCAAATTTATTATAACCAAGGTCCTTGTGTTCGATACTTCCAGAAGGACTCCCGCACACAGCTTCCGCGATGGCAAAGACTATCACCCGACGAACAAATTCGTGCTTTTCGGACACCATTTTGCGGCTATATCCGGCGCGGGGCCTCTTGTCGGGCCGGTGCTTGCGGCGCAATTCGGGTTTTTGCCCGGATTTTTGTGGATACTCATCGGTGCCGTGCTGGGCGGAGCCGTACATGACATGGTGATACTGTTCGCGTCCGTCAGAATGAAAGGGCAGTCTCTCTCAAGACTCGCCAAGAAACATATCAGTGCCTCCGCCGGAATAACGGCGGGTGTAGCGATACTCTTCATAATTATCACGGCGCTCGCGGGGCTGGCGCTGGTCGTTGTGAACGCGCTCGCCGAGAGCGCATGGGCTTTGTTCACTATTACCATGACTATCCCGGCGGCATTCGCTATGGCTCTTTACATGTATAAGGTAAGACCGGGAAAAATATTCGAGGCGTCACTCATTGGGGTGGCGATAGTTGTTCTCGGAGTGGTCTTTGGGGAGCCGTTATCCAGAACACATGTTGGGTCGTTTTTTATTTTGTCTAAACCCACGCTTTCTATTGTGCTGCCCATCTACGGCTTTCTGGCTTCGACATTGCCGGTATGGCTTCTTTTGACACCGCGCGATTATTTGAGCTCCTACATGAAAATAGGAACCATTCTTTTGCTTATCGCCGGGATTTTCGCGGTTAACCCGGTGATACACATGCCCATGGTGACGAGTTATATCCATGGCGGAGGGCCCATAATCCCCGGCAAAGTATGGCCATTTGTCTGCATCACAGTCGCATGCGGCGCGATAAGCGGTTTTCACGCTTTAATAAGTTCCGGGACCACGCCCAAAATGATCGAGAATGAGGATGAGATACGTTTTATCGGCTATGGCGCTATGCTCGTGGAGTCGGTAGTTTCAGTAATGGCGCTCGTGGCCGCGACTGTGCTTATGCCCGGCGATTATTTCGCGATCAATGTGTCGCCGGAAATTTTCGCCAAGTTAGGTTTTAGCGCTGTCAACCTGAAAGGGATAGAACAGATGACCGGCGAACTCCTTGCCGGAAGGTCGGGCGGGGCGGTATCACTCGCCGCTGGAATGTCCGTGATACTTTCCTCACTCAAAGGGATGAAAGCTCTCATGGGTTATTGGTATCATTTCGCTATTATGTTCGAGGCGCTTTTTATCCTCACGACCGTCGACGCCGGCACTCGTGTTGCGCGGTATATTCTGCAGGAAATGGCGAGACTTGTTGATCCGAAACTTGCCAGAAAACGCGGTCGTTTTTGGGGGACTGTTTTAACGAGCGCTGTCGTGAGCTTAGCGTGGGGATATCTGGTCTACAACGGAGATATTTCCACTATCTGGCCGATGTTTGGCGTGGCTAACCAGCTTTTGGCGACGCTTGGGCTTTTTGTAGGGACTATCTTTATACTTAAGTATTCCAAGAGATGGCAATACGCACTTATAACATTTTTGCCGGGGATCTTTATGCTTGTCACGACTTTCTGGGCGGGGATAAGCAATATCACTAACAATTATCTGCCAAAACATACCACGCAAGGCAACCTCAACGCGGGGCTTTCCATCGTAATGCTGCTGCTCGTGACAGTTATCTTTTATGAATCAATGAAAAAAGCGGTGAAACTGCTAAACTTCTAAACTTTTCCATCTTGGGAAAACGGTGCTTTATCGGTGAATCATAACAAGCGCCGCGATATAGGTGAGGTAGAGCGCGCCGCCGGCCAGGAACACGAAAGGCGAGACCCGTTTTTTTAATGTGATGGATATAAGAATCAAACCGCCTGAAATAAGCGCTAGTACTGCCGAGAAAATTGCCATCGGAGTAAGATTCCAGTCTGTGAAGATAAGTCCTATTGAAACGGGAAAAGTTGACTGAAACACCATGGCGCCGGTCAAGTTGCCGACGGCAAGCGGGTCCTTTCCCTTTATGGTCCAGGAGACACTGTTGAATTTTTCGGGAAGTTCCGTAGCGATCGGAGCTAAAATAAGCGCGAATAAAAGCGGGTTCATGCCAAGTTCGAGAGATAGTTTTTCCAGATAATGGACAAAAATATGCGCTCCGAACACCATTATCACAAGCGAGCCGGCTATCTGAAAAAATATCAAAAGCGTGTTAGGAATGTCACTATTTGCCAGCCCCAGTCTTTTTTGTATGGTAAAAAAATGCAAGCCTTCCAGATGTTCTACAGCCGCGCTTTCTCCTTTTATTGTGAGCAGGACATAAACGATATAACCGATGATCAAGAGAAGCGCTATGACTATGTTCAAGGATCTGCCGAAAAATACCGGCAGAAAAACCGCGGTGGAATACATGCAAAGAAAGAAAACGATGTCACGACGTACCGAATTTATTTCGAGGTTTATTTCGAATTTGCGGCGTTTTGCCAGGGAACAGAAGAATGCCGTAGCTCCAACAAGGAAAAAGGCGAGCGTCGATATCATGAAAGGCGCGCCGAGAATAGCACCGACGCCTATGTCCTTGGACGTTGCGCCTTTTGTGATAAATATGGCTACCGCCGGAAGGATCGTCTCGGGCAGCGCCGTTCCGACAGCCGCCAGAACACTTCCTACAACGGCCTGAGAGAACGAGAAACGTTTTGCCATGACCTCAAGTCCATTAGTGAATATCTCGGAAGCGAGAAGTATGGTGCCGAGACCCAGCAGGAGTAGGAGGATTTCGAGAAACATGTGAGTGCCTTGACGTTCGAGAAATTAGAAATTAGAGATTAGACCGCATTAGAGATTTCCGACAATCTAATATCTAATCTCAAATCTCTAATTCTCTGCCTTTTTCGCCTTCGGCGAAAAAGGCTGGGGTGGGCGAAGGGATTTGAACCCTCGACAGCCTGAGCCACAGTCAGGTACTCTATCCAGCTGAGCTACGCCCACCACGAAAATATAGAAACACCATTTTATGCACATATAAAGTTTAAGTCAAGGTGTTTATATGGGGATTTTTGTGAATTTTTTTCATTGACTTTGCGCCCAGGAGCACACTATAATCAAAGCACGTTAACGGGGAGTAGCGCAGCTGGCTTAGCGCACCTGCTTTGGGAGCAGGGGGCCGTGAGTTCGAATCTCACCTCCCCGAGGCCTCTTGATTTTTGCGGATGAAAAATCAAGAAGCCAGAGGATGTCGTTTTGGGGGCAACCCCAAAACAATCTCAGACCCGCACCAAAGTTGATTTTCT
>JADFYD010000022.1:12576-16130 GCA_015233235.1 Candidatus Omnitrophota bacterium | reverse complement strand
TTGTACGCGATATTGCTCTTATCTACAAGCTTGATCCCGCCGAATAACGCGGCGCCGGTGAGTAAAGCCGTTTTATGCCCGAGCGAGTAACCCAGGACACCTTTTGCCAGGCTCTCCCAGAACGTTCCTATAAAAACGGGGACGTTTATGCTGGGATTGACAAAAATAAGCGCGCCCGCGGCCACAAGCGCGAACGCAGCCAACGCAAGCACTGCGGCATTCCGCGGCGCGGCGAAGTGGTGCGTTTGCGGCTTAGGCGGAAGCTGCTGCGCGGGTTGTGCCGCCGGCGCGGGCTTCATCGACATTAATGCCGTGCACATCGACATTACCATTAACAGGAACGCCGCTATCCTTCCCGCTCCTATCATTAGCCAGGGAGTTACGGCTGTGGCATGCGCGGTGAGGTGATCCATATAGCCCATCAGCGCGATACCCGCTGCCATCAACAATGCTGAAGTAACAATATGTTTCTGTACGGGTCGAACCGCCACCGGAGCGGGAGTTTTCATCGGCGACTCAGCAGCGTCAGTCCTGATTACTTCCTGTCTCCATTTCGATCTATTAAATTCTTCGACCGCCGCTCTGGCCACGACCCTGACACAGGTCGGATACTTTATCGCGTAACTTATGAACTCCAATCTTGTGACTTGTTTCCTGATCTCATCGATCCGTTTCTTTCGTATTTCAAACGGATAGATCACCTCTAACAACGCCATGTTCAATCTTGAATAATCCTGATCAGTGAGTGCCGGATCAGCCTTTTTCACTTTGTCTAACAGTTGGTTAATCTCAGCGGAAAGCAGCGGAACATATTTATCCACGCCGATCTTGCTGTAGAAATCATGCATCTTCAGGATCTCATTGAATACCTGTACCAACGCCGTTTTTTCCGCTGTCTTTACCATTTCGGCGTCCAATCCGAGTTTTTCAAATACAACACCATTAGCCAACCTGTTATCTTTTAACGCATCGCGCAATTTAGCGGCAACTATATCGTCTGTTAAAAACAGAACAGATCCATTTTCTCCTTGAGCATGTTCCAGTTCTTTCGCCGTTTCGGCACGTTTTAACAATTCGATAACGGCAGCTGTGACTCTTTCAAAGTCGGTTCTCGTATCATTCCCCTTTTCCAGCATATCCGCGATTTTTACCAGCTCAGCGGACGTCTCAGAGGCAAAATCAGGTAAAATGGCGGGAGTTTGGTCTTCCCAATAACTTTTACCCTTAGGTTCCTCATTCGGTTGCCTTGTAAAATATCTCCATAAAGCTTTCGCTATTCTTTTTGCCGCTTCCCACCATCCACGATAAACTACCTCATCGCTTTTTTGGGTTGCCGGGGACGCTTGCGCTGGCACGCCTACAATTGCCGGTCCTCCGACGTTAACGGGCCCTATCAGTATCGGGGTAACCGTTCCGGCCGGCGGTCCCTGGGGCCACCACGGGATAACAGCTCCGGTCTCAACTTTGGCCAGTTTTCCGGTGTTGATACTGACCGACCATATCTTCAGGACAAGCAGAATAACAAACATCGCTCCTACTATCCACAAAGTGGTCGGGTTATTAAATACCAGCCCCATATTTGTCAATTGTTTGAGTTTGGTCGATACTACGACATCGACAAGGTCATTTTTAAAACCCAGCGCGGCAGTAAAGAAAATGAGGAACATAAGAGAGTTCCAGAAATGGACCTGCAAACGCTGATTGGACTTAATTTTTACGCTGTCGATCTGCATTTGAACGGTTTCATTCGGTTCAACATTTTTCCAACCGCTGTATTTCAATCTTTGCCAGCTTTTGGCCACAAAACCGCTGTGTTTGAACCATTTCCACGGTTGCCACCATCTGGCCTTTTCAAAAACTCCTTTGTCGAAATACACGAGTTCGGGGACTGTCGGCATGAATTTTTCTCTGTACCCCTTGGTTATCTCCTCATCGATCTGGGCAGCCCTTACCGTAAGCCACCAATATCCGATACGCGGACCGATCTCTGACCAAGCCATTTTGTTCCCGAAGAGGTATAACATGTGATAAAAAGGTATAAAGGCATTGATCGCGGCCAAACGCACCCTCATCGCCCTAATACCCCTAAGTTCCTCATCATTGGTCACATTCACATATATGTGCGCAACGACAACGCTCCACAAGAAGTTCGCCATAGCCGCGCCTGCGCCAATCATAAGTGTAGCCAACACCGTGTTAAACCCTAAAGCCACTATGCCTACGAGCAAACCAAAGATCAACGACTTTACTCCGAGCCAGTACGTGAAACTTACGAGACTAACAGCTTCTTTGCCTCCGGTGAGAAGAGCCAAATTTGAAAGCGCCCCTTTCTTCGTAATTCCCTCCATGTGCTCCAGCTCCTCATATGACAGAACCAGCGCTTTTTTCATGGTCTCCCTTAATCTCTCGCGTTCTTCCGGCACACCGGACTTTGTGAGATCGTCTATGAATTTCTTCATGCTCATGCCGTCTACCGTGAGTTTTAGCCCTCTTTTGATGTATTTTTTATTATTTTCCAGTGCCAGAAGCCTATTAACCTCGGCATCCGTCCTATAGCATTTTTTTCCGGAGGCATCATAATATACGTCTATGTTCTGCTTGAACTCGACATAGCTGCAATATTTCCGTATCTTGCCTTTAAACTCTTTTATCATGTCTTTAGCCGTTTCAAAGCCTTTTTTGTCATCCGGGCCGTTAAATATGGAGAGAACGGTGTAATAGGCATGTATCAGTACCATAGAAACGGATATGGCCGCACCTATACCCCAATCCCAACCGATAGGAAGGAAGTTAAGGCATTGCGGCACATTAGTCTGTATCCAACTAAATACCGTAGATATGAATGGCCCTATACCGGTAATGGTGTTCAGCCCGGCGGCAAGCGAACCTATATGCAACCAATTTATGCCCACTTTGAAGTTTCCTATTAGACCAATGGGAATATACTGCAGCCACCACACAACGGCAAAGATCATCGATAACCTGAACATCATCGGGAAAATAGCGCTGGACAACGTCGCGGAAATAAAAGATAAAGTGCCCCACAAACCTTTTCTGTGATAGAGCTCGCTGTATAGCACTTTATTCCACTTTAAAGTGAGTAAATTCTTGAACCAATGTTCATGCAAAGACAAAAGCTTTCCCTCGCCAAGAATAACAAGTAATCCGATAATGCAACCCTTGTTCCATCTCGATGTCTGGGCCGCCCTGACTTCATACTCTAAGAAACTGGCCGCACCGACATCCTCGGAAGTTAGCGTGTAAAAATTCGGCACATTGGCGCCGGACCACCAAAGCATGAGCCCCAGCATATAATCTTCGGCCACCTGCATTTCATCCCACGCGCCAAGCGTGAGGAGCTTATTCGCCCGGGCGTATTCTTTAGCGATAAAACCTTTTACTTCTTTTTCTTTTAGTGTAAGATCACTTACCTCCCCAGTTTTAGCATCTAATTTTTTAAAAATTACGTCCTTCGTAAAAATGCCATCTAGCTCGTCCCAAATAATTTCCTCGGTGGGTTCGGTGCAGAACCAGCCGGTAGTTCCTCCAAGCGG
>JADFYD010000022.1:0-12471 GCA_015233235.1 Candidatus Omnitrophota bacterium | reverse complement strand
ATGCGCCAAAGCGTTCCTATCCTGCGATAACCGGCCCTGTCCGTTCTTAGGATAGTTTATTCGAAGGAACTCGGCGCCGATAAGCGCCTTAACGAATTCATCCAGGTCTCTATTCTGTAAATACTTGGTCGCCGCCTCGCCGTATCCGGGCATATTGGCTATCACCTTGTAAACATCAAGATATTTTTCAAGCAATTTTCTGGCTTGTTTGTTGCCGCTGAACTGGTTAAGTTGTTTTATTTTCAGTTTCAGCATGGCAGGAGATAAAAATACATTGTCCGCGGCATTTCCCTGGGCAAATTCCAAAAGCACGGGTAAAGTATCGGTGACAAAATTCCTCAGATTTCTTTTCAGCAAACTTCCGCGTTTGATATTAAATCTATAATTCGATACTTGATCTTCCTGAGTAAGGCTTTCCATATAACGATCGCAAGCCTTTTCAACAACTTCTTTGTAATGCTCAACTGTTTTATCTATGTCGGGACCGATCTGCCATCCGTTTCCTTTTTCGACGTCCTTGATCCAATCTGCGAGATGCCTTCCCATGCGGCTGACCTCTTTTGTACCCTCTACTACGCCCGTCATAAATTTGAGCATCATCAGGTTGTCCGGAATATCCTCGGCATCGAATATTAAACCGAAGGCCCCATCAGTAGCGTCAGGCATAAGCGCGAAAGTATTGGCCCCGGGTTTTGTATAAGGCTGTTTATTCTCTCGAGCCGGTGCGGGACATATGCGGCAAAATTCCTCGCTGGGAACCAAATTTCTTGCCTGCAGGCCCTGTATCATCGTCGTCGTGTCGTGGTCCCAGCCTTCGCCCGCGACAACTATTTTAAGCCGCTGGAAAGGATACCTGAAATTGCTGAGTTCCTGAACAAGACCCGTGACCTGAAGCTCGTCGCCGTTCACGACAACCACCCAGTTCTGACATTTGGGCATAAGATCGAACATGGCGACTATCCTTAATTCATTGGCATTTTCGCTGCGATGGAGGAAATTCATCAGCACCTTTTTATACAGGTCCGGATCGGCTATATTCCCGTTCGCCGCGAGGAATTCAAGCCTGTGTTTCGCAAAAAACTTTTTCGGGTCTGCCTGCGCGTCACATACCCTCAGTTCTTCTTTTTCTTTGTTTATCTTCAAATGATCAAGAAGATCGTTATAGCCCTTACCCGACATCTTTTTCAGCAGATCTTCATCTGAGATGTTCGTGAACGATCCCCCAACAACCTTGCTGGCATCACTGTAATTATGTATGCCCGAGAAATCGTAAAGCGACCCCATGGGCCTGGCGCCACGCCCGAACAGCTTTTCATACTGCATTCTCTCTCTGGCGGGAACCGTAGGCCATGCTTTATCCGGCGTTAGAGTTTTAATAGCTGTTTCATACGCCCTGCTAACCCTGCTTATCATTTTGAGCTGATCGACAGTAAACCGTTCTATGTTGGTTTCAATAAATTTATTTGTGGATCTATTTATCTCGTTCTCATTGCCGCCCTCATAAAGCATCTGCTCGACCACAATACCCTTGAACCGTTTGCGCGCGAAAGCGTCGACCACCAGCTCAAATATCGATTTTGAAAATAAAAATCCGGAGAGCACCTTGACCGGCATATAGAGCATCGGCGTAAGTTGCTGGACCAGCGGCCATCCCAGTAAAGCGCTGAACAATACGGTTCCCGTAAAAGCTATGGTTAACGATTTCCTTATCACGAAAAATCTATCGGATTTGTCATTATTGATATATTTTTTAGCCCTGTTGCCAAATAAGTAAAAGAAGAACTTGTAGAAGAACAGGCAAATGCTTCCGCAAACAAGTGAACCCGCAGCCGTTTGCAAAAATAGGGTCTTTACAACTTCCACGGACATTTCCCCGCTCAAATACCTGAAAAAGGCGAAAGGATATTTGTAAAAATCCGGTTAAGGCCGCCCACACCAAGAAACCCTATTGAATAAAATTTACAGGTGGCACTGTAAAAATTATACCCCCCCCGGCCACAAGGTAAAACCCCGGACCCGCCAAAACCGGTATCCCTGGCACCTAAGCATTATCGGGTGCCATAACATACCTGTACCCTCTGTGATCTTCTCAAGGTGGCGGGAATCAAGAGGTCCTCTGTTTATACCCGTATCCCTGTTATTCATAAAACCGTTCACTTTAGAATCCAAAGCCGCTTGATAACCCCCGATCTTCCTGGATATAATAGTTTTTATCCTGACCGCTTCCCTGAGTTCGACAAGGAAACGCCAAACATCCAAAGTCCTAAGCGACGTCCGATCGGATATACCCTTTCCGGCGTTGTACACCATGAGGTCCTTTTCCTGGAATACGGCTCGCATATCTTTAGCAGTATCGATAAAGATCCTCTGCGCGGAATAAGCTTCTCTTTTTATTTCCGCGTATTTATAAAGAAACCATATCGCAGACATGGAAATAACGACGACATTCGCGAACAGAATGATAATCCCCGGTACAAGCGCGCCACCTAATGTAAAAATGACACCATTCAGAGTCAGGATCAGCGCTAATCCGCCTAAGACACTCTTCGACAACAATAAACTTTTGATATTTTCGTTGAATTCTTTTTTTGTCAGCTCTTTTGCCACTTTCTCCCTATCGCTTTCCCGTTTCTTTTCGGCTCCCGCCCCTTCCGTCTTTGTTATGTCCTTACCCAGCAGTCCATCTATCTCGTCGATAGCGTCATTTATTATCTTTTGTAACGCTTCGGTATGAACAACTACTTCCGGCTGGCCTTCTTCAAGAGGTTCATCTATCGGCGCTTCTCCGGGCCTCATAATATCCGCAAATATGCGCCGCGGACGTGTAAGTTCGCCTATCTTTTTCATGATCTTCACTTTGACAAACTTGTCGCTGCCATCCTCATCCTTACCATCCTTGATCGCATTGCCGTTGTTGACCTCCCGTACTTCTGTTACATCTCTGAACTTGATCAACGTCTCACGCATTTCTTTCAGCAATCCCTTCTGGTTCTCCACATATTTATCGACATCATTTAGACGTAACATGAACGAGAGCGCCGGCAAAGCTGAGATGATGGCGGCCACAACCGGGCTTATCAGCATGCTCATCTGCGCTATACCGATACCAAGATAAGGATGAACGAAGATCTGCACTAAAGTTATCGCCGAAGCGCCTAACGAGAACTTGAGCCATTTCTGCATGTTTTTGAAGCCAAAGTACGGCAGAAGATACGCATAACCCAACACCACATACGGTAGGAAGAAGAACATATTCGAACCGCCGGAGACAAGTGAAAATAGCAACGTACCGGCTATCAGTGATCCAAATGCTTTACCGGCGATAGATGTGTTGTATCTGGCCATTTTTTTGGGCTGGAAAAAGTCCCATATTTCTTCCGGCCTCAAACGGGGGAGAATGACCTTTCTCCATTCAATATTCTGTGCTCTATCCCTGAAGTCCGATTTAACGCCCTTCGGATTACGGTTCATGAACTGCTTTACGGCGTCTATTACCCCGTTTATCTCTTTCAAAACATCCACATCCTGAGGAGTGCTGTTAATAAGGTCTTTTTCCACGTCCCTTTCGGTGAATTCCGGCTCGCGATCCTCTTCTTTCTGCGCGGGCAAAGCTTCCATTTTACGTATCCCTTGAGGATAAATGACCTCCAATAACAACCGGTTCAATCTTGACTAACCTTTGCCGATAAGAGTTTTATCGGATTTTTGAGCCCCGGCCAATAATGTTTGCGCATCATAGGAAAGGAACGGAATGAGTTGATCCACATTATTGATCGTGCGATGAAAATCACGCGTCCGAAGTATCGCATTGAAACGTTGTAACAACGATTCTTCCGTTGCCGTATTATCACCCAGCGCTATGCGCAAATTACCAACATCGAGGTCACCCGGTACAAACTCGTAAGATCCTACCGGTTTTTTAGCTCCTCTTTGTTTGAAGAATTTGAACTTTATCATCTGAAAGCCCTGCAGCACCGCGAACATAATGGCCATCAAAGCCGTGAGAAGCCAAATACTTGTGCCGACTTCCCTGAAACCCGCTTTCGGTATCTCGGCTTTTTTCTGATAACGTATCTCGAAATACTTGATGTCGGTCAGATCTACGTCCTGCGGCGACTTTGCCGGTAAAACTCCGCGAAAAGTTATCGCTCCGGTCTTATCTCTTTCTCCGAAAAAGTTGTCATGATTCTGGCCTTTAGCATCCATGAACGATCCGACTATGGCCCCTTGCACATTGTTCTGGTCTATCACCGGCACATTGGTTACAGTGACTTTTGTACCCGAATAATTCGAACTGCCATTTATGCCCTTATCGCCGACGTAATAATATACCACTCGTTCTATGTCATTCGGCTTCAAGAATGGCCTTTTGCCTGAGGACATTTTCCAATTGGCTATAGGTTTGCCGAGTGCAACTGGCAGATCCTTGAGTGCCTGAGCGGATGCAACCATTCCTTTTACTTCCGGTTTGAACTGCTGTTCTATCGCTATTTTACTAACTGTCATCTCCATAACATAATCGCTTTCTAATGCAATCAACACTTCTTTGGTTCTTTTAGCGTCGAAAACCCCTCCCTCGGTAACAGGGAATGTTTCGTATTCTATGGCTTGCGAGTTCGGAACGAATACCGCGTAATAGTCGTTAGTGCGGAATTTCATGGTGTCTATCTTAAGTGTCCTGACTTTCTGGTTCCCGGCCTCATCGACCGCGATCACTTTCAATGTACACTTGGCGGATTTTCCATCCGGAACCCTTATAAGAAAGCTGAAACTTCTTTCCGTCATATCCAGGGGTGATTTATCATTTTGGTATTCGTGGACTTGGAACATTTTCGCGAAATTACGGTCCGTCACGTTGACAGTATAACCCTCTCCACCACTCATGACTTTTTCATCTGACGTGAATTTACTTAGTGGTATGTGCGTGTGACCTTCGGCATCTCCCAATAATTTAGTTTCTAAATATTTCAAACCGTTAGCGACGGCCCGGGTAGCCATAGCCTGTTCTAGTTCACGCGCTTCGCCTCTCCAAACATCTATGTCCTTACGCTTCTCGCGGTACTCTTTATCGTGAAGTTCACGCCAAACCTGCATACGATCCCACAGTATTTTTTGCCACAATTCTGATGTTTCCGGGTCTATTTTGTTAGCTTTCAGATCTTTTTCCAGCTGAAATGATTCAGACCAGATCGCATCGCTGAAATATGCGGACACCGAAACCCTGGGCTTCATGCCATTTACATATGCCATCGACAATCCATTTGTAACATAATCATCCCTCATCCTTTCCCGGAAAAGTCCAAAAATATATTCGTTGAGACTTTTATAGTCTTTTCCTGCCGTAAGCGAACCCAGAGTCCCGAGAAGTCCTCTATTCCAAAAAGCGTTATATACCGCTTCCGAATGCATCATTTTGGCGCCGCTTAGAATGGCCTTCTTTTCCGCTTCGGGGCTCAGATAGAACTCGGGCATTTCTTTTTTTCCTGACATATCCGCGGCGTTCCTGCACTGTCCCGCGAAGAATCTGACGGGTATGTCCTTATCCACGGCTTTATTCCTCATGTGGACTACCGTAGTAATACCGGCGGACGGGGAATACGCAAATGTCATATAGTTACCGGAAAGCTTTTTGTCGAGTCCAAGCTCATCCACATAGGCAAACTCCTGCATGACCTTTTCTATTTCCTGTTGGCCAGATCTCACCGGTTCTATGGACACGACCTTCACTATGCGCCCGATCTGCATGCCTGTAGAATTAAAGGTAAGAATAGGTGTGGCTGTGTCATAACCGTATTTTTTGTAGGTACCCGAGACCAGAGTTCCTTTGTCGTCCATTTTTCTGTCTATTGCGCTTTCAACCCTGACCGTGTCCCCGACATAAGTAAAAGCTTTATACCGTCCGGATATATAATCTTTTACTGCTCTCAAACGCCCCTTCGCGTCGTAGAGGTATTCGGCCACGATCTTCCCCTCTAACTTCGTATCCTGAGCGTTGTCTTTAGTGGTTTCCAGTTTGCCGTTCTGGATTGTTAAACCGGTAACGACTTTCGCGGGCTTTTCGCCTTTTTTGGTCGCTACCAGGACGTAGCCTTCCTTGAGATCCTGTGCAACCCCCGCCGGGCCGATCTCTTTGTAGCACTTCCCTGTTGTCGGGTCCTCGAATAAATATGCTACGATGCTTGTTAAAAAGACCAAGTCATCCGGTTCGGCTTTAGTAAGTAATTCATTTACTAGTTGCTTGTACGGAGGGAGGGTTTTAGCCTTTGATACGTATACTTCTCCGGCTTCCCCATCGGCGGGATTACATGCCGGACCGTTCTCAAAATAGAATTCGTTATTAAGTTTCGCAAAATACTTCTCAACGTTCATCGCTTTATTTATGGCAGCATCATCTTTAAGAACATTGCCCTGTGCGTCTTTAACCTGACCATCCCCATCCACAGTAACACCTTTTACCTTTTTATATGCGTCCTCTTCGCCGTTCCTAAGTACCAGCACGTCTCCCGCTTTTGCCCCATCTGCATCTTTATAATAACGGATTATCTGATCACCATTGCCCATAGTAGCTATGCCGGACAAAATCTCTTCTTGCGTACGGGATATGGCGCCAAGATCAACTGATACTCCAGTTACTTCCCTTACTGCCAAACTGGCTTTTTGAGTTTTATCGTCCCACTTAGCGACAAAGGTACGGCCGACAAGTTTTTTCTTCGGAGCACTCTTTCCAAATGTGGAATATTGAAGGGTTTTGTCGTTATTCGTTCTTAAATATACGATCACGTTCTCGTCCCTGATCTTCTCAAATTCCGTGAGGTCTTTGGCCTGGACATCATATCCTATAACCTTCTTGTCCAAATTTTCGGCAGGCACTATTTTAAACGCATTCGCCGATAATTCGGCCACCGGCACATCAGGGTCAAGCATGCTGGCCACGAACATTTTTCCCCTCAAATTTCCGGGGACATAATCCTTGTCTTCATAAGCCACATAATGAAAATAACCTTTATAGAATATTTTGGCAAACGACTGACCGTTCAATATATTTATGACATTGCCAGTTATATCTTTAGGCGTGAATTTCTTTACTTCAAATACATTAACCGATGTCTCGCTGACGGTTTTGCCGTCATCCAAATATTTCATGCTGGCTAAACGGCCGATTGTCCTGTCGGAACCTTCAAAAGCGACCCTGAATAACGGCTTGGAATCCGTTATTTCATAGAATAGTGCCGTCTCCACTCCATCTTTTTTTGTCCCGGTCAAAAGCCCTATTTGCAGGTCACTGTCAGGCCGGGTTAAAAATTTACCTGTCGTGTCAAAAGAATAAACTTCATTACCCCTCACCTTTTCACGAAGCCGGGTCGTATCGCCGGCATAGTGGTACTCGAATTTATCGTAATCACTCTTTAATCTTCCATCTTGATAAAACTCCATAAATGGCGTGCCACCGGTTGTCTTTATTACGCTTTTCTGCTCGGTTCCAGGATAATATTCTATCTGACCGTTATTCATGAACAATTTTGTACGCTGCTCCCGGATAGCGTTAAGAAGCTCTTCCATTTTGATCAAAAGTTCCTGATTTGACCCGGCAAAATTGATAATACCCTGACCGCTTTTGATCTTATTTATGGAATCCTGGACTCTCTGCACCGCGTCATTAAAACCTTTTTCATAATTACCGTCTCCGCTGTTTATCATGCCTTTGATTTCTTTGATATAGTCCTTCATGCTTGGCCCGGCAGGGAGATTAGTGTTACCGATGGCGGCGAACTCAATGAGCACCTGGATATCCAAAAGGCCCAATTTATCGAGTTTGTTAAGATCTTTATCCAGCTCTTCGTTCATTTTCTCTATGCGTTTTTCTATTTTTTCTTTAGGTTCACTTTTTTTCCGTAATAGCTCTCCTCCCTGGGGCCCTTTTTCATAAATAAATATCCCGTTTTCATCCTCATTGGGCGAAAGTGTAACGGTCTTTGTATAGTCGCTTTCACTTTTACCTTGAACATAATCATATGTTTCAACTTTACCGTTGGACCAGGTAATCTTTCGTACGCGACCTACCCCCTGGTTTCCGGGTTTTGTAGATTCGACCTTGGGATCATACTCTATTGATTTTATATAAGGGACATGTGCCAAACTATCTATTGCTTCCTTGGTAGCATCCTGCAATTCTTTATCGGTATACTTGGCTTTTTCTCTGGTAAGTTTCTCCTTGGATTTATCAATAATAGCCAATTTTTCTCTCTCCACCATTGCCTTGTGAAAATCGGTATTACGGGCCTCCGCTTCGCTCAGGTATTCGGCCTTTACCATCAGACCCTTTTTGTTTTGCGCGTCAATCTGCACTTTAGCTTGATCGGAATACTCATATCTTATTACGGGGCTAGTTGTGTTATCCGCAGGTTTATATATCTCCTCTGTCGCAGGGGTGTTATCGGCCTGATAAGTGTACTTATGTCTGACAGATTTTGTATCTATTTCTTCTGTCGGCTTACCTGCCGAGTTAAGCCAGCCCTCGATAACTGCCATTTGTTCCGGAATGGCCCTCCGTTCTGCTTCGGGTTTTGTTTGTTCCGCCGCCTCAAGTTTGGTTTTCTTATCCTGCGCTTCCTTTTCCGCGGCATCTTTGGTTTTTTTGTAATACGTTAACCTGCCTGTCGTACCGTCAGAACCAACCACGCTTACGTCGAATTCGGCATACGTAACGCCGTTGGCTTTGCCGATCGCCTTTTGACCGTGAAGTGTGAATTTCTTAATAAGACCCTTATTCATGACCTTATCGACGACTATGGGACTCTCGGAACTAGCGGCATATACATATACATCCGCATTCGTTTTGTCACCGTCGCGAGTTAAAGTTTCGGTTTCAAGACGCCCATCGCCATAATGTGTATATTCCGCGGTAACCTTATCAGCGTATTCTATTTTCAAGATCTTACCGCCATTGGCCTTACTGCCGTCATACGTGACACTATTAATGCCTTTATGACTCTCAATATTGGCTTTTGATTCTTGGGTGTAGATACCCATCTTGACGGCTTTACCGGAAGGTATATAAGGCACTTTATATGTAAGTGTAACGGGATAATTATTGGCGTTATAAGTGCTTACCGCTAATTCGACCCTGTTCGTTTTATCGGCAGTCACTACATTTTTAGCGTATTCTGACTTCGCGTTCTTGTCCTTGTAGGTCAACTTTCCGGCATATTTTCTATCGGGCAAATACTCGTCGGTTCCGTATTTACCTGTAACTTTTGTTGTCGCCCAGTAAACACCATCTTCCCATGTCGGGATCATATATTGGTCGCCGGTCGACTCATCATACGCGTACTCTTCAAGCTTCAGCGTATTTTTGTCGAATATATTGGACTCTACGGTACCGTTATATTTCTCGCTGTTCAGCTCGTCCGCGACCTTCTGCCACTCACCCTTGGAATTTAAACGCAATTTGGATAGGGCCCTGAATTCCTTTATTTCTTTGGCGCCTTCTCCTTTGACATAATCCGTTCCCCGATAAGCATAATACTCCCCGTCAGCGGAATCCGGCTTCATTCCTATCACATATTTGATATCCGAATTACTTTTATCAGTGGCGTACAATTCCAGAAGTGTGCTGTTCAGGTTGAACGCGCAATTCTTTTCGTCATAAGTGATAGACCCGGTATATCCGGCGATCTGGTGAATTTTACGGTCAGTGTCGTACGTACCTCTAAAAAACTTTTTGTCTTTCACTTCGGGCTTGAACATTTTCGCCGTCGGGTTCCAGGGTTTATACTGGTCAAGCGCGATAAAATCTCCCGGTATGGTCCAGACACGGCCGTTGTTGCCGTCGCGGATATAGATCTCTTTAAGTTCGGCTTTTGTCGCGATCAGTCCGGGTTTATTTTCGGCGAATTCCATGGCATCCGTTATGTTATCGCACTTTTCATATTGCGCGACAACATCCCCTTTGGGATCCATAACGATAACCGTACCCGCGTCCGTAGTATGCGCTGTATCCTTTCTCGTTATGCGGTATGTATAACCATGATTGAGCGCATACTCATATTCTTCGGTCCTTTCGCCTATTTTATTGGCACCGGTCTCTATTCTATCCGAGATCTTTTCGCCGCGGGCGGAGAATATCGTGACCTTTTTGAAAAGCATCCTGTTTCCATTCTCCATGCTTAAACCTTCTTCGGTCCGTTCTACTTTATTATTGTCGTCCTTGAGTATCCTGATCTTTGTCGTTCTGGAATAGGAACCGTCAGCGTTTATGCTTCTCAAAGAGGAATCCCAGCCGGTGGACATCTCACTCGGAGCTTCCTTAACAAGCCCGAACAGCCAGTATCCGGCCGGAGCGTTCGGGTTTATAAGGCCCTGATGTACTACCCTCACCGTAAGCCTTTTACCGTCCGCGGAAAACTTCTGTTCCAGTACAGAGTAGTTATTCACGGATTCCGTGCCCCTGTAAGGAATATACGAATAGATAGTGTAAATACCCTTGACGTCACCGGCGGAAGTTTTGATCGTCTCGGATTTGTCATATATCATGTGAGCAGTGGGCACAGTGAACGGGTTATTTTTATCGTCTTTTTGCGATAGATACGTAACATATATTCTTCTTCCTTTTTCATCGGTGATCATCGCTTTTGACAGGTCAGTTTCTTCTCCGGTCTTCTCATCCCTCAATTTGAACAGTTCCTTCCGTAGATCTTCGGGAGAAAGTGATTGATATCTCTCAATATCATTTTGGGGTTCCTTATCTTCCGGCGAAAGTTTATATTTATTCATATTGGGCTTCTGACACTGTATGGCCCTGAATTCTTCCCTGACACCTTCCTCCCCAACAGCTCCACCTTTCTCGTGAGCGCCAAGCGATGCCATGCCGCACAGCAAAAGCAATTCATCCAGCTGAAATTCGTCGAACTGTTTACTTAACAGGCCGTTTTTCTTGAGCCGCGCGATCGCATTTGAGACAAGGGCGTCCGGCGATTTTATATTGTCGAACAGCTTATTCAAGGTATCGTTTTGCACCAGTCCACCGAGCTCGCTTGAAACCATCCTGTCCTGAGTTTTCTTCTTGTCCGGCGTTTCAGCCTTAAATTCCTTAGAAAGCTTCTGGCCAACCGCATGATTCTCGATCGTGGTCACTGCGGAGAATGCCAGGCTCTTAATCAACCCTATTCTCTCGAAAAGCGGGCCGCTGCCTAAAGACTCGACCGTGGAAGCCTCTTCCAGCACGATCGCCGCGGTCTCGATCACTTCCCGGGTAGTCGATATGCCATTGATCTCACCCTGTTTTTCATAACATTCCGAGGCCTTTTTCATGCACTCAACGTACTTATCCTTGGCCTTCGCTTTGTCTTTTTCGCTCTTGGCGGTGTCTATTTCATCTTTGTGTTTTTTTGCCAAATCAAGCCAATTATTGACCTCTTTTCCACCGCGCTGGTCCGTCAGAAACTCGTCTTTTGCTTCTTTCCCCGGCGCGTATTCCATCGGGTCCTTGCCCATTTTTAACAGATATCCCAAAGTATCTTCGTACTGCTTCTTTGCCCATCTGTTGTTCGGTTCGACTTCCAACACTTTTTTCGCGATCGCCATGGATGTCTCTACCCTGTCAAGCCACGCCTTGAGATCGTCTGACTGCGCGGTCGCGGTGCCAACCTGCACGTAATCAAGCTCAAATCCTTCATAATCTTCCCAGCCGATACCGTCCAGGGTCCTTTTCATCTGTATACGGCTGATATCCCATTTACCGTCTTTGTACGGCACAAAAATTGCCGCTCGGAATCTGTTGGTCTCGGCCCCTACCTCGATCTGACTTAAAATTTTTTCTTTTTTGTCCGGGGTACCGGGTGTTTGGATCCACTGTGAGGGCGGCAAAAACAACAAGCGACCCTTTTCTCCGGCGATCGTCTTCTCATATCCGTACAAACTTATGTTAGTGAGGGAAAGCAGGAAAGGCACATCTTTGATAGTTACTCCTAATTCAACGGATCTCCCTTCTATTCCTTTATTCTGAATGTCATCTGTCATCGCCTGGCCGTTGACTTCGTGAATTCTCCACGGGGCCTTATAAGAGACGGCAAGCGCCGCGTCGGCGGCCAAACCGCCCTTACCCGTGTACCATGGCAGAAGTCCCCTGAAAGTGTCATTTAAGGTGGCCAGCCCTCGTAACAACTTATTTTGATGCCATGGCGCCTTCTCCCGCAACATGGCCACTCCCAAACCGGTATTTTTGATCTTTTGTCCGACGCCCCTGTATTCCCAGACTTTTCTCATCCCTTCGCTGGCGTTAGCGTTTTCCGGATCTGCCTTAAGAACATCGCTGTACACCTTTTCCGCTTTGTCTATATTCGCTTTAAATTCCTCGCTGAGTTTGTTGAACTTCTTGGCATTGTTTGTCCTCTCAGTGGCTATTTTTGCCATTTCGGCGGAATAAATCCCGTAAGCCCTGTCGAGCATGGCGTCGCCTATCATAACTTTCCT
>JADFYD010000021.1 GCA_015233235.1 Candidatus Omnitrophota bacterium | reverse complement strand
AGCACAACGACAAATTTCTTATCCGAAATTAATTTTGAGACTTCTTTTTTGACAAGCTTTGTCATTTTTTCCGGGGACATTGTGCGGCAGTTTACATCCGGCGCCGTAAAAATACCGTACTCTGCGGGAACTGTCCCCGTTTCGATGTCGTACATCTCAAGCTGGACAGACGCTTCCAGTATTGCGAGGGGCCCTTTATCCGCGCCTTTCACCCATGTGCTTGTTTTATCGTAAGGAACGGGAAGGATAACGATCTTTGATGTGTCAAATTTAGTGGAGGCGCCTTCTGTTCCGGTGAACATTGTTTTGGGCATATTAGTCAAACCTTGGCGGCTATTGCTCACGGGCCCTTTCAAACTGTCCGGGCCGCGTGAGATCTTTGATTCTTAAGCGTCGCAAACTTGATTTTTGCAGGCATCATCACAATAAAGGAAATTAGAGATTCGAAATCAGACCGCATTAGAAATTCGAGATTTACTTTCCATCTAATTTCTAATCTCGAATTTCTAATTCTCTACCAAACTCATTTTTTGCAGCGGCAAAAAATGAGTTTGGTGGAGCTGAGGGGGTTCGAACCCCTGGCCTCATGCATGCCATGCACGCGCTCTACCAACTGAGCTACAGCCCCTTGTCAACACCAACCTCTAATTTCTAATCTCTAATCTCTAATGCTCTGCGATTTTGGCTCTGCCAAAATCGCTGGTGCCGGAGGTGGGAATCGAACCCACATGGGGTTGCCCCCACTGGATTTTGAGTCCAGCGCGTCTGCCAGTTTCACCACTCCGGCAAGAGTGTTCGCAGGGAGTAATTCTAGTATCTCCGACAGCAATAGTCAAGCGGAAATAACCGTCTTAATAGGCCTCAAAATTTCTCTCATCCGACTTGACTAAAACAGCGCGTGGTGCTAGAATGCGCCCTACAAAGTTGTATCGGGCATTGAAGCCCTTGAATAGCGAAGTCCGCGTTCAGGGGGTTTTTTGTTTTAGCGATGAAGCTTCCGTGTGCCTTTTCAAAAAAGGCCGTCGGGAGCTTTTTTATTTTACGCTGACTTTTAACACAGGAGGTTAAAATGATCAACTCAGGCGACGTAGCTTTTATGCTTCTATCCACGGCACTCGTGCTGCTGATGACACCGGGCCTCGCCTTTTTCTACGGCGGCATGGTCCGACGCAAAAATGTCCTCAGCATACTCATGCAGTGCTTCATCGCTATTTCGGTGCTAACCGTGCAATGGATGCTATGCGGGTACAGTCTTTCATTCGCGCCGAGTCACGGATTTTGGGGAGGCACCGCCTGGTTCTGTCTCAACCACGTAGGGCTGGAACCATTCCCCGAATATGCCGCAACTATCCCCTATGAGGCTTTCATGATCTTTCAGGCCATGTTCGCGATAATAACCCCGGCGCTTATAATCGGCGCCTTTGCTGAAAGAATGCGATTTTCCGCGTTTTTAGTTTTTACAGTGCTCTGGGCGACTTTTGTGTACGCGCCTGTATGCCACTGGGTCTGGGGAAGCGGCGGCTGGTTAAAGCAACTGGGAGTACTTGACTTCGCCGGGGGCCTCGTCGTGCATACAACGGCCGGCATAGCCGCGCTTGTAACAACGCTTATAATAGGTAAGAGGGATCGGTTGAATCACACTCCGGCTCCTCACAACCTGCCTTTTGTAGTTCTCGGGACCGCCCTCCTTTGGTTCGGCTGGTTCGGCTTCAACGCGGGAAGCGCACTCGCCGCCAACGGTACCGCCGTGAACGCTTTCGTAGTCACGAACGCAGCGGCCGCCAGCGCCGGGCTTTCATGGGCAATACTTGAATGGATCAGGAACGGTAAACCTACCGTATTCGGCATCATGACCGGCTCCATTGCGGGATTGGCGACCATAACTCCGGCGTCCGGTTTTGTTGGTCCCTTCGCGGGCCTGCTTATCGGGGTTTTCGCGAGCATCCTTTGTTTCATCTCTATAAGTGTGATCAAGCCGTCTTTCGGGTACGACGACTCTCTTGACGCTTTCGGGGTGCACGGCGTGGGGGGTATCCTGGGAACGATCCTGACCGGTATATTCGCCTCGAAAGCTATAAACGCGGCCGGCGCGAACGGATGGATGTACGGCAATTTTAAACAGCTTCTTATCCAACTGGCGGGTGTCGGCGCTGTCGCCTTTTATACGTTCGTCGCGACTTTCGTTATTTATAAATTTGTGGATATCTTCTTAAAATCGCGGGTCAGCCAGAAAGAAGAACTGATGGGCCTTGATCTCACACAACACCGTGAAAGCGCGTATACAATAATCGAGTAAGAAAAGGCTTATTAAAGTTCCCGAGAGGCTTCCTCGACCAACTCGTCGATAAGTTCCTTGACGCTGACTATCTTCTTGACCATGGAGACATTTGTGCCGGCAAAAACAAGACCGTTGTCGACATCGCCTTCGACGGCGTTTATGAGGGCTTTAGCGATACAAAAATGGGCTGTGTTCGGGTCACATGTACGGAGGCACCGGTAGTTACAGCTTATCGGCTTTCTGCCGCCGGCGAGCATTTCTTCGACAAATTTCGTCCTTATCGCCTTTGCAGGCATACCCACCGGACTTTGTATGAAAGCTAAACTTTGTTCATCGGCTTTTATATAGAGGTCCTTGAACTCTTTCGCGGCGGTACACTCGTGCGTCGCCACGAACCTGGTCCCTATCTGAACGCCTTTGGCGCCCATCTTCATGAACTTCGCGATATCTTTACCGTCAAAGATCCCGCCGGCTACAACGACCGGCATTTTAACGTTGTAAGTTTTTTCGTACTCTTTCACCAGCTCCAGCACATCTTTCAGGGAGTCTTCCACCCTGGTCAAAGTGCCGGCTTTGAGCATTTCCATAGAATGTCCGCCGATATGCCCTCCCGACAAAGGACCTTCGACGATCACGGCGTCCGGAAGAGTGTTATAGCGCCTTTTCCAGGTTTTTACTATGACTGCCAAACCCCGTGCCGAGGAAATAAGAGGTATCAGTCGGATCGAATATCCGGAAGACGCTTCGGTATATTCCGGCAGGCTTATGGGCAAACCCGCACCCGAAATGATAAAATCAGCCTTTTCTCTTACGGTAGTGCGCACAATGTCTTCATAATTGCTGAGCGCTACCATTATGTTGACGCCGATAGCGCCTTTTGATAATTTACGCGCTTTCCGTATTTCGATCTCGAGGTGTTCGCGGCAGGATTTCGGGACATCGGCTCTGTTCTCTGCCGTGTCCGGAGGAAGACCTACACTCGCTATTGTTCCGGCGGCCCCGCAGTTAGCGACCGCGGCGGCCAAAGGAGCCATTGATACCCTGACCCCCATTCCTCCCTGAATTATGGGAACCTTGATTTCCAGATCCCTTACCACAAGGGGTTCTAATTTATTTTTCACAATACCGATCCATCGGTCGTGTTTGTCACTGTCGCAAAGGATATCAATTCCCTCTCACACAAAAGGTAGAGACGGGAATAACACTTATATTTTTCCACCGATAATATGTACGTCTCGCTGAGGAAATGGCATACTGATGCCGCCGGAGCGAAAAGTTTCATTTATAGCCTTATTGACATCAAAAAGCACCTGCCAATAATCCGTCTGTTTTGTCCAAAGCTGAGCATAGATGATTATGCTGGAATCCGCAAATTCGAGTATTCCTATCCTAGGAGCCGGATTTTTCGCGACTCTGGCGTCCTTCTCCGCTATTTCCTTAACAAGTTTAGTGGCCTTATCGATATCCGTTCCATATGCCACCCCGACCTTGATGTCAACTTTTTTGTGTTCCGAATAATTGTGAATGATCTCGCCTATAATGTGTTTGTTCGGCACCATTACGGTTGTTCCATCTATGGTCCTTACCTGTGTTCTGGCGAGCGTCATATCCTCAACTTCTCCCAGCACATTAACCACTTCGATTATATCTCCCACCTTGAACGGTTTCGTGAATATAAGCGTGGCCCCGGCCGCGTAATTCGAAAGCGGCCCTTGCAGCGCGAAACTCAAACCGAACCCCGCCACGCTGAGACCGGCGATGAACGGCGCTATCGTTATGCCAAAATTACCGAGCGCTATCAAAACGGCTAAAGCGAGGATCGCTATTTTAATTATCTGAAGAAGAAATTTTGATATAGTTACATCGATGCGGTGTTTATGAAGAAATTCACCGGTAAACCTGCAAGCTATGTTGGCAACAAAAAACCCGGCGATAATAACGATTATTCCACCGAGGGCCTGAAAACTGTATTTAACAAGAAATTCAGCTGCAATGCCGAATAGCTTTTGCGCGGTGGCGACATGAGCGTTGAACATTTCTTTCACTGCCGGTGCCGCAGAAACGACCTGCGTTCCGGTTTCCGCGACAGCCCTGCCGAAAGAGATAAACGAACTAAAAAACACAACCCCCGCTACTCTATGCAAGCGGTTCAAATGAAACTTCATACCTATCCCTGTTAATTATGTCTATGCCTTTTTTTTCGCTACTAAAAAATAAACAACCATGCCAATAATAGGAAGAACGATAATTGCGGCTATCCATAGGGCTTTTTTCACATTATCCATCGAACTTTTAACGGCGTCGACTATCGCCACAATGTCCAGCACAAGAATTGCTATACTAATTAAAGCACCCATTGCACCCTCCTTTGTTAGACATCTTCTGTAACCAGTATATTAGATTTATCGGAACTTCTCAAGAAAAATTCACTGTAACAAAATTTTGTTCTCCGCTTGACAGCTTATATGATATAGTGCTGATAATACGCCAGGAACACTGCTATGGATAAAAATAAACAAATAATCGTTATCGGCGCGGGGCCTTCCGGCATGATGGCCGCGATAGCGGCTTCCAGCCGCGGATGCGGAGTTACTCTGACGGAAAAAAAAGAAACTCCCGGCAGAAAACTGCTTCTCACCGGCGGCGGCCGGTGCAACCTGACCAACACTGCCGGCTTGGACGTTTTTCTTGCTAAATACGGCAAGAACGGACAATTCTTAAGAGACGCATTCAAGGCTTTTTTCAGTACAGACCTGGTTAATTTTTTGGGATCACGCGGATTAAAATGTTACGAAGAAAATAACGAAAACACCCCTCACAGAAAGATATTCCCCGAAGGTGACAAAGCCAAAAGCGTGTTACAAATACTTGAAAATGAGCTTAGAAAAAATCATGTTTCGCTCCTTTCTTCTTCTCCGGTAGCTGACGTTGTCTCGAGCGGAGGGCATGTCTCGGGAATAAAATTCGCGAACGAAAAATTTCTGGCGTGTTCCGCCGTTATCCTCGCTACCGGAGGCGTTTCATATCCGGGGACCGGTTCGACCGGCGACGGATACATGATGGCCGAAAAGCTCGGCCACAAAATAATCACTCCCAAAGCCGCGCTTGCTTCACTTGTCACAAAGGAGGCATACCCGTCCATGCTTACGGGGCTGACACTTCTAAATGTCGCGCTTACGATCATTTCCGGAAAAAGACATTTTTCCACGGAAAAAGGCAACGTTCTTTTCACCTCTAACGGGCTCACCGGCCCATTGGCGCTTTCGGTGAGCGGCATGATCTCGGACCTTATCTTCGATAAAAAAACCGTGGAAGTGAGCATAGATCTTCTTCCGGATACCGCGGGGAACGATCTCGATAAGGAACTAAATGACCTTTTTCTGGAGCACTCCTCAAAAACCGCCAAGAACAACCTTAAGGAATTGATCCCGGAAAGGCTTGCCGAGATCATTATCGAAAGAGCCGGTATTGACCTAGAAAAAAGATCTAACCAGCTTTCCTCCCGGGAAAAAATACTTTTATCGGAAATGATAAAAGATTTTCGCCTTACCATCACCAGAACAGCCCACATAAAAGAAGGAATGGTAACCCGCGGCGGCGTTTCCCTGAAAGAGATCGACCCGCGGACAATGGCCTCGCGGCTGGTTAAGGGACTTTATTTTGCCGGTGAAGTTATCGACATAGACGGCGAGACGGGTGGGTTTAACCTTCAGGCCGCGTTCTCGACTGGCTATCTGGCGGGTCTGAGCGCGGCAGCACTAAACTTCTAAACTCATTAGTTTTGCGTACCATCCGCCTCGACATCTTCCTGCGGTCCTTCGATATTCATGGGTCGAGAACCCCGATCGGCATTCTTATCCTCGTCCGGCAAAAGGCCAACGGGTCTTTCGCTTCCTCTATCTGCTTCGGCATCGGCATCCAAAGAAGTCGGTGTTTGGGGCGCGATCCCGCCGTCCGCCTCGAAATCTTCCGTAGGTTTTTGATAGCCTTTCTCGGATTCCCGGTCGGTATCATTTTTTATTTGGTGCGCGGCAATTTTTTCTTCCAGCTGTTGTTCGGCATAGCTGTCATCTTCGGCCGAAAAACTTATTTTTTGTCCCCCGTACAGAACAAAAATAAGCGTGACCATCAGCCATAAAAAAACGCATTTTGGTTTAAACACACCTTTCATAATTACCTCCAGGATAGTCGGGCACCTCTTACGGACACACACCTCTGTCACCCCGGAAAACCCTGAATTTAATCCGGGGTTTATCCGGGACCTGCTAAAAAATATCATACTCCAGCAGCCGGCACTCGATGTCACCGTTATAGAACGGAACTCGCCGTTCCGCGCGGAGACCGATTTTTTTGGCAAGCTCCAGATTTCCCGTAAAAACATAACAGGCACTTCCCTTACATTTCTGTTTAAAAAAATCGCCTATAGCCTTGTAGGTGCCTTCAAGTTTTGTCGAAGTTCCCATGCGCTCGCCATATTCGGGGTTTAAAAGTACTATACTTTTTTCAGATGGTACGTTTGTTACCGAAAAATCCGAGACCTTGAACTCGATAAGGTGTTCTACTCCGGCTGTTCTCGCATTCGCTGTCGCCGCCTCGACTGCCCTGTTATCTATATCTGTCGCTATTATTTTTTGATCGAGACCTTTTTTTGACTTTGCAAGAGTTTCTTTTCGTAAAGACTGCCAGTAAATTTTATCGAAATTTTTTAGATGCATAAACCCGTAATTGCTTCTCAAAAGACCCGGAGCTTTGTCGAGGGCGATAAGCGCCGCTTCTATCGCTATCGTTCCGCTTCCGCACATCGGGTTTACGAAGTGGCTCTTTCCATCATATTTTGCTGCAAGAAGAACAGCGGCAGCAAGTGTTTCCTGCATCGGCGCGCCGAGAGGGATCTTTCTATACCCTCTGTCGGCAAGTTTTCCACCCGAAGTATTGAGATATATCCATGCGTTCCGGTCTTTCCAGTATAAATTTATTACAACGTTCTTTCTCTCGGGTCCGGAATCGGGGCGCTTTCCTATTCTTTTTGTCATGCGGTCAACAACGGCGTCTTTAAGCTTTTGATTGGCGAACATGGAATTTTTTATTGAAGGATTCTCAGTTTGAGAAACAACTGTCAAATATTCATCGGCCGGGATGATATTTTCCCATTCTATCTCGCCTGTTTCCGCGTAAAGATCTGTCGGATTATTGCATTCAAATTCTTTGAGGAGGAAAAGAACATTGTACGCGGTTCTGAGTTCAAGATTAAGCTTATAAGTGTCTGTGAATTTTCCTGTTATTACTGCCCCCGTCTCGTGGGTTGATCCAACTCTAAAACCTAGAGACTTGATTTCCTCTTCGAGGAACGGAGCGATGCCTTTGGCGCATGTGACGAGTATTTTGCTTGTATCAGGGATATTCATGGCTCATAGATTATACATCACTTTCGGCATAGAGAATAGAGCATGCCCTTAGATCCCGGATAAACCCTCGCCACAAAGAACGCGGCGAGGGTTTTCCGGGATGACAGAGCATAACACTATTCAAATTCTTTTTTCGCTTTCTCGTAGCTCTCAGATACTAATTCCAGCTCTTCATAAAGCCGGTTCACGGTAAGCTTTAGCGCGTTCAACTTTTTCGGCACTTCGGTGATCACTTTGACATTCTGCTCTTCCGAGCCCTTTATGAGTTCTTCGGTCAAAGCGGTCTCTTCTTTTTCGAGATGATGAATTTCTTTCTCGAGTTTCTTCATTTTTTCTTCAAGAGGCCCCAGTTTTTTACGCCGGAGTTCGGCGAGCTCTGCCTTCCGTCTTCTTTCGTCTTTTTTGTTAACAGGGCTTTCGGGAGCCATCGTTTTCGCGCTTAGCCTGGGGGCTGCCGCTCTAAGCGCGCCATCTCCCCACCCCACCTGGGCAAGAAATTCGGAATAGTTCCCCGGAAAGACTTTTATGCGCTCTCCCGTGAAAACTATCAGTTTGGTCGCGACTTTGTGCAAAAAATATTCGTCATGCGTCACGACTATCGCGGCACCGTCATATTTTTTAACCGCCTCAAAAAGAGCGGCGCATGACTCCATGTCCAAATGATGTGTCGGTTCGTCAAGTATGAGAAGGTTCGAAGGGATAAGAAGTGTTTTAGCGAGAAGCACCCTGCTTCTTTCCCCTCCGGAAAGAACGGATATTTTTTTAAGCGCCATGTCGCCCGGGAACATCATGGCGCCGCAGATACCGCGAGCCTCGCCTCTGTTTTTATAAGGATGCGCGGCTATCACCTCTTCTTCTATCGTCCGGTCATTGTCAAGCCTCGCCGTGTTACCCTGCTCGTAATAAGACATCACTACCTGGGGATTGATCCTAATTTTACCCGAAGTCTGGGTGAGAACTCCCGCAAGTATCCTCGCGAGCGTTGTCTTTCCTTTTCCGTTGGGTCCGACGATACAGATCTTCTCGCCTCTTGCTACGACAAAATCGAGCTTATCGAATAGGTATGGAATACCGCCGTCATAAGAAAAACTTATGTCTGTCGCCTCCATGACCACCGGCGGAGAAAAAGGGGTTGAATTAAAAGAAAAAGATAATGTGCTTATGGTCCCCAGTTTATCGATCTTTTCCATCTTTTCGAGCATTTTCATGCTGGACTGTACGGTACTCGCCCTGCTCGCTTGCGACTTGAAACGATTTATGTACTCTTCTATTTCCTTGCGTTTTTTTTCGTCTTCCAGGCGGCGCTTCTCATGTACCACATCCTCCTGTTCTATACAGGAATAGAACTTCGCGGTACCGCCCTCAAATTTTCTCATGCGCGCCCTGTGTATGCCGACAATATGCGTTGTAACGCTGTCGACAAAATTCCTGTCGTGGCTGACGATCATGAGTTCGCTTTTCCATTCCCTGAGGAATTTCTCAAGCCAGCGTATCGAAACGATGTCCAAAAAATTAGTCGGTTCGTCAAGTAGAAGCATATTTGGTTCCGAAACAAGCACTTTGGCGAGCTCTATCCGCATCTGATAACCGCCGGAGAAAATTCCCGGGGGTTTGGAAAGATCCTCTTCTTTGAACCCGAGGCCGGTAAGTATCTTCTCCGTTTTCCAGAACGCGTCTTTTTCATGCTCCGGAAGACCTTTCGAGGCTTCGGCCGTCACTGTATTTTCGGTAAAGGAAAGTATCTGTCTTAAATATCCGATAGTGTAGTTTTTAGGTATGGAGATCCTTCCTTCGTCGATCTCTTCTTCTCCGATGATCATTCTGAGCAGGGTCGACTTGCCATGGCCATTACGGCCGACAAGCCCGATGCGGTCGCCCGGCATTATGGTGAAGGAGGCTTCCTTAAAAAGCAGCTGTTCGCCGTAAGATTTGGTAAGATTGAATATTTCTATCATTTCGGTATATCTATGTTTCTCTTTCTTTGCGGCTGGCGCGCCTGCGGTCCACTTCTCTTAGATCGGCCTTTCTGATCCTCGCGAAAAGCGGCGTTACCTCTACCAGCTCGTCGTCTTCTATGAACTCAAGCGCCAGTTCCAGCGTCATATGTTTTGGCGGTATAAGCTGCATAGCGTCGTCGGAACCCGACGAGCGCATATTCGTAAGTTTTTTCTCTCTGAGCGCGTTCACTACGAGATCCGGACCTTTATTGTTCTCTCCCACTATCATGCCCTCATAGATCTTGTCGCCGGGTTTAACGAAAATGCTTCCCCTTTCCTGAAGATAAAATAAAGCATAAGCTACCGCAGCTCCCTCGCCGTGAGATATAAGAACCCCGGTCTGTCTTTTCGGCATATCCCCTTTGTAAGGCTGATACTCCAGGAAGTTCTGATACATGATGCCGCTTCCGCGGGTCATGGTCAAAAAATCGCTGCGAAACCCGATGAGCGCCCTCGAAGCGATAACAAATTCCATACGCGTACTGCCCGTAGAGGTTGTTTTCATAGTTTTCATTTCGGCCTTGCGCGACCCCAAAGCCTGCATGACCGCGCCCTGATATTCGGTATCGACTTCGACCACAACTTCCTCGACGGGTTCAAGAAGAGTATCGCCTATTTTTTTTAGTATGACTTTGGGCCGCGAAACTTCCATTTCATATCCTTCGCGGCGCATGGTCTCTATGAGAATGGCCAAATGAAGCTCTCCGCGCCCGGAAACCTTGAAACGTTCGCCGCCGTCAACTTCTTCAACCTTGATGCCGACATTCACCATCGCCTCATGCTCAAGCCTTTCGCGAATATGGCGTGACGTTAAAAACCGGCCGCCGTCTTTTCCGGAAAGCGGACTTGTATTGTGACAAAAATTCATTGAAATGGTCGGCTCATCGACATTGATAGTGGGAAGCGCCTTGGGATTATCGATATCGGCGATAGTTTCGCCCACCTCCACATTCGTAATACCGGCTATCGATATGATATCGCCGGCAGTCGCGTCTTCCGCATCGACTCTAAGAAGACCGCGATACTTCATTATTTTAGTGACCTTGCCTTTTACCACGGTACCGTCACGCTTTACAAGCACGACCGCTTTCCCGAAACGCACCGATCCGTGAAAAATACGCCCGATCGCGATAAGTCCGACATATGAGTCGTAATCAAGCATGGTCACCAGCATCTGAAAAGGAAGGTCGGGGTCCGCCACCGGCGGAAGCACCCTGTGGAGTATAGTTTCCAAAAGAGGTTTTACCGATTCGCTGGGCTCGTCGAGGTCAAGAGTGGCGTAGCCATCCCTTCCCGAAGCATACACTATCGGGAAATCCAGCTGTTCGTCCGTCGCGTTAAGTTCGCAAAAAAGATCAAAAGTCATGTCGGCAACTTCATGCGCGCGAGCATTGGGCCTGTCCATTTTATTAATGACCAGTATCGGTTTTAAGTGCAGTTCGAGGGATTTTTTTAGAACGAACTTTGTCTGAGGCATCGGCCCTTCGACCGCGTCGACGAGAAGAAGCACTCCCTCGACCATTTTAAGTATGCGCTCGACCTCACTGCCGAAATCGGCGTGACCCGGAGTATCCACAATGTTGAACTGCACGCCCTTATACTGAAAAGACGCGTTCTTGGAAAATATCGTTATCCCTCTTTCTTTTTCGAGAGGGTTGGAATCCATTATGGTGGTCTCTCCGTCTTTAAACGAGTAGGCTCCGGTATATTTGAGAAGCGCGTCGACAAGCGTAGTTTTACCGTGATCGACATGCGCGATAATGGCTATATTCCTTACGTCTTTTCTTCTTTTCTGATTAGGCATGGCTCCATCCGAAAAAATAGGGACACTCTTTTCAAACAGCCCAAACATCCGGCGTTAAAAGGGTGTCCCCACTGTCAGAACAAAAATCGGTGCGCAAAAAAAGCCCGGCAATTTAATTGCCGGGCCTCAAAAACCTTATTACAGTTTTACTACGTTCGCGGCTTCTTCGCCTTTGGGACCCTTGCGGATCTCAAACTCAACCGCCTGTCCTTCATTCAAAGATTTATAGCCTTCGCCCTGAATAGCACTGTGATGCACGAACACATCACTGCCTGATTCCGGAGTAATAAACCCATAACCTTTTTGATTGTTGAACCATTTTACTTTACCTTTTGCCATTACTTACTTCCTCCTTGTAATGGAGCCTGCGGGTTTTCCCGCATGCCCCTTCTACCCGCAACCAACATTCAAGTATCTTTCGGCGACATTCGCCGAAGCACTTCCCGCGTTCGTCCTTATTTCTAAGGATCTACCGCGGCGGCGGACAGAAAAACTTTTTCCTAAACTCCAGGAATAAAAAAACCACAAGGCAAACAATTCTTAACCTTGTGGTTTAAGTATTCTTCCCTTATTCTCGATATCCGAAATATAACACAACTACACTTCACGCTTGCAATTATACTCTATTTCAGACATTTGTCAATAACTTTATCAAAAAACCTATTGTTTGTTCACTTCGGGCGCTTCTTTGGCTTTTGCGTGCCCTTCAGCGTGTTTCCGGCCTTTATGATGCTTTCCTTTCATCTCCTGGAATTTCTTGTCTAAAAGCTGGAACTGTTCCGGGGTCAGTATCTTTTTCATCGCCAAGACTCCCTGTACCATGTGCTGGGCTTTTGCCTTGGAAAGCGCCGTTTCTTCCTCTATCAAAGCGTTGATCTTGTTCTCGTCCGTTTCGGGTTTATTAAGTTCTTCTCTTATCGCGTCCCTTTTTTCCCTGATACTTTTGAATATTTCCTTACCGGTCTCTTTCTGTGTCTCTCTCATTTCTTTGAGCTGTTTTTTCTGTTCGTCCGTGACCCCGATCTCGTCCATGATCTTGTCCATCTTCTTGTCCTTTCCGCACCACATGCCGCCTTCTTTGCCGCAGCATTTTTTATTCTCCGCGCACTGCGCGGCATCTTTCCCTTTACCGGCAGCCGCCTGGTCTTCGGCTTTCACCGGGCTTGCGCCGAATAAAAGCGCGGCAATACCCGTCACCACAAATATCCTTGTTAGGTTCTTCATATTTATTCCTCCTTTTTGCATTCACCGGTATTAGACTGCCGGCACTTGTCGGAAAGTTCCGTTACTGCAACAAATATTCCTCAATACTCGTTCCAAACCCTTCGCTACTACCGTTATCCGCTCTTACAGACGACAGTGTATCCATTTCTTCGGCTAAATATTCTTTTGCGGCGTTATAATCGTAGGCCTGGAAATACCCGACCCCTAAAGCAAACACCAGCATTATACCCGCCAGGACCGCTATGGGTCGTCTGAAGGCAAAAATTACCGTGAGTTTTTCAAAAAACCCGGCCAGCGCCTGTTCTTTTACATGCTGCCGTTCAGGCTGTATCCTCGCCTGGATCTCTTCCCATACCTTAAGAGGAGGCTCCTCCGGCGAGACCGAAGCAAAAGGTTTTTTGATCTTTTCCTGAATAAGGCTGTATAATTCGCCGCAGGAAACACAGGATGAAATATGCCTTTCAATTTCCAGGCGTGTCTTCTCGCCGCATTCGCCGTCGATATAATCGGTCAGTATTCTATCGCGTACCCTGTCACAATTCATCTTTCGCCTCCTTCTTTTGCTGCGCCGTTCTCACCAGTATTTCCCGCGCCCTTTTAAGCCTTGTTCTTACGGTATTAATTTTCACCTTCAGAACTTTAGCGATTTCCTCGTACGACAACCCCTCAATTTCCCGAAGTACCACGCATGAACGCTGGTCGGAGTTAAGCGCGGCAAGCAATTCTTTGACCGCCTTCTCGTTAGCCTCTTTGTCTATCTTTTTCTCAAGTTCGCTGCCGACTCCGTGGTTCTCAATTAAAGAGTCATCGGCCACCTCACGCGTACGCCTTTTCTTCTCGCGGTTGTAGTAGTCGATAGCCGTATTGACCGTTATCCTGTACATCCATGTTTTCAGCTCCGACTTGAAATTGAACTGCCAAAGATCCCTGTGCAACTTCACGAACACGTCCTGAGTGACTTCTTCCGCGGTCTCTGGAAAAATACATACACGCAATGCCACAGCGAACACGTATCCTGAAGTTAATTTATATATCTCCTCAAACGCCGTCCGGTCGCCGCGAGCGGCCATCTTCACAAGATCATCGGGAATTTCCCTCATACATCTTCCGCCTTATTCACTATCTTAGACGTTGCACAACTCACAAAAGTTCCATTTTTATTTATTTCTGAGCATCCACATTACAGATCCCGGATATTTCTGCCGGAAAGAGCCCGGCAGAAATTCCGGGATGACAATTTTAGGGGGACGCGCAGAATATGCCTTTCAATCCGTCAGGCAACCCCGCGGAGTGGTTCAAGCACAGCCTTTTGAACACTCAATGCCGCCGCGCGGAGCGATCCGAGCACGGCTTTACCGCCGCGCGCAGGATTGCGCAGCGCGGCGGCTCGGGCAATTACTTCAATGTGCGCAGGGCTACGCAGGGTGGCAGCTCACTAATGCATTAAACGGCGCGCAGAAAGTTCTCTCAACTCCCCCGTACCTTTAGTCATTTTTTTGTTTCCGGCGTTTGAGGAAGCGCTCTATCCTCTTCATGGCTTCCCTGAGGTTCTCGAAACTGGAGGCATAACACATCCTGACATGGTCTTCGCACGTTTTGCCGAAAGCCGTACCGGGAACGACGGCTACCTTCTCCTCTTTAAGGAGTTTTTGGGCGAATTCCATCGAAGAAAGTCCGGTGCTTTTTATCGAAGGGAAGGCGTAAAACGCGCCCTCCGGCTTGTGACACGCGAGACCTATCTCATTCAAACGGGCGATAACGAATTCCCGCCTTCTTTTGTATTCGCGTTTCATTTCATTCACGGGCTGTTCACCATTCTTAAGGGCTTCCATCGCGGCCATCTGAGAAATTATCGAAGCGCAAAGCATTGTGTACTGATGAACTTTATTCATGGCGGCGATTATTTCTTTCGGACCGCACGCGTAACCCACTCGCCAGCCGGTCATCGCGAAAGATTTAGAAAAACCGTTCAGGTAGATCGTACGCTCCCTCATGCCTGGAAGCGACGGGAATGACGTGTGCTCAAAATCATAAGTAAGATCGCAATATATCTCGTCGCTGATAATAACGAGATCGTGTTTTCTGGCCACCCTGGCGATCTCTAAAAGTTCTTTTCGTGTATACGACTTACCCGTCGGGTTGTTCGGATAGTTCAGAACTAATCCTCTCGTTCTCTTTCCGCAATTTTTCTCTATTTCCCGCGGGGTGATCTTGAAACCTTCGGAAAGTTCCGTTTTTATGTACACGGCCTTACCGCCGACGAGTTCAACTATCGGACCGTACGCCACATACTGGGGCTCGGGCACTAAAACCTCGTCCCCTCTGTTGAGAAGCGCGCGAAGGGCCAGATCATAGCCTTCACTAACGCCAACGGTTATCAGTATCTCTTCCTCCGGATCATAATCAAGTCCATGTTTATGTTTCAGGTATTTCGATATCGCCTGGCGAAACTCGGGCAACCCCTTGTTCGAAGTGTACGATGTGTACCCTTTTTCAATGGCATAAATGGCGCTTTCCCGCACGTGCCACGGAGTGACAAAATCGGGCTCCCCGACGCCGAGCGAGATAACGTCTTTCATTCCGACAACGAGATCAAAGAATACCCTTATCCCCGAAGGCGGCATATTTTCTACAATTTTCGATATCTTCATAACACCCTGCATTTCTATTTTCACTACAACGTGATCGCCGGCCGCTTGCTTCTCTCGGGCTGCCGCAATATATCCCCGTCTTCCTTATATTTTTTTAGTATGAAATGTGTCGCCGTGCCTCTAATATGATCGACGGTCGAAAGTTTCTCCGAAACAAAACCCGCTACGTTGCGAAGGCTTTTCCCCTCGACGATCACCAAAATGTCATATGTCCCCGACATAAGATAGCAGCTTTTCACTTCCGGAAAATGATATAAGCGTTCCGCCACATGCTCAAAACCCACGTTCCGTTCCGGCGCGACCTTTACTTCTATTAAGGCGCGCACACCCTCGGCCCCGTCCTCTGTGTGAAGGAGTTCCTTGTTTATGACAGTCTTATATTTTAGTATCACCCCGTCTTTCTCGTATTTTTTAATCGCGCTTTTCACCGCCTTCGGCGTCATGTTGAGCATTTTCGCTATTTCATCGGCCGTGACGGTCGCGTCATTTTCAAGTATTTCCAGTATCTCTCTCATATCTTTAGGTTCTTTCATCTTTTATCCTCCGAAGGTTATATAGCCTTGTCCCGCTAATAATAGGTAATAATATCATTTCCCGCACAAAATGACAACTTAGCATTATTTTTTGACAAGTTCCCGAAGTAGGTCCCTCATTTGCTTGAGATATGTCACTATCCTGATCTCAAAACCCATTATTATCGCGAAGCCCACGGCAACAACGACCGCGATCTTGAGCATAGAGATATCATGCATATGCACACTCCCGTTCGTGTTTTTTACCACAAAAAAACAGGCCGTATCAATAGACCCGAAACACCATTTCCCGCTCGTCGATATAAATAAGCTTAAAGGCTTTTTTAAGTTTACCGACAAAATTAATTATGACGGGTTTAAGCTTTTCGACGCTTTCTCTGTATTTTTCAGGCCCGCCGGAAGAGGCGATGCCCGCTCTGAAATAAAGCCTGTGGTGAACGACCACGAATTTTATCTTTTTAGCTATGAGCAGGTTTTTCAGCGTCCCCATGTCCGCCGGAAGGTCGTCGACAAAAGTCTTGTTCAGCTTTCGGGAGATCAGCCCTCCCGCTATCGGTATGCCATGAAATGTCTGGTAAAGCATGTACCGGTGATCCGCGGTCACAACTTCCGGCAGGTCCAGTATGCCGAAAGAATCTCCTTGCTCTTTGATCATGCTGTAACACTTAGGAAGCGCGACGGGGGCCTTTGTGTCGCAAAAAAAAGCGAAATCGGCGAAGATCAAAATAAAAATCGCTGCCGCGACAAAGGCGCGCATGCGAGGCGGTCTTACTTTGCCCAGCAGGTAGCGCAGCGACAACGCCGTTATAACGGCCCAGAACAGGTAAACGAAAACTATTCCCCTGGAAGGACATCTTGCGCTGTTTATGAACGGAATATTCTCAAGAATGAAGTAAGGCAAA
>JADFYD010000020.1 GCA_015233235.1 Candidatus Omnitrophota bacterium | reverse complement strand
CGAAATACGCGCGCATGTACGGCGCACAGCCCGTGGAAGAGACAGCGATCTCCGGTCTCATCACTCGCGTTTTTTCGACGAGAGTTCGCAAGAGCTCCGTCACCTGGCGCCGTTTCCAATCCTTCCACAGATGGCTTCCCTTGCCGATAGTTCTTTCCCCCGTAAATCGTTTGAAACGGTCCATGTTCATTTTTGTATAACCATAATCCGGCTTTGTATCCGGATAACGTATATAATCGAAATGCATGCCATCAAGGTCAGGATATGCGCTCAGTATCTCTTCTACCATCTTTAACAATTCCTTACGGACGTTCATATCTCCCGGTTCCAAAAAATACTGATTATCGATCTTATAATCCGAAAGGGTTTTCTTTTTATCGAGGTTCTTCGTTAATATTTCCGGCCCGTACTTTTTAAGGATCTTAGCGTCTTCGTTAGCGCTGAGGCTCAAAAGATTGAGCCATGCGTGAACTTTTATGCCTCTAGCATGGGCCTTTTTGATAAGCAGCTTGAACGGATCTTCTCCAACGGTCTTCAAACATTCTTCATAAACCCGGGAATCACCTACTTCCGACGGGAACCACGCCTTATTCGCGCGGTATATCTGCACGAACAGTTCTTCAACATGGTGTATGGCGGAAAAATCGACAAGTTTGTCTATTTCTTCACGGCTGGAGAGGACCGGATTATCCTGTATCACCGTAACAAGAAGTCCGTAACGCCCGGATTCTCCGTCTTTCGCCTCAGAAAACCCGGTTATGGTAAAAAGCGCTAAAAGCATGATCGCTACTTTCACGTTTCGCCTCACATTATTTATTTTATCGCGTATCATGTCAGTCCATTATCAGATCTTTAACTTTTTTTACAGATACATTTTTTATCGCGTATTTCAATATACCCGATCGGCAGGCCAATGTGAACAACCTGTAGGATATGATCCCATTTTTCATGCGCCTACCGAAATCGTCATCACACACTTTACCGTATATCATTAAAGATCTATTGTCGAACCTTTTATTTTTTAAAGCGCCGGCAGCGCTTCGCGCGGCATATCTGCCGGACTTCAGGGCATAAAGTATACCCTCTCCGCTCATCGCCACTACAAAACCGGCCGCATCTCCCGCCAAAAGCAGTCTGTCGGAGTAGGGACGCTTCACGGGACCCGAACACGGAATAGGACCGCCATAATTTTGCACCAATTCAGGGTTGATGCCATATTTAGCAAGGAATTTCTTCAATATCGCGCCGATATTAGCCTGATGCCAAGGCCACGCCGGAATACCTCCGAAACCGATGCTAGCTACGTCTTTGTTTTTGGGAAATATCCAGAAATACCCCAGATAATCCTTGTCATAGTAGTAATAGAATGCGGACGGATCCAGTCCATGATTTTTATACAAACCTCCGAAAGCGGGAATGGTTCTCGAGATTTTACGCACCAATGTTGAATTTTTAAGAAGCTCGTAGTTGCAGCCGGAACACATTATCACGATCTCAGCGCTTACTTTTCCGCGCGAAGTGGTTATTTCCACGCGGTCACTTTTGACAAAGATATCCTCGCAAACGCATTCAAGTTCTATCACTAAACCACGTCCCAGCCATTTTTCAAAATCGGGCCGCGAGATCTGCAAAAAATCCGCGTAAAAAACCCTTTTTACTTCCTCATAGATAACTTCATGTCGATGTACCCTGTTCCTGATAAAGTCGTATTGTCCTTCACCGAATATTTCATAAAACTCTTTCTCCCTGACCCCTTCGGCGCATTTGAGCGGCAGACCGATCTCTTTCTTGCGGTCGATCAAAAGATAATCGATGTTCTGCTTCGCCAGCTCACGCGCCGCCATCAGGCCCGCCGGCCCGGCGCCCACTACCACCACCTCATATTTATGACCAAGAATCATGGAGAAGCACCTTTTGTTCATAGTTCATGGTTCATCGTTTATGGTTTAGCGTCAATCGGCGAATGTTGGTGCTAACGCCCAGCGGCGTTCCGTACGGGCTTCGCGACGCCTGGCGGGCTTGGTCCCGCCGAAGGCGGGCCGACAGGCGGAGCGCAGAGCGAGGATTCCCGCTGGAGGAATCCGAGCGTCCCGGTAGGAACGCCGCTGGGTGTTAGCACGTACCCCTAAAAAAAATAAAAGTCACTGCGATAAATAACGGAATAAGGATGCACAACGACCAGAGCATGTACGCGAAAAAACCCGGCATTTTGACGCCGGAATGTTCCGCTATCGCCTTCACCATAAAATTGGGGCCATTACCTATATATGTGTTGGCCCCCATAAAAACCGCGCCGCATGAAATGGCCGCCAGGACCTTTCCTCCGGCCGGGTCACTCATAAGACCCCCTAAGCCCGCGCCACCTATGTGGAATACTCCTTTAGCAAGACTAGTGAAGGTAAGATAAGTGGGCGCGTTATCAAGGAAACTGGAAAGCCCCCCGGAGAACCAGAAAAACTGCCATGCCTGGTGCACCCCAAGTTTGGCACCCTGCTCTTCCAGTATCAAAAGCACCGGTATCATGGAAGCGAAGATGCCGGAAAATCTCACGCCGACTTCGATGATCGGATGAAAATGGAAATTATTGCGTTCATGAACATTTTTTGGCGTAACCCCATACGAGATGACCGCCAGAAGCGTAAAAGCGGTGATCTGCACAACAGCGGCAAGCGCCGTGCCGAAAGGCTCGCCGAACACGTCGGGGCCTCTCAACCGGTAAAGCACATACCCGGAAAACAGGCTTGTCAACATAAGAGCGATAAGAAGAACAAAATTACGGCGGCCTTCTATTCCGAAACTTTCGGAAAGAACGTATGCCTCATTTTCCGCCTCTTTGACCGTATCGCTTTCACGTTTAAAAAAATACCGGTCAATAAAATAATAAACTAACACGAGAATGACATTTACGAATAAAAATGTCGGGAACAGCCTGAATGTCCATCCAAAAGTAACGCCCTTTAAAAATCCTAGAAATAGCGGCGGATCCCCAAGGGGCGTAAGTATACCGCCGCAGTTAGAAACGATGAAAATGAAAAAAATGACCGTGTGCACTTTATAACGGCGCTCATGGTTAGCGCGAAGGAGAGGCCGTATTAAGAGCATGCTGGCGCCTGTGGTGCCTACAACATTCGCCAGCACCGCCCCTATCGCCAAAAAAAACATATTAACCTGGGGCTTCCCTTTAAAAGACCCCCTGATGTAAATGCCTCCGGAAATGACAAAAAGCGCCCCCAAAAGCCCTATGAACGCCCCATACTCAAGAACAGTTTTCGCCAGTATGTTCCAATCCCTGACCATAAAAAAGATAACTGATGGAAGGGCGAATATGGCGGCGACAATACCTTTATTGCGGTTTTTATCCCAGAATCCAGGGGCAACAAGCGGAAATACGGCGATGCTCAAAAGCATCAAAAAGAACGGCATCACGCAAAAAAACGCCGAAGGAGCGGAAAGCGAAGCGAAAAATTCATGTATCCCGGGTGTTTCATGTACCATAGTTTGAATATTCAGCGGTTAAGGTGAAGTCCATGCACAATATCGATAACCATTATATTCCGAGGAAGATGAGCCGCAAGTATTTTCTTTGAACTCTGAACTCTGAACTTTGAACTCTGAACTAGTACAGCCGCTTACGCCTTTCGCGGATGTTATCGCTGGAGAGATAATCGTCGTACGTTGTGTCGGACTGGTCGATGTATCCTTTGGGGGAAATTTCGATAATACGGTTCGCGACCGTCTCAACAAGTTCGTGGTCACGAGACGAAAAAATGATGGTACCTTTGAATCGCTCCAGTCCCTCATTTAGGGATGTGATGGATTCAAGGTCAAGATGGTTCGTCGGCTCGTCCAGTACAAGCGTGTTGGCCTGTTCAAGCATCATCTTCGCCAGCATGCACCTTACACGTTCCCCTCCGGACAGGACATTGACGGGCTTCAACGACTCTTCTCCGGAAAAAAGCATGCGACCGAGAAAACCGCGTATAAATGAATCTCCGGTATTATTGGAAAACTGGCAAAGCCAGTCTATAAGGTTCTTATCTGACGCGAAAAACGCGGTATTTTCTTTCGGGTAGAATGCCGACCTTGCCGAAACTCCCCAGGTAAAACTTCCCTCGTCGGACTTTTCGGCTCCCATAATGATCTCCAGAAGAGCCGACTTGGCAAGGTCATTACGACCGATCAGGGCTATCTTATCGCCTTTGTTGACGCTAATGGAAAGGTTATGAAAAACAAATTTTTCATCAAGTTTTTTTGACAGGTTATCGATACGCAAAATATTATTCCCGGATTCTTTTTCGATCTCGAAATTTATATATGGATATTTTCGGGAAGACGGCTTAATATCTTCAAGCGTAAGTTTTTCCAGGCTTTTCTTGCGGCTCGTCGCCTGCTTCGCTTTTGAGGCGTTGGCGCTGAAACGGGCAATGAACTCTTCAAGCTCCTTGCGTTTTTCCATTGTTTTTTTATTGGCCTCGGCCTTTTGTTTTAAAGCAAGCTGGCTGGACTTGACCCAGAAACTGAAATTACCGGAATACAGCTGTATATTGCCGTAATCGATATCGGCCACGTGCGTACAGACCTTATCAAGAAAATGCCGGTCATGCGAAACAACGATGGCGACGTTCCTGAAGTTGCACAAAAACTCCTCAAGCCACATGCTCGTTTCCACGTCGAGGTTGTTCGTCGGTTCGTCCAAGAGCAGTATGTCGGGGTCGCCGAAAAGCGCCTGTGCTAAAAGCACCCTGACTTTCTCACCTGACTCGAGATGTTTAAGCTCCACATCCTTAAGTTCTTCGGGAATACCGAGATTACTTAAAAGTTTCGCGGCGTCGGATTCGGCGTTCCATCCGTCGAGATCCGCGAACTCGCCGTCCAGTTCAAGAACACGGTTGGCGTCTTCGTCGGAAAAATCCGCCTTGGATGTAAGCGCTTCTCTTTCGACGATAATGTCATAAAGTTTTTTGTGCCCCATAATGACGGTATTCATAACCGTATATTCGTCAAACGCCGCCTGGTCCTGTTTGAGTACCGATATCCGTTCACCGGGCGTAACAACAACCTCGCCTTTTGTGGATTCGATTTCTCCGGAAAGTATCTTAAGGAAAGTCGACTTCCCCGAACCGTTAGCGCCAATAATGCCGTAGCAATTCCCTTCCTGGAAATTTATGTTCACATTGGAAAAGAGAACACGTTTTCCGTATTGCAAAGATATGTTTCTGGCCGATATCATTGATATCCCTTTGGGTTTAACCGGTAGCGACCCATGAGCATACACAATTCGCGGCGGTTTGTAAAGCGGAAAAGTACCCAAACCGAAGTTAGTCGTTAGTCGCTGGTCGTTAGTCGTTAGTTTTATGTTGCCTTACAATCGCCGTCCTTTATTCGTCATTTTGGCATTCTCATTCACACTAACGACTAACGACGAACGACTGGCGCGCTACTACGAATCTCTTTCACGCGGATGTGCGCAAGATGATGAGTCTCCCATCCACTTCGAGCGACGAGAACCCGAAATTCGCGCGAATCCACTCGAGCGCGCGATTATGATAAAAGAACACATGCGTTTCATCGTTCGCGTATGGCCAGGTCGCGAAGTTTATCTTTTCCGAATAGACTTCGGTCATGATGAAAAGCGTCCCTCCGGGAGCGAGAAGTGATCTTAGAAGTGCGAATTCTTTTTCCGGAAAATGGAAATGCTCAATCACTTCGGTGCAGATTATAAATTCATATTTTTTCGAGAGTTTATTCTTATCGTTCCAGAAGAAGGGATCATAAATATCAATGCTGTGACCTTTGCCGCGCAGCACGTCCGCCATGACCGGGCTCGGGCCGGCACCAAAGTCCAGACCTGTTTTTCCGACGCTAACCAGACGTTCTACGCCGCCGATCACCGGAGATAAAAAATTAAGATATCCCCCGTCGTCGCGGCTATTTTTGTGCTTCTCGTATCTCTTTTTTTCGGCTTCTGGCGGAACAAAATATTTTTTGTCGAGGAATACCGACGAACAGCCAGAACATTTGTGATATTCTCCGATAGCAGTTTTATGGAAGGTCTCCACGCGCGTACGACATAACGGACAACTCAAGGCTGAGCTCAAGGTTCTCTCCTCATGCCAATAACCTATTTCCTGCGGCGTGTCGGGGCTTTCTTTTTTTCGTTCGCCTCATGGTGGGCGTGCGAGGCTTTCCGATTTCCGGGTTGTGACTCGTGTTGTTTGAGATCTCTATCATCGCGACCTTCGCGTTTGTCGAAATGACGAGGCGCTCCCGAAGCGGCATTAGCATCCATGTTGTTAAATGTAGCTTTTAGCGTTCCGCCGTTCTTTCGTTTCGAAAAACAGTCCTTACAGTACACCGGACGGTCACCTGACGGTTTAAAGGGGACTTCACATTCTTTTTTGCAGTCCGCGCAGACAGCCTTATAATACTGTTTACTTCTGAAGTTATTATCAAGCCTGTTAATATCATGCGGCTGCTGCCGGGGACGGCCCTCGCCGTGATGCGGGCGATCAGGCTGAACAACCGGTCTCGGTGAGTGTTGTCCGACTTCACTTCGCTCCGAAATCTTATTAATGAGCTCGTCCATCTTCCTTTCCAGCACGACCAGATGCTGCTCGATCTTGTTTATTTGCTCAGCCATGTCCGGCTTGAATTCTTCGTCCTTTTTTGCCGGAGATTCTTTTTTTCTACCGAATAATTTTTTCATGCTTCTCCTTTTTAGCCGACGATTATACCATCTTCGCACGCAAATATGCCATTCTTTTTGTCCCGGGGAACCGTTCGATCGCGTAACGCAGCATGGTGCGCGGCATGATCGCACAATATTTCTTCAAAAACTTTTCTTCTATATCCATATCCTTTTTGCCGACTTCCCTCAGCATCCAGCCCACAGCTTTATGGATCAAGTCATGCCTGTCGTTAATGAGTATTTCGGATATTTTCAACGCATCATCGAAGTCGCCGTGTCCGATGAAGTAAAAAGTGGCCAGTACCGCTATTCTTCTCTCCCACAGCGAAGCAGAATGCGCCAGCTCATGAACAGGCGTTCTGTCTTTATCCATCAGAAACCCTCCGACAACATGTTTTGCCGACACATCGACGAGGTCCCAGTTATTAATGTATTTTGTATGCGCCAAATATGCTTTGTAAATTTTCTTCTGCCACCCGGCATCCGCACAGCGGTATTTATGCATAAGCAGTAACAACGCCACAAACCGCTCTTCGTGAATGTCCGACTTTAGAAGCGTCAAAGTATCGTTAAATGAAAGGTACCGGTATTTTTTCGCGATCGCCCGGAGCGCGGGTACTTTTATCCCTATAAAAATATCACCCTCGGCATATTCGCCGGGACCGGTTTTAAAGTACCGCTTAAGTAACTCGGCTTTTTTTCTATCACCGTGTTTCCGGATATCTGATATTAAATTTTCCAGGTTCATACAGAGGGGAAGCGGGTTTGATCTGACAGCGCTTTTTGAATAACTTCCTTCAGTTCGTTTTTAGCGAACGGTTTATACAGAAAATACGTCCTGCCGCCGGCGTCCACGAAGTCCGCTTCTCTTATCGAGCTATTCTTGTCGAAATGGCCGGTCATAAAAACGCATATCGACTTCGGGCTGATCTTCTTTATTTCCCGGCAGGTCTCTATTCCGTCCATTTCGGGCATAATTTTGTCGATGAATATAATGTCGTATTTTTTTTGTCTTACGGACATCAGCGCCTCTTTTCCACTCAACACGTAATCGACATCGTACCCGTGCTCGCCAAGCCCTGCCTGAAGACCAAGACCGATTATATACTCATCATCAACTACCAGCACATTTTTTGCCGTCATATCCATACACTCCTCCCTCACGCCCTTATGCCGCCGGTATCCTGATCCTGAAGGTGGTCCCTCTCTTCTCGCCGACCGGGGGACTTTCAACCGATATTTCTCCGTTATGTTCTTTTATTATGGAATAAGCTACGGACAATCCGAGCCCTGTACCTTTGCCGGGGCGCTTTGTCGTAAAGAACGGGTCGAATACCTTTTTCATATTCTCGTCGGTGATACCGACGCCATTATCTTTAAATTCCATCTCAACAAACCGCTTACCTTCCACCGTCACGGTCCTTGTGTATATTTTGAGTAACCCGTCTCTACGAACCGCGTCCCTGGCGTTGCTTATTATATTAATCACCACCTGCTGGAGCCGGCTTTTATCGCCCATCACCACAGGCAAGTTCTTTTCGTAATTTTTCTGCACATCGATATTTTTATTTATCATCGTTTTTTGGCCGAATATCATCACGACCTCAATAACATCATTGCAACTCACGGGAACCATTTCGCCGGAGGAAGGCCGCGAAAAATCCAGAAGCCCCCTGACAATTTCCGCCATGCGTTCACCGGCTTGTATAATTTGTTTCAGGTCCTCATATTCCGCGTCAGAGGATGATTTAAGGCCTAAATAGTGGCCTGCTAAAAGCAATATCCCGGCGAGCGGGTTATTAAGTTCATGCGCTATTCCCGCGGTAAACTCTCCGAGAGAGGCCAGTTTCTCGGACTGCACAAGAAGGTCTTTCGTTCTTTGCAGTTCGTTATACGCCGCCTCTATTTCAACGGCTTTCGCTTTTTCCGCTTCGGCTACAGCTTTCGCCGCGCCTATCTCGACGGCATACTCTTCCGCTCGTTTACGCGTAGTTGCGTCACGAAAGATGCCAAGCATACATTCCTCTCCCTGCAAACTGATCTTCGCTCCGGCGACGTCAGAGTAGAACACTTTGCCATCCTTGCACAGCATAGGAATATCAAATGTCAGGGCTACTTCACCGGAACTAAGTCGATCAAACTGTTCGAGGACATAAGTAAGCCTCCCTCCCGGATGGATATCGGGTACATACAACTTAAGTAATTCCTCCTCCGAATACCCCAGCATCCGCTGAATATGATTATTGGCAAGTGTAAAGCGCCTGGTTTTTATGTCTGCCAGCAGTATCCCGTCGGAGGCATTCTCAACCAGGATTCTTAGTCTTTCTTCCGATTCCCTTATTTTGTCCTCCAATTTTTTGCGTTCGGTAATATCCTGAAAAACCGTTACGAATTGGCCCTCTTTCGGAGAAAATACGGATATATCGAAATATTTATTGAACGGCTCGAAAAAAGTCTCAAAAAATATCGGTTTTCTGTCTCTTGCGACTTGAGCGTATTTATCGACATAAGGAGCGGGTTTGATCCCATACAGATCGCCGGCCAAAAAACCGATCGCGCGTTTGGCAGGTATGCCGATATTTTTCTCATACGCGGCATTGACATTTAATACGCGATAATCTATAGGAGCCCCGCTTTCATCATAAATCATTTCGTGCAATGCTACACCTTCAGCCATATTCTCGAACAATGACCGGAACCGCCCTTCACTTTCTTTCAGCTTTGAGTCGGCCAGTTTACGGTCACTGATGTCATGCATAACAGCCACGGCCCCGAGCACGCGACCGTTCTCCGTTTTTATAGGACCGGCATAAACGATTACATGTCGTTTGGGCTGCCCCTTCGCCGAGATCACCATACCAATACCATGGATCGTTTCCCCGCGGAAAGCCCTGGCCAGCGGTACGGTATTTATGTCCATGGGGGTCACACCGTCTTCCAAATAAAGATCATAATGACTGGCCCATTCTGCCTGGGGTATGTTCATGAGGTCCAGTCCATGCCAATCGCGCGCAGCCCGGTTAAAAAGTACCAATTCGCCTTTCTCATTGCATGCGACCACCCCGGATTCCACATTTTCAAGCAACGCAGAGGAAAACATACGCTGGTACGTCAATTCCTCTTCCGCGAGCTTGCGATCGGTTATATCTCGGACTACGGACAAAGAATATTGCGGCAAATCGGGACCGAGGTTGCTGTGGTGTACTTCTACCGGAAATGTTGATCCATCCTTTCTTCGATGAACGCCTTCTAGAAGCACGGTTATTTCGGATTTTGATCGTTCGTGAACCTGCTCTATTTCGTCCTGGCTGAGACGCACCTCGATATCCTTAGCGGATAACCGCAAAAGTTCTTCTTTCGTATAGCCAAGGTCAAAACAGGCCTGCCTATTGCAATTGATAATACGACCGTCACTGAGGTTAACGATATAGATCGCATCGGGTGCATAATCGATGTAAGAGTACAATTGCGGGTCACCTATGCGCAGCGCCCCTTGGACTGCCTTCGCTTCCGGATCGAGGTTTTTTTCGTCGTCACTCCCCAAAAGGTCTCCTTTTCGGTTGTGCAGCTATTGTAGCATTCCCCCGTTCATTTTTGTACATATATTCACGAAGCGGCAAAGTCGGCATAAAAGTTTAGAAGTTTAGAGGTTTAGGAGTTTAGCACCATGAACTATTAACAGCGTCTCTCTCTTGCATCCTAAAAAAATAACTGTATATTTGTATGTATGATAAAGAAAATAATTAGCCTGTCTCTCATGTGCTTCACCGGTTTTACTATGTTTTCATGGAATACGAATATATCTTTCGCCGTGGAAGAAATGTCAGCCGAGCGTATATTTGCGGAACGATGTGACTCGGTGGTCCTGGTTGGAGCGGCAATAAACAAAAAAAGCGCCAACGTAGGCAGCGGATTCATTGTAAGCCCTGACGGACTCATTGTTACTAACTACCATGTCGTTAAAAACGCCAAAACTATCGCCATCAAACTAAAAAACGCGAAATGTTATCCTAACGCGAAAGTTATAAATTTCGACTCCGCAAAGGACGTAGCGGTCTTAAAAATACAGGCTGGCGGCCTGAAGTCAGTGGATCTGGGGAACAGTGACTGGGTAAAAATAGGCGAAAAAGTCGTAGTGATAGGTAACCCCCTCGGGCTGGAAAGCACTATATCGGACGGCCTTATAAGCTCAATACGCACTATGAACGGAGGTATAAAGCTTCTGCAGACAAGCGTTCCGCTTTCAAGCGGCTCCAGCGGAAGTCCACTTTTTAACCTTCGGGGCGAAGTGATCGGCGTGAATGTTTCCGGAATATCTAACGGTCAGAACCTCAATTTCGCAGTACCTATAAATTCGGTACGGTGGGTCATAAAAGATTCGGGCTATTCCGCGGACAGGAACATGCGGCAAAAGTGGCTAAAAACAGTAGACGCAAAAACCAACTCCGTCAAAAAAACCTATACCGTCAAACCTAAAGACACATTGTACGGCATAGCGAAAACCTTCAATACCACGGTCGAAAGAATAATGGACTTGAATGGTCTATCTACCACTAAAATATCCGTCGGCCGCCAGCTAAGGCTTCCAGCGCGCTAACAAACCCATCATAACAAGAAACAGCCGAAAACAACGAAGGGACAGATGTCTTCTTGAGCAAAAGCTCAAGAGCACATCTGTCCCCTTGATGAGTGGATCGCTTTTAATTATTTCCCTGTTCTACCGGCCCACCCTGGTTCTGCTGGTTATCAAGGCTCGGTGAATAGCACACGTCGCTGGACTTATCGCTCAGATCGACTGTACTCGAATCGTTACTGCCGCTGGAACTTGAGCTCGACTGCGACGCGCTTTCGTCCACCTGTGGCACAAGCGGCGCGTACGCGTTAGCCGTCAACCCTATAACGAACAACACTACAATGATAAACAAATATTTCTTCATAAAACCTCCATCCGAGAGAAAACACCAAGTTTTCGCCTAACTATTAACTAGCTGACTGATCCTGCGCCTGATCATTTGCCGCGGGAGAAGTGTTTATCGTTGAACCCGGGCCACCGTCAAACGATTGTGTATTATTGTACGTATCGGAAAGATTCTGGCTGGCACTATCGTCGGCATGACTTAACACCGGCTGAAAAAGCACTACTCCGGCGAATACCGCCACAGCTGACACTAACAAAATCGCGCGCCTCATACAACACCCCCATTGTTTAATTACGGTTAACCGCATAATGGCTACAACTGTACCTTACGACCCTATGAATTTCAGATTATACTACTTACCCGACGTCATCACAAGCGCAAAAAAGCTGTTATGCAAATTGTCAGATACCATTTATAATCTAATGCATGGCGCTTGTGCTCAAGTCGGACTGCTTTGGCCTTTTGAGGAGAAGTATAAGCGGCATAACGCATAAGAGTATCACGGTGGCGATGTAGAACGCGTCGAGAAAAGCGTATAAGTTGGATTGCTGCATCAGTTGTTTATAGATAACGGCGTTGGCCCCGGGCACCGAAGCATGCGCGGTTTTAACCGCAATAACGTTCATGGCCTTATGCACGCCCATCTGATATGCCGGGTTGAACGGATTGAGGTTTTCGCTGAACCGCGCTTGGTGGAACTGGGCGCGTCTGGCAAGGACCGTTGTCATGAACGCGATACCGAAGCTGCCAGCTATATTCCTCAAAATACTAAAAATAGATGTGGCATTCCCCATTTCTTCTTTTTTTATGGTGCTGAAAGCGAGCGCCGTCAGGGGCACAAAGACCATACCCATGCCAAAGCCCATCAGTACCCTTGACCAGATGATCGCGCTCATCTCGACATAGAGATTAAAATGTATCATCGTATATGTCGAATACGCGACCGTTAGAAGACCCGTAAAAAGTATCGCCTTCGGATTAACTTTCGTTACCATTTTTCCCACAATGGGCATGACAATAAGGGTCGCCACACCTCCCGGCGCCAGTACCAGCCCCGCGAGAAAAGCGGTGTATCCCATAAGCGTCTGCACGAAAAGCGGTAAAAGCACGATACTCCCGAAAAGCACGAAAAAAGTCGCGAATTGAATAATATTGGCGCTCGAGAAAGACTTATCCCTGAACTCTCTTAAATTCAGTATCGGGTCGTGCCTTTTAAGTTCGATGATCACGAACGAAATAAGAGAAACTGCCGATATTATGGCCAGCCGCGTTATAAATGGAGAGTTGAACCAATCTTCCCTCTGGCCTTTATCGAGAACTATCTGCAATGCCCCCACTCCAAGGACGATAAGGCTTATCCCCCAAAGATCGATCTTTTGGCGTATATCCACCCTTTTCAGAAAATCGGGGTCCTTGATATTTTTCATGAGCAGCATTACCGAGATGATGCCGATGGGAATGTTGATATAGAATATCCACGGCCATGACCAGTTGTCGGTGATCCATCCGCCGAGTACCGGGCCCACGATCGGGCCGAACATGATACCGACGCCGAACATCGCCATCGCGATACCGTACTGCGCGGGCGGAAATGATTCCAAGAGTATCGCCTGGGAAATGGGCTGCAAAGCGCCGCCGCCTATCCCCTGAAGGACCCTGAAAAAAATAAGCGCCGACATTGTCCTTGAACTTCCGCATAAAAAGGAGCTCACGGTGAAAAGCACGACCGACGCGATCAGGTATCGTTTCCGGCCGAAGAGCCGCCCCATCCATCCGGTCAAAGGAATTATAATGGCGTTCGACACAAGATAGGCGGTTATAGCCCAGGTGGCTTCGTCAAGTCCCGCCGACAAACTTCCGCGGATATGGTCAAGTGAGACGTTTACAACAGACGTGTCTATGATCTCAAGCAGCGTGGGAAGAAGTACAGATAACGCGATTATCCATTTATTTACGTTACTCATTTTGTGATTATCGTCGGGACGCACGACATGCCGATACGCAGCACGTGTTTGTCGTCGGTAGTTTTATTGAACACTATCTTAACGGGTATCCTCTGAACGACCTTTACATAATTACCCAGAGCGTTTTCCGGAGGAAAAAGAGAGAACGCGGCGCCGGTCCCGGCCATAATGCTGTCCACTTTCCCCTCGAATATTTTTCCCGGATATGTGTCGATCTTGATCTCGACTTTTTGTCCCGGACGGACATTTTTTAACTGCGTTTCCTTATAATTGGCGATTATCCATATGTCGTCCAGCGCTACAACCGCCAGAAGCGGCTGGCCCGCCTGTACCTGGTTGCCTTCTTCCACGGATTTATTGGTGACATACCCGTCGGTCGGCGAGGATATCTTCGTGTACTCCAGGTTGCGCTGGGCTATCTTCAGTTGCTCTTCAGCCGCCTTCAGTTCGGCGCTTCTAAGATCATATGCGGTAACAGCATTCTCATACCGTTCTTTCGAGAACACGGCATCCTTGTAAAGCGCTTCCGCCCTTTCCTTATCGCGCCCCGCCTGTTCGAACGCCGCCTTCCGGATCCCAAGGTTCGCCTCCGCCTCGCCTACCCTGAGCTCGTAATCCACGGGATCGATCTCGACCAGGATCTCGCCTTTTTTTACACCCTGGTTATCCTGAATATTAACGGTATTTATCGTTCCCGGGATCTTAGGGGCGATACTGTGTATCCTTCCCGTAATATAAGCGTCGTCCGTGGGGATATGCGTAAAACCGTTTACTATGTAGATCGCGACAAAAATAACACCCGCCGCCAGCGCCGCGAAAGCCACGGTCATTAATTTCGCTTTTTTTTCATTACTAATTTCCATAGGTCATTTCTCCGTTTTTTTATAGATCGAAGCGAGGTCATTCCCCGCCGAGTATGTCAGTTTAGCGTACGATCGCTTGAGCTCGTAATCCGCGCTGTAATAATTCGTTTCGGCCCGTGTCTCGAGAGTTATAGCTTCAAGGACTTCCGTAGACGTCGCCGCGCCGTTATTGTATTTTACACGGTAAAAACGTACATTTTCTTCGGCCTGCGCGAGAGCGTCTTTAGCAACAGAAACTTTTTCGATCGCATTCGTAAGGCTCAAGAAGCTCTCTTTCACCTCGTACCTTATATCTTCAAGTATCTTGGCCTTCTCTTCTTTCAGCATTTTTTTTGTATCACGTTCTTTAGAGACCTCCGCACCGGACAGACCACCGTCGTAAAGGTTCATCTTGGCGCCAAGCTTTATGTACGTATCGTCCTCATGGACCATAAATTTATTTTCCGCGTACGAATAACCTCCGTCAAGAAAAATGGTCGGCAAGTTCTCGACGCTCCGGGCATCTTCCCTGAGCGACGACGCTTTTATCTGTGTGTTATAAAACCTTATCTCGGGTCTCATCCTTTCGGCGGAACCCCATTCTTCTTCAAGCGCCCGAAGAGAGGGTATGTCCATTTTCACATCCTGCACCGTTATGTCCCCCGCAAGCGGCAGCGTGAGCAACGTAGAAAGATGCGCGGCGAGTACTTCTCTCTGGTTCCTGGAAGCTATAAGTCTTTGCTTCGCGTCGGCAAGTTTCACTTTCGCGGCCAGAAGGTCGTTCTTCACGATGACCCCCTGTTCGTAAAGATGGTCCATGTCGTTCAGGTATGATGTAAGGCTTTCGGCCTCTTTTTCCAGTACCAGTACCATTTTTTCCGATTCAAGCAGGGTGAAATAGGCGTATATGAATTCCAGCGTCACGGCCCTTTTGGCGGTCTCAACGCTCGCCTTGTGCGAATTGTATATTTCCGACGCCGCCCTGTAACTGGAAATACTTTTACCGAAATCGAATATGGTTTGGTAAATATCCACTCCCCAGTCAACGTGGTCCTTATCACCCATCGCCACGGTAGTCGGGCCAAACTTCATCTCGGGTGTAAAGTTATTGAAGGACTTGGACACGCCGGAACTCAAATGCGGAAGGAGCGGCGAGATCGCCGCGACGGTGTCAGCGAAAGATATGTCTTCACCCGCCAGCTCTATCTTGACCACGCGGCTATCCCTTAGCACCATGTCGATACCGTCAGAGATAGTTATCATCCTTGCCTTTCCGGGTGCGGACCGGTTCGAGAAAACCTCCGCATGGCCGGGCATCGGACAAAGAACGGAGACAAGAAACAAAAGAAGCGCCGCCAATCGCACCCCGAGCCCTTTCCACAAAAGCTGTAATTGGCGCATGTAATGGTATTTCCGATTCTTGACGTTTTGAAGTTTCGCCGCCAACAAAGTACCGCTCATTATCGTAAGTAAGGATATTTGCAGGTCGTCGATCTTCGTATTCTTCGGCAATTCGCCGGATTCCTCGGCTCTTTCAAGGCATTGCCGAAAAAAAACATCTATGAAAACCGATGGGATCTTCTCTATTCCTTTACAGTCCGGAAAAGCAAGGCGTTTTTCAACATCCGAAATATGTACCGCCTTCGGTTTTTTTGTCTGTACGATCATCACGGAAATGATCTGATGCACCATATTGATATTCTGTTTTTCAGATTCGTCGCCCATTTTTTTGAACGCGGTGTTGATGAGCTCCAGATAATGCCCTTCGGGGACATCCTGTTTTGCCATCCAGACTATCTTCGTGAAGAAAAGATGCCGGTAATAATTGATCAGGTCGACTTTCTCTGGGAAGTAATTAAAGAACGTGCCTTCGGAGATCTCGACCTTTTTGCAGATATCCTGCACGGAAATATCGTCGAACCGCAAGGCCTGCAGGCGCTCGATGAACGCGTTCATGAGGGCGATCTTCGTCCTGGCATGCTTCATCTCGCGCAAAGAATATTTTTCACTCATAAGGTCATCCCTACCCGCAATATTTTTATAGCTAACAACAAAATTATAGCATACTTTATTATTTTTGCAAAGGGAAAATGTATGTTTTTAGCGCGGCAGAGCACCAACAACGTTCCAGAGGACCAACAATATTCCGTAGGGCACCTTTTAAGGTGCCCGTCACCACAACTAAACTTAACAAATTTTAAAGTAAGCACACCCTAACTTAGCAGACATTTTTGTTTTTCCGCGCCCGGGGGATATTTTGAGCCGTTCCCTCGCTAGGTTTTTAAGGTGCCATGCCGATGCCGCGACGGAAAAGCTCCTACCGGGGACGCTCAGCCTGCTTCCAGCGGCAGGCTTCGCTCAGCTGGCGGCGAGTCGGCCTGTCTTCGCCAAATTAATTT
>JADFYD010000001.1:43908-88575 GCA_015233235.1 Candidatus Omnitrophota bacterium | reverse complement strand
CGGGCGGCACAATGTCATGAACCTTGTGGCCGCGTGCGGCCTTGCTCTGGAAATGGGTCTTGATTTTAAGGGCATACAAAATGCCGTGGAAGTGTTTAAAACGGTGAAACGGCGTTTTTATCGTCTGTATACCGCCGGCGGGATAGATATTTTCGAAGATTACGCGCATCATCCCACCGAGATCAAGGCAGTGATCCATGCGGCGCGTTCTTATGTAGGAAGCGGAAAACTTATTGTGGTGTTCCAGCCTCACAGATACACCCGGACGAATGACCTCGCGGACGAGTTTGCCGAATGTTTCTATGGAGCGGATGTCTTGACTTTGACCGATATTTACGCCGCAGACGAGCTCCCGTTCGGAGGCAAGGACGCGAAGTATGTTTATGACAAGATCGACAAGGCGCGTTTTTTACGCGCGGAATTCATGCGCAAAAATTCCGTCGTCGAATTTGTCGTGAGCACCGCCGAACCCGGCGATACGGTGATTTTGATGGCGGCCGGTGATATTAACCTTATTGCCGGTGGCATCGCCAAGGCGATCGAAGAAAAAAATACCAATACGAAAATGAAATTGTCCAACTTGACGGGTGATCTTGTAAAAGGCCTTCTTTCGGAGCTTTCCTCTAAAAGCGGCGGTAAAGTATGTTTTAACGAGCCTTTGGGGAAGCATAGTTCGATCGGGATAGGAGGCGAAGCTGCAGCGTGGTACGAACCGTCATCTTCTGCGGAACTCATGTCGTTTGTCGAGACGGCGAGGGAAGAAGACATCGGCTTTAAAATAGTTGGGGCTGGTTCGAATATTCTTTTTTCGGACAGTTTTACGAATATGGTTTTTGTTAAATTATCGGCGCCTGATTTTAATTTTGTAAGGATAAATGGAAATTGTTTGACCGCCGGGGCGGGGACTCCGCTCGGCAAACTTATCGCCGAATCCGCGAAGGCGGGTCTTTCGGGTTTTGAAGGAATGGTAGGTATCCCCGGGACGGTCGGCGGGGCGATAGAAGGTAATGCCGGATATAAAGTCACGATATCGGACAAGCTGATCTCGCTCAAAGTCGTGGACGGTGAGGGTGCCGTAAGAGTGGTCAACAAAAAAGATCTTAATTTTTCCTACAGAGTATCGTCTATCCCGGAAAGCTGGATCGTGCTCGAAGCCGTATTTAACCTTGAAGAGTCATCCTCCGATGCGGTTTCCGGGAGGATCAAGGAATTTATGTCGGAAAAAATACTGAAGCAGCCGCTGGATGACCTGACCCTGGGCTGTGTTTTCAAAAATCCGGGAACTGGCGTTCTTAAAACCGGACAGTTGATCGATATGGCAGGGCTTAAGGGCCTCAAAATAGGAGGCGCGGTTGTTTCCGAAAAGCATGCTAATTTTATCGTGAACTCGGGCGGCGCGACTTCAAAAGACATCAGGGCTCTCATAAAGACCATAAAAGAAAAAGTGAACGAAAAATTTGATGTAGACCTGGAACTTGAGATAGAGGTATTATGATGCACGGTATGGACAGACTAAAACAATACAAGATCGCTGTTTTGGCAGGCGGCGCTTCGACCGAAAGAGAAGTAAGCCTGAAAAGCGGCGCGGCTGTATTTAACGCTTTGAAGGGGGCGGGGGTCGATGTGAAGTTCGTCGATCTTACCGAAGAAAGTTTCGGGAAGATCGGTTCTTTGGGCATAGATCTCGCATTTTTAGCCTTACACGGCAAGTATGGTGAAGATGGGTTCATACAGGGGTTGTTGAAAGAAAACAATATCATATTCACCGGTTCCGACAAAACGGCTTCAAATCTGGCACTGGATAAGATACGGTCGAAATATAAGTTTGTGGAACGATCAGTCAGTACTCCGGGTTTTGTTGTCGTAAAAAGGAACGAAAAAGTCGACGCGCGGAATATCAACGTACCGTGTGTTGTTAAACCACAGTTTGAAGGTTCCAGCATTGGCATAGCTATTTGTGAAACAAAAGATGACGCGGTAAAAGCGGTCCTTGCAACGCGTGCTTATGACGGTGACGCGCTTGTCGAGGAATATATCGGTGGCAGGGAGCTTACCGTGGGCATTCTTGATGAAAAAGCTTTACCTGTCGTTGAGATCGTGCCTGAAGATGGGTACTATGATTTTCACTCGAAGTATTTAAGCGGTAAGACAAAATATATCGTCCCGGCGCAACTTGACGGATCGATTTCCGCGAAAGCCCAGGACCTTGCTATCCGTGCCCATAAGGCGCTGGGTTGTAAACATATGTCCCGGGTAGATATAAGGCTTGACGACAAGAACGATATGTATGTTCTCGAAGTGAACACCATTCCCGGGTTCACGGAGAAAAGCCTTTTACCGATGGCGGCAAAGGCCGCAGGTATAACTTTTCCCGAGTTATGCCGAAAGATCTTGATCATGGCGATTGACGAGAGTGGCGCGCGTGAATATCCCCATGGTAGCCTAGGAGAAGAACGTGGCACGTAAAAAAAATCCGAATAAGAAAAACGCGGAGCGAGGCGCGACCTTCGACCTTCTGTCTATGGTGGACGGCAGGGCCGTTCTTTTCTGTATCATTGTGATGGTGTTTCTTGCGGGTGGTGTGTTGGCGTTCAAGAATTTCCTCATGTTTTCGGATTATTTCGCAATTAAACAGGTCGTTGTCAATAAATCCTGCGGTGATTTGACTGCGGCGCGTCTGGAAAAACTCCGCAGCGAATATGCCGGGACGAATATCTTTACAGTCGACCTGAAACAGATCGGGAACGCGATAATCAAGGATTATCCCGATTCGAAGGACGTTATCGTTAAAAGGGTCATGCCGGACGTTTTGCATGTGGACATCGTTTCGCGTATACCGGCGGCAGTGATAAACTACGGAGACGGTATAGCGATAGATGATGAGGGCATAGCCCTTGATAAAACCTGCAGTAAAAAAGGTCTCGTAAAAATATTGGGTGTGAATTTATCTAGGCCACCGTCGGTCGGTGAGAAAGTCAGGTCCCAGGCCCTTATGGGAGCTCTTGACCTTCTGGACATAGTGAGAAGGGTGCAGTTCAGGGGTAAAGGGTTTGTCGAGTCGATCGATGTAAGCGGCCGGGAAAATATTGTTTTAAAAATATCGGGCATATCTGTTAAAATAAGACTTGCCGATTTTGAATCGAAGATCGGGATGCTGGAAGAAATACTAAAGGATCCGAAGATCAACAGCGAAAGTATCGAGTATATTGATCTCCGGTTCGAAAAGATAGTTATCGCGCCTAAAAAATGACGTATACAACAAATGGCGGGAGAGATATGAGATTGTTGAGCAAAACTAATAAAGTGTTCGCCGTTCTTGATTTTAAGACCGATTTTATCGCCGCAGCGGCCGCTTCATGGCGGAAGAAGGGGAACTTTGAGCTTTTGGATTTCTGCATGGTACATTCTAATGCCATACCGAACGGTGTGGTGAAAGATCTTGATGGTGCCACCGAAAGCATCGCCGAGGTCATTACAAAATTCAACAGGGCCCTTAAATGCCATATTAAGGAAGTGTATGTGACTGCTGCTTCCCCGTCGGTCGAGAATATTTCGTCGGGCGCGACACTTCTTTTGTCCAAGTATGGCCGGGAGATTAATTATGGCGATATTACAAAGTGTCGGAAAACAGGCGCCATCTTTAAGCTTCCCGCCGGCAAAAAAGTACTCGAAGAACGTGTAAGGGAATATGCTGTTGACGGGGAAGGCGGTATACATAATCCTCTCGGGCTAACGGGCGTTAAACTTGACATACGGCTGGACAATATACTCATAAATTCCTCGGTTATTGAGAACCTGGACAAATGCGTTTTTGGTGCGGGGCTAACGCGGAGCAAAGCGTTTTATTCGGGGCTCGCAAACGCCAAACGTGTGCTCACTGCCGAAGATATGCATGACGGTGTTCTCTTCCTTATGGCGCATAGAGGATTGATGCAGGTAATGCTTTTCAGCGAAAATCTACTCAAAAATTGCAAGGTCCTCCCCTTCGGGGCCGAGGATATGGATCGGATAGTAGAGGACCCGGGGACCTTGTGCCTTGACAAAGTAGTATCCCTTATGCAGGATTTCCCGGACTGGAAAAATGTGAAAAAGGTCGCCGTGCTTTGCGAGTGGGGAGTGGATGGCGTTGCCGAAAAGATCGAGAAATCAATAAATATCCCCGTTGTGACCGCCCTTTGCATAAATAAACCTGAGGAAAACCTTCCCATTGAGCGCATCGCTTATACGGGCTGCCTGGGTGTGCTTGATATCCTTGAACAGGAACAAAAGGGCCTGCTTGGCGATAAGAACCCGGTTGATAAATTAATCACTAAAGCGATAGACTTTTTCGACTCATATTTTTAAGGGACGTAAATTACAATGAAAAAATTAGGCATAATCGGATGCGGTAATATGGGCTCGGCGGTTGCGGAAGGGCTCGTCAAAAAACATGTGATGAACGCTTCCGATATCCTTGTGTTTGATAAGATGCCCGAAAAAACAGGCGGAGCGATCCGCGATATAGGGTGTGCGGAGGTAAATCTCGACCAACTACTGGAAAAGGCAGACAGTTTACTCCTCGCGATAAAACCGCAGGATTTCGCGGCCCTTCGCGAAGAGATGCAAGGCAAAGTGTCTGGCAAGACGATCATTTCGATCATGGCCGGCGTGAAAATTAATAAAATATCCGGCGCGTTCGGCGGCGAAGTTTCGGTTGCCAGGGCAATGCCTAACATGAACGCGCGTTTTTCGAAAAGCATGACGGCTGTCGCATTTGGCCCGGGCGTTAAAAATAAACCCTTTATAAAAAAACTGTTTCAGTGCATCGGAAAAGTCGTCGTGGTAGACGAAGAATTTTTTGACATTGTCACGGCTCTTTCGGGAAGCGGACCCGCGTATCTTTTTCATTTCGTCAAATCTATGATGGATGCCGGTATCAAATCCGGCCTTAGCGAGGAAGTCGCGCGTAAACTTGTAGTTGAAACATTGTACGGCACAGCTGTCACCCTTATGAAAGAAGAGCATTTGAATCCGCATGAATTGGCCAAAAAAGTCACGTCAAAAGGCGGCACGACCGAGGCCGCGCTTAAGATCTTTGAAGAAAGTAATTTTTCCGTGATCGTCGAAGAGGCCGTGCTTGCTGCAAAAAAACGGTCGCGAGAGCTTTCAGAGGAGTGAGTATATGTTTATATTGGCACAACTATTTTCAAGCCTTGCGGCTTTGGTATCACTGCTCTGTAATGTGGTTTATGTGCTTCTTATAGCGCGCATAATTGTTTCTTGGGTTAACGCCGATCCGTATAATGAGATCGTGCGGGTCATATACTCCGTGACTGAACCGATGCTCGCTCCGTTCAGAAGGCTGCCGTTACAGGTGGGTTCAATAGATTTTTCTCCTATCCTGGCGTTCATACTGCTCTCATTCCTGAAAAACTTTATGGTCGGGGTCTTGTTGTCGATGGCGGCACGCCTTGGCGGATAAAAAAGAGGGGCGGTGCTTTTTTTGAAGCTGACAGTTAAAGTCATACCCAGGTCGTCAAGAAGTGAATTAGTGCCGGATAAAGAGAATTTGAAAGCGTACTTGCACTCCGCGCCTGATAAGGGTAAAGCTAATAAAGAACTTGTCGAACTTGTCGCCTGCCGCTACAATGTACCCAAGAGCCGCGTGGTGATCCTTTCCGGAGAAACCAGCCGTAATAAAATACTGGAGGTACTGGGGTTATGAAACGTATAGGCATAATCGGTGGAAGCGCTTTTTATAAGATAGAGAACGCGAAGATCTCAGCCAGAAAGAGCGTCACGACGCCTTTTGGCAAACCTTCGGGAAAGCTTGTTGTCGCCAAAATGTGCGGTCAAAATGTGGTGTTCATCCCGAGGCATGGCGAGGCGCATACGATACTGCCGTCCGAGGTCAATAGCCGCGCCAATATTTATGCGCTGAAAAAGCTCGGCTGCGACGCTGTAATATCGGTTTCTGCCGTAGGCAGTTTGAAAGAAGAGTTGAAACCGCTCGATATTGTGCTTTGTAATCAGTTCATCGACCGAACGAATCAGGCCCGCAAGATGACTTTTTTCGGTGACGGCATGGTTGCGCATATTCCGTTCGGGGAACCGGTCTGTACGTCTTTACGCAATCTCATATATGATACAAACAAAAATTCCGGTATCACGCTTCGTAACGGCGGAACATACATAAATATGGAAGGCCCGGCGTTCTCTACAAAAGCCGAATCGAATCTTTACAGGAGCTGGGGAGTCGATGTGATCGGCATGACGAATTTGTCTGAGGCGAAACTCGCCAGAGAAGCGGGTATGTGTTATGCCACGATAGCAATGGTCACAGATTACGATTGCTGGTATGAACATCCGGATTTTGCAACCGTTACAGTTGACATAATAATCGAAAATTTAAATAAGAACGTGATGCACGCCAAAAAAATGCTGACCAATACTTTGGAAAATATCGGCAAAATGGGACCGTGCGACTGCTGTAACGCTTTACGAACATCTATAGTTACGCGGAAAGAGAATATTCCGGCGAAAACATTGAAAAAGCTAAAGCCGATTATTGAGGGATTTATTTAGTTCAAAGTTCAGAGTTCAAAGTTTGTAGGGCACCCTTTAGGGTGCCCGTTACATTTAAAGAAAAAGGAAGGTTATGACACCCGGAGAGAACAAGCCCAACTACAAAGACACGCTTAACCTGCCCAAGACGTCTTTTAGTATGAAGGCGGATCTTGCACAGAGAGAGCCTGAAATACTCAAGGTATGGGAAAAAGAGAGTGTTTACAAGAATATTCTGGCGAAGAAAGCGCCCGGCGGGAAACCGGCTAAAACCTATTTTCTTCACGATGGCCCGCCTTACGCCAACGGACACATACACATGGGCCATGTGCTGAATAAAATATTGAAAGACATGGTCGTGAAATACGCTTCGATGAAAGGTTTTTACGCCAGATACATTCCCGGGTGGGACTGTCACGGTCTACCCGTCGAGCATCAGCTTTTTAAAGAACTTAACATGACTAAGGACGATATTGATCAGGTAACATTCAGGAAAAAGGCTTACCATTACGCGATGAAGTTCGTCAAGATCCAGTCAGATGAATTCAAAAGACTGGGGGTATTTGCCGAGTGGGATAACCCATACCTAACGCTGACAAAAGAGTACGAATCGAGTATTTTGAGCGCTTTGGCGGATCTTTTTAAGGGCGGTTACATCTACAAGGGTTTAAAACCCGTTAATTGGTGCAAAACTTGCGAAACGGCTCTTGCCGAAGCCGAAGTCGAATACGAGGACAAACTTTCGCCGTCGATCTACGTGAAGTTCTCTTCTACCGAGAGATATGAAGGGAAACCTCTGTTTTTCCTGGTGTGGACGACGACGCCATGGACACTCATCGCAAATGTCGCCGTGGCTCTGCATCCGGATCTCGAATATTCTTATGTGTCGGCGAACGGCGAAGTGTGGGTGGCTCTTTCCGAGCGGGTTGAATACCTTATGAAAAGGTTTGGCATCGCAGATTATACGGTCCTGAAAAAAACTAAAGGATCAGAAATAATTTCTGCGGTGAAAAACGCAAAACACCCTTTCATAGACAGATCCGCAAGGCTCGTTTTGGCCGAGTATGTGACAAAAGACGATGGGACGGGTTGCGTCCATACTGCGCCGGGCCACGGGCAGGACGATTACAATACCGGTAAAAAATATAATTTACCTGTGCTCATGCCAGTGGATAATCGCGGCAGATTTACGCGCGAGGCCGGCTCGTTCGAAGGACAGGATGTCTACGCGGCAAATGACGGGATAATCCAAAAGATGAAAGAGAACGGTACGCTGCTACTTTCTGAAAAGGTCGAACATTCTTATCCGCATTGCTGGAGATGCAAGTCTCCGATAATTTTCAGGGCGACCGAACAATGGTTTTTAAGTATCGACCACGAAGGCTTGCGCGGCCGTATGATGGATATAGTCCGTAACGATGTTATCTGGGTACCGCCGGTCGGTCTCGACCGGATCGGTTCCATGATAGAAACGCGTCCCGATTGGTGTCTTTCGCGGCAAAGATACTGGGGTGTTCCGATACCCGCTTTTGAATGCGTAAAATGCGGTACAAGCTTTACCGACGAAAAAATAATAAGGCGTGTCGCGGAACTATCCAAAGAACAGGGTGCCGATGTATGGTTCGAGAAAAGCGTGACGGAACTCATACCGCATGGCAAAACTTGCGACAAATGCGGGAACACGGAGTTTAAAAAGGAAGAGAACATTTTGGATGTATGGTTCGATTCCGGGGTAAGCCACAGGGCGATAGGCGACGCGCATCCGGATCTCAGGTTTCCCGCCGACCTTTACCTTGAAGGCTCCGACCAGCACCGCGGATGGTTCCAGGCGGCGCTTATCACAAGCACGGCGATAAATAAAAAAGCGCCCTATAAAACCGTGCTAACACACGGCTTTGTCGTTGATGGCGAAGGCAAAAAAATGTCTAAATCCCTGGGCAATGTGATAAGCCCGTTCGATATCATGAAAAAGTATGGCGCGGATATTTTAAGGCTCTGGGTCGCGTCAAGCGACTATGAAGGCGATATCAAAATTTCCGATGAGATCCTCGCGAGGCTTGCTGACGGTTACAGGAAGATACGGAACACGTTCAGGTTCCTGCTCAGCAACCTGTATGACTTTGATCATTCAGAGAACGCCATACAGCATGACAAGTTGTGCGAGATAGACAGATGGATATTGGCGCGTCTTTCTACCCTGGTTATGGACGTAACGTCGTACTATGACAAACATGAATACTACAAGGTGTACAGGCGTGTGTATGACTTTTGTGTTGTGGACGTCAGCAATTTTTATCTGGATGTTCTGAAAGACATACTGTATGTGGAAGGGAAGGACAGTATGAAAAGGCGTTCGGCCCAGACGGCGATCTTCCATATTTTAGACGTGCTTGTAAGGCTTCTGGCGCCCATACTCTCTTTTACGATGGAAGAAGTGTGGCAAAATTTCGCCGTAAAAGGAAAAGAGGCAAGCGTTCATATGGCGGATTGGCCGGATATGTCGAAGTGTGTAGAGGAATGGAAGGATAACGGCATTTCCGTGAAATTCGATCGAATGCTTTCAGTCAGGGATTTTGCGATGAAGCTTTTGGAAGAAAAAAGGGCAAAGGGCGAAATAGGCAGTCCTCTTGACGCGCGGCTTGAGTTTACCTCCGCTTCGGTCGAAACTCTCGCTTTCCTGGCGGCGAACGCCGGTGTTCTTCCGCTGATTTTTAGGGTGTCTCAGGTTGATGTGGTCGCCCACGGTGCTTCTGACACGATGACAAACGTACCTAACTCCGATATCAAGGTCGCGGTATACTCTGCGCGCGGATCTAAATGCGCCAGGTGCTGGAATTATCAGGAAGAAGTAGGCAAGTTACCGGAATATCCCGATCTTTGCCCCAGGTGTTCAGGAACCGTCGAGTCGATAAAGAAAAATTGATTACGTCTATGAGTAAACTTACAGGGAAACAAGAGATCAAATCGATCCTTTTTTTGTACCTTTTCGCGGCTTTTTTATACGGGCTCGACAGGGTCACTAAATTGTTGGTCATTTCCAAGATCAAACCCGACGCGTCTATACCCGTTGTGTCCGGTATTTTTCACATAACGTATGTGCAGAATACGGGCGTGGCTTTCGGACTTTTCAAGGATATCCCGTTTTTCTTTATATGCGTAGGTCTCTTAGCGGTTATCCTGATTGTTTCATTCCTTGTAAAAAAATATGATAAAATATGTTTTCGTGACAGGATCGCGCTTGTTACCATACTTTCAGGCACGTTGGGAAATTTGGTCGATAGGATACGGCACGGCTATGTAGTGGATTTTCTGGATTTCAGGGTATGGCCGGTTTTTAATATCGCCGACTCCGCGATCTGTATAGGTGTGTTTTTGCTTATGGTTTCGTTTTTTACGAATAGCACAACAAGGCTGACACGCAATGCATAAAATACTTTTTCATATCGGACCGTTTGAAGTGTACACTTACGGGTTTTTTGTCGCTACGGCTTTTATCGCGGCGATGTTCCTCATAAAGCTCGATGCCGAACGACGGAAGATGCGTCCAGAGATCTTTATGGACATTCTGCTCTTTATCCTTGTGACCGGGCTTATAGGCAGCAGGCTTCTATATGTGATCATTAATTATGATTATTTCAAAGTGAACCCCGCGAGGATCTTTGCTTTTCGGGATGGCGGACTTTCTATACAGGGCGGTATAGTGTTCGCGGCTTTGACAAGCATTCTTTTCGCGAAATTCCGGAAGATCTCGTATTTTAAAGCGGCGGATTTTATCGTGCCTTATGTCGCGTTGGGGCAGGGTATCGGAAGGGTAGGTTGTTTTTTTAACGGATGCTGTTACGGTAAGATCATCGCCGGAGGTATCGGCGTGACTTTTCCCGGTGAAAGCTGCATGCGCATTCCTATACAACTTTATTCCGCGGCTTTTCTGCTTTTAACGTTCGTGCTGCTTCTTTTGTACCGGGATCAATCTAAGAAAGAAGGCGCGGTATTTTTGGCGTACCTCATGTTGTATTCGGCGGGGAGGTCGGTGTTAGACCTTTTTCGCGGTGACAATCCGGTCATAGCCGCGGGTATGACGCTCTCACAGCTCATCAGCATGGGAGTGCTCGTGGTTTCGGTCTTGATATGGATGAGATTTTTTGTGGATGGCAAACATCAATAATTAGATCGTAGGGGCACGGCATGCCGTGCCCCTACGTCGCGCAATGTCGTAAAGTAGCGGTTTTATGATCGCGATGCAGATATGGATAAAAGCAATATGAATGTATTCGTGGTATCACCCGAAGAAAAAGGGCAGAGGATAGACAAATTCGTCGCCAAAAAGCTCGGTGAAGAGTATTCGCGCGTTTTCGCAAAGATGCTTATCGAAAAAGGCGAAGTGAAAGTTAACGGTGATACGGTGAAACCCAGTTTTGCCGTTTCCGAGGGCGATACTATCGACATTAACATTGTCGCCAAGCCCGAGACAAGGCTTACGGCTGAAGATATTCCGCTGGATATAATTTTTGAAGACGATTTCATTATTGTGGTGAATAAGCCTGCAGGACTTGTTGTGCATCCGGGCGCGGGAAATAAATCCGGCACGTTCGCGAACGCTCTTTTATTCCATTCTAAAAAACTCGCGGGAGACGCCGCCGGTGTGAGACCCGGAATACTGCACAGGCTCGATAAGGATACTTCCGGGGTTATTATAGCCGTGAAGGACGATAAATCTCTCCGGTTCCTGGCTAACCAGTTCAAGACGCGGCGTGTCGGAAAGAAATACATAGCTTTAGTGAAAGGTGTAGTGCAGGAAGATAACGGTATTATCACGGCACCGATAGGGCGCGACAAAAAAAACCGTGAAAAAATGGTGGTCTCTCCCGAAGACGGTCAAACGGCGATAACGGAATTTCATGTATTAAAACGGTTCGAGCGTTTCACTGTATTAAGGGTGTCCATTTCGAGTGGCCGTACTCATCAGATACGCGTTCATATGAGCCATTTGGGGTACCCTATATTGGGTGACAAAGTTTACGGGCGAGGGGCGGATACGGACAGGCAAATGCTTCATGCCGAGTCGATAAAGGTCATTCATCCAAGCACCAAAGAGCCGATGGAATTCAAGGCGGAAATACCTGACGACATGATGAACGTGATCAAACACGGTGATTACCAGGGATGATTGTTATGGATTGGACAATAAAACCCGTCAAAACACTTCGAGGTACGATAACCGTCCCTCCGGATAAAAGCGTTTCGCACCGCGCCATAATGTTCGGCGCGATAGCCGAGGGCGATACTCGGGTGACCAATTTCTTGATGGGCGAAGATTGCCTGTGTACCTTAAACGCGTTCAAGTCTCTCGGTGTCGAGATAGCACATTCTAAAGGCACGGTCGAAATAAGAGGAGCGGGGCTTTCAGGCTTAAAAGCTCCTAAAAGGCCCATTTACCTGGGGAATTCCGGGACGAGCATGAGGGTGATCTCCGGCATACTCGCGGGTCAAAAGTTCACGACTATTTTGGAGGGTGATGACTCTCTTTCCAACCGCCCGATGGAGCGGATAATGAAGCCGCTTAAGGAAATGGGCGCATCGATCAGGTCACTTTCAGACGGGAGATGTGCTCCTCTTGAGATATCTCCGTCAAAAACAGGCCTTTCCGGCATATCATATAACTCTCCTGTCGCGAGCGCGCAGGTTAAGTCATGCATCCTCGCCGCGGGACTTTACGCGCGCGGTGAAACCAGTGTTACGGAACCTTTTATCTCCCGGGATCATACGGAGAGGATGTTTGAATATTTGTCTGTTAAAGTCGCGAGATCAGGCTGTACCGCAAAAGTTAAAGGCGGTTCAAAGCTCATTGCCAGAGATATCGCAGTCCCCGGAGATATCTCCAGCGCCGCGTTTTTTATTGCCGCGGGGCTCATTGTTAAAGGTTCCGAGCTGACGCTGAAAAACACCGGGTTGAACCCGACTCGCAGGGGTGTATTAGACGTTCTCCTGAGAATGGGAGCTAATATAAGTGTGATGGACCAAAAAGAAGGCGTAGAGCCGGTAGGCGACTTACTGGTTAAACACTCCTTATTAAGATCAACCATCGTAAAGGAAGAAGAGATCCCTCTTCTTATCGACGAAATACCGATACTTATCATAGCCGCGCTTCACGCCGAAGGCGAGACCGTGATAAAAGGTATTTCCGAGCTTAAGGTGAAAGAGACGGACAGGGTAGAGAGCATGCGTTTTAATCTGGCTAAAATGGGCGTCTCTTTCAGGGAAGAGAACGGCAACCTTTATATAAAGGGCAAAGTTAACGGTCTGAAAAACGCGATATTTGACAGTTTCTGCGATCACAGGACCGCGATGAGCATGGCCATTGCCGCACTCTCAGCCGGCGGTAACTCGACCGTGCAGAATGTCAACTGCGTCAATACTTCATATCCGAGCTTCTACACAGATCTCATGAGTGTTTCCCAATAACAAAGTAATGAAAAAAATGCCGCGGATGAAAAGTTCCGGCCGAACACGCCCGACCGGCTCCGGCGGCCGGTCGGGCTCATCCGGCAGCGAGTCGGTCCGCCTTCGGCGGATCCGAGCCCGACGTCGCTGCCGGGGGTTCGTCCGGAACTTTTCATCCGCGGCATCCTCATTGATGTAAATTCAGGTTTGTGTATGGTTTTAAACGGACAGAAAACGGTTGACAGCCCCAGCATATTTTGTTAATATTCAGCTTACAAATTTAAATTCGCATAAGCATAATAATAACGGGTAGTTAACCGGATAATACCAAGAAATTAAAAGAGAGGCATAGCGCATGATGAAAATTCTCTCACAGGTACTGGACGGCGTGTCGAGTTTGTTCTCAAGTGACATGGGTATCGACTTAGGTACCGCTTCGACGCTGGTCTACGTTAAAAATGAAGGTATTGTTCTGTGCGAGCCTTCGGTCGTCGCGATCGAAGCGGGGACAAGCAATGTGCTCGCTGTCGGGGAAGAGGCGAAAAGGATGCTTGGCCGTACACCCGGTAACATCGTAGCCATAAGGCCAATGAGAGACGGCGTTATAGCTGATTTCGACATTACCGAGAGCATGCTTAGGTACTTTATAAAAAAAGTACATCACTCGAGAAGGATGGTAAGGCCCAGGATCGTTGTCGCTGTCCCGTCCGGTATTACCGAGGTTGAACGCAGAGCCGTAAAAGATTCGGCCCTTCATGCCGGCGCGCGTGAAGTGTTCATGATAGAAGAGCCCATGGCCGCGGCCATAGGAGTAGGGCTTCCGATACAGGAACCCTCGGGTAACATGATCATAGATATCGGCGGCGGTACTACCGAAATGGCCGTTATATCGTTGGCCGGCATAGTTTTCGCGAAGTCCATAAGGATAGGCGGCGATGAGCTGGACACGGCGATCATAAATTATTTGAAAAGAACGTATAACCTGATGATAGGGGAAAGGACAGCCGAAGACATTAAGATCAGTATAGGCTCGGCGTACCCGATGGAGCAGGAACTCACTATGGAAGTCAGGGGCCGTGATCTTGTGGCGGGCCTGCCGAAATCCATCACGGTCAACAGCGAAGAGATAAGAGAGGCATTGTCGGAGCCCATCGCGCAGATAGTAGAAGCTGTACGTGTTACCCTTGAGAGGACTCCGCCCGAACTCTCTGCGGACCTCATCGAAAAAGGTTTGATAATGGCGGGCGGCGGGTCGCTTCTTGTCGGTATCGATAAGCTTATCTCGGAAGAGACTGGTTTGCCGGTACACATAGCCGATGATCCGTTAACGGCGGTAGTTTTGGGTACGGGTAAGGCTCTTACCGAACTTAACTACCTTAAAAAAGTCACCGTTTCGCCGAAACTCCGTCGGTAACATAAAAACATTGAACGTATCCGTCAACTCTAAATGTGCCTACGCCATTATTTTTCAATAGGTTCAGAAATCGACAAATAGTCATCCTCGCGGCGCTTATCCTGCTCGTGCTGGCGTGCTTCCCTTCCGTACGTTACAAATGCAAATCCGGTGCCGTCTGGTTCTTTACTCTTCCCGCCAAGGTTTACGGCCAAGTAACACTGTACTTTTATGATAAAAAGCGGCTTGTGCTGGAGAACCGTCTTCTGCGCGGTAAAGTTGCCGAACTTACGTTAAAATTTCATCAATCCGAAGACATCCTTGACGAAAACAAAAGACTGCGCGCGCTGGAAGCTTTCAAAGAAAGACATAACTTTACCGCTATATCCGCCGAAATAGTCGCTAGGGATCCCAACGATTGGATGGGATCGGTGATCATCAATAAAGGCGAAAAAGATGGTCTCTCGACCGAAACCGCCGTATGCTCTTCGAAAGGACTGCTCGGAAAGATAGTAGAGGTGTGGGAAAACGAAAGTATGGTTCTCTTACTCGCCAATCCCGATTTTAAGGCCGGCGGCGTCACGCTGGCAGGTCGTGTAAGCGGTGTTGTGACAGGTGCCGGATCGGCGCACGCGAAAATGCTTTATATTCCGATGGACGAAAATGTAAACGTAGGCGCGACGGTTGTTACGTCAAAACTCAGTCGGATATTTCCGGAAGGGATAATTATAGGCAAGATATCGGGGATAGGAAAAGATAGTACCGGGCTTTTTAAGGTTGCAGACATAGACTTGGCGGCAGATCTTACTGGCGAGGAAGAAGTCTTGTGCGTTTCGAAACAACCCGATAAAGAAGCCCAAACCGCTCCGGAGACGAAAAGCGCTTCTTAGAAAAAGCTATGAAAAGTGACCACTTTAAAAGACATGCGTTAAGTTATACGTTGCTGTTATCCGCTTTTTTAGCCGTGACTCCCGCAAAATGGGCGGTGTGGGTTCCTGATCTGTTACTTCTACTTGTTGTTTTCACCGCGAGTTTTTGCGGTTTGCGGGACGGTATAATTATGAGCGTCATCGCGGGGACTTTTCGGGGGATATTTTCATACGGGTTCATCATCGCCGATATTTTTGCGTGTTTACTGATAGTTTTCTTTGTGTATTCGCTCGCGCGTCTTTTGGATAAAGAAAGCCCGGCTATGGATATGATAGTGACAGGGATCGCTTTTTTGTGCCTTATTCTTGTCGATTCCGTATCCATAAAAATCTTTCATGAGAGTTTCGACGGTGCGGGCGGGGTTTTTAGCGGAAGCTGGAGGAAACTTCTTACGACCGTGGTAGCGGCCCCGATATTTTTTCAAATGCTCAATAGAACATTTTATGCGCGGCGTGTTTTATGAGGCTTAAAATATTTTCCAGGATACTTTTAGTCTTTCTTGTGTTTTTGGTATCGGGTTTATTTCATACCCAAATTCTGCAGCACCGCGCTTATAAGATCATGTCAGAGAAAAACCGACTGCGCGTTCTTCCGCTTTTGGCCCCGCGCGGCACTATTATTGACAGGACCGGCAAAATAATCGCGAAAGATATTCTTAGCTTTGATGCCGCCGTTATACACAGTGAAATAAGAGACAGGGAAAAGCTGGTTCAGGCCCTTGCCGAGCTTCTCGATTCCACTACCGATGAGGTCAGGATGACGATCGCTAAGGGCAGGACAATGCCGTATGTCCCGTACGTTATAAGAAAAGATATCGGTATGCAGGCGGCGATACAGTTGGAGGAGATCATTACCGATCATCCCGGTCTTATTCTGCAGGTTTCCACGCGGCGCAAATATTTTCTCGGAAAAGCTGCTGGGCACATAACCGGATATATAGGTCTACCGACACAGAAGGAACTCGAAAAGTTAAAACCTTACGGTTATGAGATATCAGATTATATTGGCAGAAGCGGTGTAGAAAGTGTGTGTGATACTTATCTGAAGGGAGAAGACGGCGGAAAAGACGTTGAAGTCGACCATCGCGGACGTGAAGTGTCGGTTCTGGGATATAAGGAACCGGTACCGGGAAAGAACGTGTATCTTACGATAGACAGCGACTTGCAGGAGTATGTTTCGGAGATCTTCTCTGACAGGAGAGGCGCCGTTATCGCTATGGACCCCGGGACCGGCGAAATTAGGGCGCTTTTCAGCAGCCCGTCATATGATCCTGAGATATTTATTGATAGAAAAAGACAGAAAGAAAGAGTTGAAGTTATGTGTTCCGGGGTACCGGTGCTCCTTGATAGGGCCGTTGCGGCGAAATATCCGCCCGGGTCGGTATTTAAACTTGTCGTGGCGTCGGGCGCGCTCGAAGAAGGAAAAATTAACGCTCGGACCGAGGTGGTCTGCACCGGAGGGATAACCATCGGCAGGCGTGTATTCGGATGCTGGGAAAAAGCAGGTCACGGCGTTCAAGTGCTTTCGGACGCGCTCAAAAATTCATGCGACGTGTTTTTTTATAGGGCGGGGCTTGCGATCGATGTCGAGGGAATAGCGCAATACGCGTCTAAATTCGGTTTGGGGAACATTACAAACATAGACCTTCCGGGTGAAGTTAAGGGCGTGGTGCCTGACAGGCAAATGAAAATGCTCCAGAAAAAGGAGAATTGGTATCCGGGCGATACGGCCAATTTTTCGATTGGTCAGGGTTTTTTGCTCGCTACCCCGATCGAGGTACTGCGCATGGCGAGTGTATTCGCGAACAACGGAAATTTGGTGAAACCGTTCATGATAAGGCAAATAGGAGATCTAAAGATCTGTCCCAGTGAGCCGATTTCCGTGGGGCTCGGAGCCAATACCGTGGACCTTGTGCGTGAAGGCATGCGAAGGTGCGTAAATGAGCAGGGCGGCACCGGTAATAATGCCGCTTCGCCGGATTTTGTTGTCGCCGGCAAAACCGGTACGGCGCAGGTGTCCGGCGGCAAAACACACGGCTGGTTTGTCGCGTTCGCGCCTTTTGAAAAACCGAAACTCTCGGTAGTCGTATTAGACGAGTCAGGTGGTTTGGGCGGGCATTACGCCGCCGAGATCGCCGGCAAAGTGTTCAAAAAAGCGAAAGAACTTGGATTGCTGGAGTAGATAGAATGGGCATAGGGCATAGGATAATTTTTAGACGGAGGGATAGTGAGACCGGGCAGAGGCAGAATAGATAAAATAATGTTGGGGGCGGCGCTTTTTATCGCTTTGCTCGGTATAATTTTTGTTTACAGCGCGACCACGGTGAAAGGTTCGTCCGTGGCGGTCAGCCCGCTTGTATTAAAGCAGATCATGTGGGTAGGGATTAGCGTCGCGGTACTTTTTTTAATCGCTAACTTAGAGTATATCTACGTCTTGAACTATGCCTACATTTTTTATTTTGTGAATATTATTTTACTCCTTGCCGTTTTATTGTTTGCCGGCGAGCGCTACGGCGCGAAGAGGTGGTTGGATCTTGGGTTTTTATCGTTGCAGCCGTCTGAATTCGCTAAGGTGAGCATTATTTTTGTGCTCGCGGCTTTTTTGGGCGATCGAAAAGAGCGAGTCGGGTCCTTCAGCAATTTCTTATTTTCTCTTTTACTTGTGGGGCCGGCTTTTTTGCTGATACTCGTACAGCCTGACCTCGGCACTGCGCTGCTCTTGGTGCCGGTCCTTTTCGCGATACTTCTTATAAACGGAGAAAATATAAAGTACATTCTCGGTACTTTCGCGATCGGCGGGGCATGTATGCCGATCTTCTGGCATTTTCTTAAAACTTATCAAAAAACACGACTGACAGTTTTTATTAATCCGAACGCGGACCCGTTGGGCGCGGGGTACACTATAATTCAGTCAAAGATCGCTATAGGGTCCGGAGGTCTTTTGGGGAAAGGATGGCTGAACGGTACGCAAAGCCATCTGAAATTCCTGCCTGAGAGGCACAACGATTTCATTTTCTCCGTAATAGGCGAGGAATGGGGTTTTGTGGGCGCGCTTGTGGTGATATCGCTCTACGCGGTCATAGTGATCCGCGGAATTAAAATAATCGCGGGACTTGACGATGTTTACGGAAAAGTGATGGCGACGGGCTTTGTTACGCTCATCGCGTTCCAGGTTGTCACGAATATTTCGATGACGGTCGGTCTCATGCCGGTAGTTGGGATACCATTACCTCTCATAAGCTATGGCGGTTCTAACGCTTTAGCGTTCATGACGGGCATAGGGTTTTTGCTGAGCATCAGCAGGGAAAGAAAACGATGAACACGATGAGCATCCTCACTCAAATCCTCCAGAAAGTGCATAAGCCCGGGCGATATATCGGCGGCGAGATCAACAGCGTACGCAAACTCTTTAAAACCGACACCATCTCTTTCGCGTTGGCGTTCCCCGATATTTACGAGATCGGCATGAGTCACCTGGGGCTTGTGACCGTTTATCACCTACTGAACGAGATCGAAAACGTGAATTGCGAAAGGGTTTTCGCCCCTTGGCATGACATGGAAGCGGAAATGAAAAAAGAGGGAATACCGCTTTTTACGCTAGAATCCAAAAAACCAGTGCGAGAATTCGATTTTTTCGGATTTTCCATGACTTATGAGCTTAACTGCACGAATATTCTCAATATGCTGAGTTTGTCCGATGTCTCAATATTGTCGAAAGACCGCAAAGAGGATGAACCGATCGTGGTAGCGGGGGGAGGGGCGAACTGTAACCCCGAGCCCATGTCGGACTTCATTGATATTTTTGTGATCGGCGACGCTGAGGAACTTTTGCCTGAATTTATGGAAATGTATGCTTCCATGAAAAACACGAACATGAGTCGCAACGATAAATTACTGCGGCTTTCCGGGATCGAAGGGATCTATGTCCCGCGTTTTTATTCTGGCGAGTACGAAGGAAATATGTTCAAGGGATTGAATCGTCTCACAGACGGCGCTCCCGCCTGCATTAAAAAGCGTGCGGTAATGGATCTGGATAAAGCTTATTATCCGGTCAAGCAGTTAGTCCCGTACATTAAGGTTATCCACGACAGGATAAGCATGGAAATTATGCGAGGATGCCCCAATCGATGCCGGTTCTGCCAGGCGGGGTATATTTCAAGACCCTTAAGGTTGCGTAAAGTTGAGACAATTATAAACAAGTGCTTAGAAACATATAAGCATACAGGGCATAACCAGATAAGTTTATTGTCCCTTTCAAGCGTGAATTATCCGTATTTGGCCGAACTTATAAAAGCGCTCAACGGAACATTTGAGAAATACGGAGTAGGTTTATCCATCCCGTCGCTTCGAATAGACGAATCGTTCTATGAGGTCCCTGAAATGATAGCCATAATTAAAAAAACAAGTCTGACTTTCGCGCCGGAGACGGCTCTTATGGAATTGCAAAAGGCGATAGGGAAAGAAACCAACTTTGATATTTTTTGCAAATCGGTGCTTGAAGCTTACACACACGGTTGGGAAAAATTAAAATTATACTTTATGATAGGTTTCCCCGGCGATCCCGAAAAAGAAATATCCAGCATTTGCAAGTGGACCGAAACTATATCGCAACTTCGTACCCGTGTTGGAAAGGGACCGGCCGAGATCAAGGCAAGTATTAACCCTTTTGTGCCAAAACCTCATACTCCTTTTCAATGGCTTGGCATGCAAGACGAAAATTTCTTTTCTCGTCAGAAAGATATCCTTTTAGGGAAAAAGTATAAACGTCTCAAGTTCGAAGTGCACGATGTTCCAAAATCTCTTCTAGAGGGGGCCTTATCCCGCGGCGATAGACTGACGGGAAAAATAATATTCTCCGCCTGGAAAAAAGGCGCCAGGTTCGATGCCTGGCCGGAATTTTTCAACTTCTCCATTTGGGACGAGGCGTTCAAGGAGAACGGGCGAGATCTTAGTAAGGAAGCCGCCAGGTTTATTCCGCTTGAAGACCCTCTTCCGTGGGGACATATCGATGTTGGGACGGATGTTGCAAAATTGAAGTCCGAATTACTTGAAAGTGGATTTTATAAGTAGCGACTTCCTGATGCGGCGGGTCCTGTCAACCGTTCGTCCTCGCTTCTCAAAAATCGGACTCGCTAATTACTCTGCAGGCGAAGAACTTCAGAGAAGTCTCGTTATTTAAGCGCTCGCATCGATTTTTTCGTCGCTCAGACTTCACGGTTGCCACCCGCCGCATCAAGACGCATATTACATAACGCCATTTTTGACTTTCACTGGTGAGTAGGGTAATATTACAAGCGGGTAATAATATTAAAAGAGGAGACGAGATGAACGCATACATCGAGAAAGTCCTGCGTGATATGGCCCCGAAAAACGCTTCCGACGTGCATATAACTTCAAATGATTTTTTGCGTTACAGGATCGACGAAGTTTTGATAAAAATAGGCGATTCACCCGTCAGTGAAAAACAGGCGGAAGAATATATATTCAGTTTGATGTCCGAAACGCAGGCTGAAAAATTCAGAAAAGAAAAAGAACTTGATTTCGCCCTATCCATAGAAGGCGTCGCGCGTTACCGCGCTAACGTGTTCTATCAAAGAGCGCGTATCGGCTGCGCGATAAGGTTGATACCCGACAAAATACGCAGTATCTCAGAGTGCGGATTGCCGGAGGAGATAGTTAAGGCTTTCTGTAACAAGCCAAAAGGGTTAGTGCTTGTTACCGGCGCCACAGGAAGCGGTAAATCTACCTCGCTTGCCGCAATGATCGACTACATTAATGCCAACCGAGCGTGCCATATCGTTACGGTCGAAGACCCGATCGAATATGTTCATGCCAATAAAAAGGCTCTGATCGACCAAAGAGAGGTGCTTTTTGACACGTTTTCCTTTCACAACGCGTTGAGGCATGTTTTGAGGCAGGACCCCAATGTAATACTTATCGGGGAGCTCAGGGATTTTGAAAGTATACAGCAGGCGCTTGTTATTGCCGATACCGGCCACCTGGTGCTCGGGACACTGCATACATCTGATGCCATACAAACCATGAACCGTATCATTGACGTCTTTCCCGAATACCAGCAAAACCAGATCAGGACACAGCTTTCCTTTGTACTCCTCGGCATAATTTCGCAGCAGCTTATACCGCGTGCCGGATCTGCCGGAAGGGTGTTGGCCGCTGAAATACTTGTGGCTACTCCTCCGGTAAAAACCATGATAAGGGAAGAAAGGGGGCATCAGATATATTCGGTCCTCCAAACTTCAAAGCAAAGCGGTATGAGAACAATGAATCAGTCGCTTGCCGAGCTTTGTTATAAAAAGATCATAACTTTTGAAGAGGCAGTGGCGAGGTCCACCGATGTGGAAGAGTTCAAAAAATTGGTGCATAGCATGGGTATTATCAGTAAATAAGGAAGTGTAGAAGTGTTTTTTGAACGGAAAAATGACGAAAAAATAGGAGAGCTGCTTATTAAACGCGGGACTATAACCCGTGATAATCTTAATAAAGCGCTGGAGATACAAAAAACATCGAACGCTGTCATAGGGGATATTCTGATAAAAATGGGTGTAGTCTCCGACGCGGACATTGTGCAGGCCCTCATCGATCAATACGGATTTCCTTTTATCAACACAGACAGTTACGATATTAACGCCGAAGCCGTTAAATGTCTGGGTGGGGAAACTGCCGTCAAATGTGAATGCGTTCCGCTGGACCTCATCGGCGAGATCCTGGTCATTGCCATCGCTAATCCGCTCGATAAAGGCACTATTTCGGAACTTGAAAAGACCACAAACAAAAAGATACGTACGTTCATCGGTCTTCGTTCTGATATTCTCGGTAAAATTAAAAAGATCTATTAACCTTTGATCGGTTCCCGTTTTTATGTCTATAGCGCTAACTGAAAAGATCTGCGAACTTTTGCTTCTGAAAGGGAAGCTTTCTCCGGGCGATATGGCCCTCGTGCGTGAAAATGCGGCAAAACAGGGCGGAAGTCTGGGTGAGGCCTTACTTAAACTTAAATTTGTCACCGGCGAAGAATATCTTTCCGCGCTTGCCGAGATCGCGCGGGCCGTTCCGGTAAGACTTTCAAAATTACACGTTGATAAAGCCCTCATAACCGCGTTGCCCAAACGTTTTGCCTCGATGTATCAGGCGTTCCCGGTATCTAAAGTTGGTAAATTCATGACGGTGGCGCTTGCGGACCCGCTGAATATTTTCGCAATGGACGATATGAAAACCGTGACGGGGTGCGACATAAACCCCGTTGTCGCCGATGCGGGTGAGATCGCCGAATTCATCGTAAAATATTATGAAAAATCCGCCGATGAAGAGATGAGCCAGATAGTTGAAGGCATGGCGTACGCCGAAATGGAGATGGTCGAGGAAGAAAGAGAACTTTCCTCCGGCGAGATCCTGAAAATAATGGACGAGACACCCGTCATAAAACTTACGAACATGATATTGAGTCAGGGTGTAATCGAAAAGGCCAGCGACATTTTAGTAGAGCCTATGGAGAATTCTTTTCGCGTAAGATACAGGATAGACGGTATGCTGCAGATAAAACACGTACCTCCAAAAAAATACCACGCACCCCTCATTTCCCGGCTTAAGATAATGTCCAATTTGAATATTGCCGAGCGGCGTGTGCCCCAGGACGGACGTTTTCAGATGACGGTAGAAGGGCGAAAAGTTGATTTCCGATTGTCTGTGCTTCCTTCGATCATCGGAGAAAAGGCCTGTCTCAGGATACTGGATAAAGGCCAGGGATTGACTGATATTAACCGACTGGGACTTTCCGAACGCGATAAAAACACAATCATATCCGCGGGCATTAAACCGCACGGGATGATCCTTGCGTGCGGCCCGACGGGTTCCGGCAAGACTACCACACTTTACTCGGTATTGAGACACATATACTCACCCGCCAAGAATTTTGTGACGGTAGAAGATCCGGTCGAATACGAACTTTCCGGCATGAACCAGGTCAATATTAATGCCGATATAGGGCTCACATTCGCGGGGTGCCTGAGGTCCATATTGCGGCAGGACCCGGACGTTATACTCATCGGTGAAATAAGGGATTTTGAGACAGTCGACATCGCGATCAAGGCCGCTCTTACGGGCCACTTGGTCTTAAGCACGTTGCACACGAATACTGCCGCCGGATCTGTGGTACGTATGCGTAATATGGGAGTTGAACCTTTTCTTATCGCCTCTTCTGTCGAGTTATTTATCGCTCAACGTCTGGCCCGGAAATTATGTTCTGAATGTAAAGAACCATATGTCTTACCAAAAGAGGCAGCCGAAAAATTTGGTTTGCTTGATGAAAAGGGAGACCCGGCCGTGATTTTCAAACCCAAAGGGTGTCCGCGCTGCACGAACCTCGGGTATTCCGGAAGGATGGTCGTTGTCGAGTGTCTGCCGATGTCTTCGGCTATACGGGAATTGCTTTTTAAAGGCGCGCAGGAACTAGAAATAGAGAGAGAAGCAAGAAAAGAAGGGATGGTGCCGCTCCGTGCTAATGGCATAGAAAGTGTACTTAAAGGTATAACTTCGCTTGAAGAAATATTGAGGATCACGACTTAAACCGCGAAAAAGTTTCCGGGTATACATATGAGAGCATCGATAAAAAATGAGATAATTGAGGCATTGCACGCGAAAGGTCTTGCGGATAAAGATAAACTTCAGGACGTTTTTAAAGCTAAAAGTGGGATCTCCGAGAAAGATTTCGTATCCAAGATCATTGAGATGAGCGGTGTCGCGGACATTGCGCTTGCGGAGATCATAAGCGATAAACTTAACGTACCTATGGTCGCTTTATCCCGGGTAAACGTGGACAAGAGTGTTTTGGGGATGATCCCTGAGAAGATCGCCACAAAATATAACGCGATCGCTATTTCAAAGATAGGGTCGTTCATTACGGTCGCTTTCTATGACCCGACAAACGTGTTCGCCGTGGATGATATTAAAGCTGTTACTGGGTGTGATGTGGCCGTCGCGATCTGCACGCGGAACGAAGTAATTTCCGCGATCAGGAAATATTATCATGGCCAGGAAGAGATCACCGAATTGTTAGACCATGGTCCTGACGGAGAGAGCGACATGAACGTATCCCAAAGTCTGGATTTTGAAATGAGCGGGATAGGGGCCGGAGAACTTGACGCTGCCCCGATAGTCAAGATCGTAACGGTTATCATCGCGGAAGCGATAAAACGGCGTGCCAGTGACATCCATATCGAGCCTCAGGAGAATACGTTAAAAGTGCGTTACAGGGTAGACGGCGAACTTCTGCAGGTATTTGACCTTCCTAAAAAGAATCAGAACGCGGTAATCGCGCGTATAAAAATAATGTCTAACCTCGATATAACAGAGAACCGTATGCCGCAGGACGGCCGTTTCCGCGTCAAACTCGAGAATAGGGAGATCGATTTCAGGGTATCGGTGCTGCCCGCGATCTATGGCAACAAGATCGTAATGAGGGCCCTTGATAAAGCAAATCTTTCGATAGGATTGGAATCGATGGGTTTTTTGCCGAGCAATATGGACGATTTTAAAACTGCTCTGGCTCGTCCGTTCGGCATAGTTTTGATTACCGGCCCTACGGGCAGCGGAAAATCTACGACTTTGTACTCGATACTGAACAGGATGAACGTGCCAGAGAGGCACATACTTACAGTTGAGGATCCGGTCGAGTACCAGGTAAGCGGTATAACCCAGGTTGCCGTACATCAGGGTATAGGCCTCACATTCGCCTCGTCCCTCCGGGCAATACTCCGCCAGACGCCGGATGTTATAATGATAGGCGAAATAAGAGATTTTGAAACAGCGGATATCGCCATCAAAGCTTCTTTGACGGGGCACATGGTCCTTTCTACTTTGCATACCAACGATTCTATCGGTTCGATCACGCGTTTGGTGAACATGGGCGTGGAACCGTTCCTGATCTCGTCGAGCCTCGTCATGGCATGTGCCCAAAGGCTGCTCAGAAGGATCTGCCTGAATTGCAAGGAAGAGATCGAGATGACTGCCAACTTAAAAGCCGAGCTGGAAGAAAAGTATCCCGAAGTGAGAAACTCGGGAAAATTTTATGGCGGCAGGGGATGCTCTAAATGCAATAATACCGGTTATTACGGCAGGATGGGAAATGTCGAGTCATTTCTTGTGGATAAAGAGGTCGCCTCGATGATCACAAAACGCGCCGGGGAGAACGAGATCAGGGGATACTTACGCACCAAGGGTTTTCGGACTCTTAGAGAGAACGCCGTTACCCAGGCCTGCCTTGGGCATACAACGTTTGAAGAAGTTTTTAGAGTGACATAACAAAGTACGATAGGGGATACATTATGCAGAAATTTTCATACGTCGCTAAAGATCGCTCCGGCCGCAACATGAAAGGCGAACTGGAAGCAAAGGATAACAAGCACGCGCTCGAAATACTTCAGTCGAGGAAGCTGCTTGTCCTGAAACTGGAGAAAGAAGGAAACGCCAGAACCGGGTTTTTAAATATTTTTGAAAAAAAAGTTGTGACCGATGACCTTGTGATACTGTTCCGCCAGTTAGCGACGATGATCGATTCCGGTATACCGATAGTAATGGCTCTGGACATCCTGATAGATCAGGTCGAGAAACCTAAACTTAAAAAGGCTCTCGCGGAAGCCCGAGACTCCGTCAATACCGGTTCCAATCTTTCCGACGCGCTCGGGAAACATTATGAGGTCTTCAGCGAACTCTTTGTGAATATGATACGGGCAGGAGAGTCGAGCGGCGCTTTGGACGTCATACTCGAAAGGATCGCGGTGTATATTGAAAAGACGAGCGCGTTACAGAAAAAAGTCAACTCCGCCATGGTTTATCCGGCGGTTGTCACAGGCATGGCGCTCATTATTACGTTGGTACTTATAATCAAGGTTGTCCCGGTTTTTAAGGATGTTTTTTCAAGTTTCGGGGCAAAACTGCCCACCCCTACACTTATGCTTATAAACACAAGCGAGTTCATGCAGAAAAACATTGTCATAATAAGCGTCGCGGTTTTCTTTTTGGTCCTTTTGGTAAGGGGATACATTAAGACGCCGAAAGGGCATTTGGCGTTCGATAAAATGAAATTGAAAATACCGGTGTTCGGTACTTTGCTTCGAAAAGTTGCCATCAGTAAATTTACACGTACCTTAGGGACCCTGGTAAAAAGCGGTGTTCCTATACTAGGGGCTTTAGAAGTTGTGGCAAAGACATCCGGAAATATTGTACTGGAGAACGCTATTCTCGATGTACGTAACAGCGTTCGCGACGGTGCCACTATAGCCGCTCCGCTTGAAGCCAGCAAGATCTTTCCGACCATGGTAGTGCGCATGATCGCGGTAGGCGAGAAAAGCGGACAACTTGAAAAAATGCTCAATAAAATAGCGGATTTTTATGATACACAGGTAGACGCCGCGGTAGAAGGCCTCACGAGCATGATCGAGCCGCTGATCATCGTCGTGCTCGGTGTCGTGATCGGCGGCATCGTAATGTGCATGTTCCTTCCTATATTTAAGATCACGTCGTTGATCAATATGTAACTGCGTAAAAATATCCGGTCTGGATTTGTTATTTCCGTAAACGCAGGTATACTTTATTAGAAATTTAAATTCTTAACAAAAATTGAAAGCGGCGTATTTTAGTGTAAACTTGATACTAGAGGGGAAGTTCCCCTCCGGCATTATTCATAAATAAATAGGTGTAAAACAAGGAGGTGTGTTATGAAATTGTTCAGGAAGGTGAGAGGTGAAAAGGGATTTACACTCGTCGAAATAATGATCGTTGTCGCAATTATAGGTTTGTTGGCGGCAGTGGCGATCCCGAATTTTATCAAAGCCAAAGCGAACGCGCAGACGAATGCTTGCATATCCAATCTAAAGCAGATAGACGGCGCTAAAACTTTGTGGGCTTTGGATGGCGGCGGAACAGGCGAGCCGACACTTGGTACACCGGAAGCTGCGGGAGATCTGGTACCGAATTACATCAAAACCCAGCCTCATTGTCCGGCTACGGGTGCTACGGGCGCTGCGTACGTAGTGGGCGACTACACTACACAACCGGCATGTCCGAATGTAGGGACCTATACAGGGCATCATCTGTGAGGTTAGGTTTTGGCCTGTAGTTTTAAAAGAGCGGGGATTTTTCCCCGCTCTTTTATTATTAACCCACTTGAATTCCCGCCTGTAATGTGGTAAATTTCTTCCTAATATGAATTTTAGATTGTTCATGCTTATTATTTCGCTGCTCATGATAGTCACTTTTGTGGTAACATGCTGCGTATTTGACTCAAAATTCGCCGACGCTACGATTGACTATTTCGCGTTTTTCGCCGGGATCTTTCTCATCGTCGAAGGGGCTATTTCGATCGCGCGGAGCCCTGGGTTGTATCCAAAGCAGTTTTTGCGAGGTTTCAGGGTCATTATCGGTGTTTGCGTTTTCACCATACACCTTCTACAGTTCATGCGTTTTTGATAGGTAAGTTCGGCGCTAAAGGAATAATTGTGGCAAGAATACCTTATGTGTCAGGGTCTTTTTATCCGTCTTCCGAAAAAGAGCTTCTCATAACGCTTAAGGAAATGATTTCAAGTAACAGTAAGAAAAAGGACGCGTTAGGGATCATTGTGCCTCATGCGGGATATGTGTATTCGGGAAGCGTAGCCGGTGAAGTTTATGCCTCTGTTAAGCCTAAAGAGATATATGTCGTGATCTCTCCCAGCCATACAGGCGAGGGCGCGCGCATGGCCGTAAGCGATGAAACATGGAAAACACCGCTTGGCAATGTCAGCGTTGACGAAAATTTTATCAGTACGCTTTTGACGGCTGAGCCGTTATTCGAGGTGGATAGGGTGGCGCACAGACACGAGCATTCGCTGGAGGTGCAACTTCCTTTTATTCAGGCGATATCGAAAGATTTTAATATTGTTCCTATAACCGTCCAGTATGCTCCGGTCGCCGAATTGAGAAAAGCCGGTGAAGCGATAGCAGAGACAATAAAAAAGACTAAAAACCCGTGCATGATCGTGGCTTCAAGTGACATGAACCATTATGAAGGACGCGGTGTAACTCATACGAAAGATAAATTGGCCATTGAAAAGATATTGCAGTTAGACGCCGCCGGGCTCGTAGAGACAGTTCAAAAAAACCATATCTCGATGTGCGGTGTAATGCCAGCAGCCATGATGCTATTCGCGGTTGCTAAACTTGGCGCAACAAAAGCGGAGCTTATCCGGTATGCCGATAGCGGTGAAGTAAATGGAGACGATTCACTTGTAGTGGGGTACGCGGGAGTTGTCGTCTCATGACCAAAGGAAGAAAACGGTAAAATGTTTTTTAAGAAACTTAAAATAGCTTTAGCTTTGGGCGGCGGCGCCGCAAGGGGGCTTTGCAACATAGGCGTGCTTAAAGTTCTGTGCGACTATTACGCAGGCAAGAAGTTCCCCTTTGATATGGTTATTGGAAGCAGTATGGGAAGCCTTGTGGGAGCGTCTTTTTGTTCCGGTAAAAAACCGGAGGAGATCCAAAAACTGGCGCTCACATTCGATTGGCCGAACCTTGTGGATTTCGGACTCAGCCCGACGGGTATTTTGCGCGGGGACAAACTTGAGAAGATCATAGTGGAAATGATGGGTGATATCAGTTTCGAAAAAATGAAAATACCTTTCGCGCTTACGACAATAGACATTCAGACAGGGGAAGGTTTTTTGCATACTTCAGGAGATATTATAAAGCTTCTCAGGGCAAGCTGTTCTTGGCCGGGGTTTTTCTCGTCAATAGAATATGAAGGAAAATTGCTGGCCGACGGAGGTGTCAGGAATTCCGTGCCGACGAAATACGCATATGGACTCGGTGCCACATTCGTTGTAGCCATCGACCCCGGTTTCGCCGTTTCGTCACAAAGGATCGATAATGCCTTCAAGGCCCTCCTTCAGTCAATACAGATAATGGGTGAGGAGCTTAATATGTACCAGTCTGATGTGGCAAACGTTGTCATTAGACCGGACCTTAAAGAGGTTAACCAGTTCGATTTTGATAAGGCCGAATACATAATAAATCAAGGCGAAGCCGCCGCGCGTGAGATCGCACGTAAAATGGATTCAGAGATCAAAATGCATGTTTTTTACAGAAAAGGTATGTTAAGGAAACGCAAACAAAACCGGGGGAAATTTTGAAGAGAGCGTTATTGGTTCTGGCGAAGATCATAATAAGCGTAGGATTGTTGGCGCTTCTGATATGGCTTGTACGTAAAGATATTCCGGAAATAGTACCAGCGATCTCATCGTGCGATCTGAAATATCTTTCGGCGGCTGTACTGATATTTGTTTTTAATGTAGCGGCTATGGCTTACCGTTTAAAAATAGTATTTGAAGGGGAAAGCCTGAGCATGACTTTTTTGGAATGTTTGCAGCTTACGTATATGGGGTATTTCTTTAACAATTTTATGCCCACGTCCGTTGGCGGAGACCTGGTGAAGGGGCATTTGTCAGTCAAAGACAAAGCGGACCGGATCAGGGCGTACGCGAGCGTTATGATGGATAGGCTCATAGGACTATATTCATTCCTGATATTGGCGGCCGGGGCTCTTATATACAAGAGAGAGATGCCAGGGCTTAAATATGTTTCCGAAATTATCCTGATCATGCTTTCCGGCGGGGCGATAATGTTTTGGATCGTTATTCATGAGAAGATCGCGCTTCTTGTCGAAAGGTTTTTCTCTAGGATAAAGCTCGGCGGGCTTGGGGAAAAACTGAAATCTGTTTATGATATCGTACACGACTACAGGAAGAGGATGGATGTTGTAGTCAAGTCTCTTCTTATTTCCTTTGTTTCACAGGGGATGTATTTTGTTACCATTTATTTTTTCTTTTTGGCCCTCGGAGCCTCGTCTGTACGGCTGCTTGACATATGTCTTGTGGTGCCGGTAGTATCGTTCATCAGCATGCTTCCCTCGATCGGAGGGTTGGGTGTCAGAGAAGGGGCGATGGTGGCGTTTTTTGGACCCCTTGTCGGTAAACAAACCGCGTTCGCGGTGAGTATACTTTTGCTTCTGGGACTTTTTGTCGTCAGCATAATCGGCGGCGCTATATATTTTTATTGGAGCGTATTTAGGAAGAAATAGGATGGGCAGAGGGCATAGGGCATAGGGCAAAGTTGTAACCGGCTGAAAATAAAGGTGGGAAATATGAAAAAAATACTTGTGATACACGGGCCTAATCTTGATCTTCTTGGGAAAAGGGAAACTGATATTTATGGCAGAGAAACATTGGCCGGGATCAACGAGGAAATCGGTGAGTCGGCTAAGCGCAATAATTTTACATGTGAATTTATGCAATCTAACCATGAAGGCGATATTGTCGATAAGATAGGGAAAACTGACGCCTCCGGGATACTTATAAATCCGGCGGCGTATACGCACACAAGCGTCGCCATAAGAGATGCCCTGAGCGCTAAGGGTATCCCGACAGTTGAAGTGCATATTTCCAATATTTACGCCAGGGAAGGGTTCCGACATAAATCCCTTATCGCCCCTGTCGCACTCGGGCAGATCAGCGGATTCGGGAAGAGAAGCTATTTGCTTGGTATAGACGCGCTTATGAACTTTTTGGGCGAATAATTGGATATTATCATGCCTTTTTCAAAACACTCCCGCATCCTTTATTTGCAGAAAAGTCTCCGGTCCATCGACGTGGATGCGCTTTTGCTGTCGGATAGGGCTAACATACTTTACCTCACAGGGTTTTATATTTCCGGGGTTTCACTGCTCATCCCGCGGTTGGATAAACCCGTATATTTTAGCGACAGAATGAATTTTAGCCTTGTTGGAAACTCCGTAAAAAATAAAAATTTCACGGTCGCTCGCGGGAATACCATCGCAGATATTTTAGATCATATTTTCTCGAAAAAGATAGGTAAAATAGGTATTTATCCGCGATATTTCGATCTCGACAGATATTTGGCTATGCGTAACAAGAACGGCCTGAAACTTTTGACCGTCCAAAATGACGTTGAAAGGATGAGAAGCGTTAAAAGTGCCGAAGAAATAGTTTTTTTGCGGACAGCCGCTAAAGCTACCGTGAAAATATGGAAATATATTGAAAAAAGAATCGCTTATGGGATGACTGAAATCGAAATATCAACTATGCTGGACACGCGCATCAGAGAACTCGGTTATCAGAATTCTTTCCCTTCCATAGTCGCAGCGGGTCCTAATTCCGCGCATCCGCATGCAGTGCCGACTAAAAAAAAGTTAAAAAACGGTGAATTTGTACTTTTGGATTTCGGTATCAAATATATGGATTACTCTTCTGACTTGACAAGAATATGGCATGAAGGTAGAATGGGTCGCACCTTGGGCGCCTTTTACGATGCAGTGCGCGCTGTTTCTGATGATGCCATACGGGATCTTAGGCCCGGGGTCAAGATCGGTAATCTTGTTAAAAAGTCATATAAGCGTTTTTTAGACAGCGGTTTGAACGGATATATACGTCATTCCTTGGGACACGGAGTAGGTCTCGACATACACGAGGAGCCGTTCCTGAGGGAAAATTCCGAAGATATCCTTGAAAAAGGGATGGTTGTGACCATAGAGCCCGGTTTGTATAAGCCCAAAGTGGGTGGTATTCGATGGGAAGATATGGTATTAATAACAAAAAATGGATGTGAGGTGTTGACTGTATGATGTTGGGTGCGAAACAATTGAGACCGGGAGTAGTGATAATTTTCAACGGACAACTGCATGAAGTTGTTGACGCGAATCACCACAAACCAGGAAAGGGCGGGGCTTTTGTCAGGACAAAACTGCGAAATTTGGCGTCAGGCGCGATCATCCCAGAAACGGTGCGCCCTGAGGACACTTTTGAGCAGGTATATATAGACCAAAAAATGGTACAGTACCTTTTTAAGGACGACATGGGCTATTGTGTCATGGATGAGACCACATACGAGCAGTTTTATATACCGGTGAACGTAATGGGTGATACTGCCGAATACTTAAAGGACAACATGAGGATAACCGTAAATTTCCACGACAATAAACTTTTGTCAGTGACCATGCCTATTCATGTTGTGCTCAAAGTTATAGAGACAGAACCCGGATTTAAAGGCAATACTGTCACCGGCGCGAATAAACCGGCGAAAGTGGAGAGCGGTAAGACTGTCAGGGTTCCGCTGTTCGTTAATGCCGGCGACGTAATAAAGATCGATACGCGCACGGGCGAATATATCGAACGGGTTTAGAGACAAACAGAAAAAGAGAGGCCTAAGATGAATATTAAACAGATTCAGGCGCTTGCTGAAATAATGAACGAGAATAATCTGACCGAGGTCGAGATCGATCATGAAGGGACTAAGGTGAGGCTTATTAAAAAGTCGGCCGGAGCTGTCGAACACCAGTACATTCCGATGCCTTTACAGCAGGTTGCGTCTGTCAATTCTTCACAGGGACAGCCGGTCAGCGAGGCTAAGCCCGAAGTAAAGCCTGCCAACAAAGGGACCGAAGTAAAGGCTCCCATGGTGGGGACATTTTACCGATCGAGTTCTCCGGAAGCCGATCCTTACGTGCGGGTAGGCGATATGGTGAAGAAAGGCGATGTTTTGTGTATCCTCGAAGCGATGAAAATGATGAATGAAGTAAAGAGCGAGTATGACGGCAAGATCATGGAGATACCAGTTGAGAATGCCGACCCCGTTGAGTTTGGACAGACCATTTTTGTAATCGACACCCAGTTATAACATAAAAATGAGAAGTATGTTTTCAAAAATATTGATCGCAAATAGAGGGGAAATAGCTCTTCGTATCATGCGGGCATGTAAAGAGCTTGGTATAAAGACCGTGGCGGTATATTCTCAGGCTGACGCTAACTCATTGCACGTTCATTTTGCCGACGAGGCTGTATGTATAGGGAAGGCGCCTTCATCCGAGAGTTATCTTAACATTCCCAACATAATAAGCGCCGCCGAAATTACCGATGTCGAAGCCATACACCCCGGTTACGGTTTTCTGGCGGAAGACGCGCACTTCGCCGAGATATGCGAGTCGTGTAACATTAAATTTATCGGTCCGTCACCGGAAAGTATGCGTCTTATGGGCGACAAAATGAACGCGAAAAAAACGATGAAGGAAGCGGGTTTACCGATCACTCCCGGGAGCGCCGGCATAATAGCCACACAGGAAGACGCTCTCAAAGAGGCTAAAAGGATCAAGTATCCCGTTATCATCAAGGCCTCGGCGGGCGGCGGCGGAAAAGGTATGAGAGTTTGCCATAACGATGTCCGGCTTGTCGGAGCGTTTCTGACGGCGAAAAGCGAAGCGGAAGCCGCGTTCGGTAATTCTGACCTGTATATGGAAAAATATATAGAAAGCCCCCGGCACATAGAGTTCCAGATCCTCGGTGACAACTACGGCAATATTATCCATTTGGGCGAAAGAGACTGCACCGTTCAGCGCCGTCACCAGAAGCTTATAGAAGAATCGCCTTCTGTCGCACTTAGCAAAGAACTTAGAGAGGCAATGGGTAAAGACGCTGTCAAGGGAGCTAAAGCCGCCAACTATATAGGTGCCGGGACTATCGAATTTCTTTTGGACGGCGACACATATTATTTCATGGAGATGAATACGCGTATACAGGTGGAACATCCCGTCACGGAAATGGTGACCGGTATTGATATAGTGAAGGAACAGATCAAAATAGCGGCCGGCCAGGAATTGCCGTATAAACAAAAAGATGTTACTTTTACCGGATGCGCGATCGAATGCCGCGTGAATGCGGAAGATCCCGAGAATAATTTTTGCCCGTGTCCCGGCAAAATAGAGTCGTTTTATGTGCCGGGGGGTAACGGCATAAGGGTAGACACGCATGCCTGCGCAGGTTATGTAATACCGCCTTATTACGATTCGATGATAGCGAAGCTGATCGCGTATGGCAAAACACGCCAAGAGGCCATAAATACAATGCTGCGCGCTTTGGACGAGTTTATCGTAGAACCTACGAAGACCACGGTCAACTTTCATAAAAGGGTTCTTTCGGACGCGGATTTCCAGAACGGCAAGATCTCGACACATTTCATCGAGAAGTTTTTTCCAAAGATCCCCAATGATTGATGTCAGTGCGTCCCGTGCCATGCCCGGCGCTGGGGTGTTCCGTTGGTATCGGGGCTAAGGAGCCGTATGAATTTCATAAAAAAAGTGTTCACTTCCCTTTACGCGCTTCTTATGGTGTCCATCGGTAGCCTGTTACTTTTAATTTCGTTCAAGATCCTGGATCCGAATAACTTGGCGTCGATAGCTCAGAACTTTCTTGCTGATACGCTCTTTTGTAATATTCTTTCCGTCGTCGGGGCCGTCTTAGCCGCACTCGGCGCGATCGTTTTCCTCCGTATAATGAGATCAGTCGATGACGGCGGCATGCTGACGTTCCGGAACCCCGATGGGGATGTCACTATCGCTATTTCCGCCGTTGAGGAAATACTTCGCAAAATCGCGAGAGACATCCCCGAGATATTCAACATCAGGATACGCATATCTTCCAAAAAGAACGCCCTGCATGTCAGAGGCGACGTTACCATAAAAAGCCAGGGCAATCTGGCGGAACTTACCGAGTTTATTCAACGTGATCTTAGCACCAAACTCCAGTCCATGCTGGGTATTCAGGAAAGCATAGTCATGGCGATCCATGTAGTTAAGGTAATAGAGGATAAATCGGTCCCGGTGAAACAGAACGGCGCCGGGTATACCGACGCTTTTAATAAAAATTTCAGTGATTCGCCGGATTATACTTCAAAATAAATGCGGAGAAAGTATGTCGTACGTTAAAACAATAAGTGAGCTTGTCGCGGAGAGTATAGCCACAAAGCAGAATTTTCTTCGAAACGAGGCAATGCTCGAAAAAGTATCTTTAGCAGCGGAAAGTATCGTAAAAGCGTTAAGATCAGGCAATAAAGTGATCACTTTCGGTAACGGAGGCAGTGCCTCCGACAGCCAACACTTGGCGGCGGAACTTATCGTCAGATTTGAAAAAGAACGGAAAGCGTTGCCATGTATTTCATTGAACGATAATCCGGCAAACATCAGCGCGGCGGGTAATGATTATGATTTTAAGAAAATATTTAGCCGTCAGCTTGAAGCGCTGCTTGCTGCGGGTGATGTTGTCGTGGCAATATCTACCAGCGGTACTTCCCCAAACATTATCGAAGCCGTAAATACCGCAAGAACGAAAGGGGCCGTGGTTATTGCATTATCGGGAAAAGGCGGAGGAACACTTAAAGACATCGCGAATATATCCATAATTGTAGATTCTAAAATTACGGCGCGGATACAGGAAACCCACATAATGATCATACATATTCTTTGCAAAATAATTGATTCGGAATTTTAAATGACTGAAAATAAGATAAAATCTCATGGTGCTCTCGTCCTCGCCGCGTTAGAAGAGACGCGAAAAGGCCGAAAAGTAGGTTTTACCAATGGTTGTTTTGATATTCTTCATAAAGGGCACGTGGAATACCTTGAAAAAGCCAGAACACTTTGTGATGTTCTTATCGTAGGGGTGAATAGTGATACTTCAGTTAAAGGCTTGAAAGGGAACGCAAGACCGTTAAATGCCGAAAACGCGAGGTGCCGTGTCATCGCGGGTCTCGAATGTGTCGACCATGTGACGGTTTTTAGCGAAGATACGCCCGAAATGCTTATAAAAAAAATACGGCCTACTGTTCTTTTCAAGGGTGGAGACTGGAAAGAGAGCGATGTTGCCGGCGGCGAATTCGTTAAATCTATCGGCGGCAAGGTCGTGATCATTCCTTTTGTCGAAGGATTTTCAACGACGGCGATCATCAATAAGATGAAGAGTACTGAGCATCTGTAGGTTGTTGAAGAAACGTTTATGGTTTGTGGTATTTGGTTAATGGTACTTGGTTAATGGTATTTGGTTAATGGTACTTGGTTTGATGAGTAAAACCAAATACCAAGTACCAAGTACCAAGTCCCCTCGGAGTCTTAAATATGGACAAAGGTGTATACAGAATAATCGACGCGAACCTGAACCGCGCGCTTGAAGCGGTGAGGGTCGCCGAAGATATGGCGCGGTTCTGGAAAAGTGATAAAAAAGCGACGGGGCGGCTCAAGGACCTCCGCCATGACATTTTCGCAGCCGTGAAGACCCTGCGAGCTGAATACATTGAGGAACTTCTTTCCGCGCGGGATTCTGTCGGTGACATCGGTACGAGAACTACCTGCTCTGAAAGGTTAAAAGAAAGTCCCATGGATATTTTTTTGGCGAATGTGCAAAGAGGAAAAGAGTCTCTGAGGGTGCTGGAAGAAGTATTGAAACTGTTCGATTCCGGCGCTTCGGGTAAAATGAAAAAATTGCGTTTTAAGCTGTATGACATCGAAAAAAACATTGCCGGCGCAGTCATAAGAAAAAAAAATTAATACATTAAAGTTTGAATTGGCGGAAAACTGATGGTTAAAGTATCGGGTGAACTTACAAAAAAAGTCGCCTCTATAGAACGGGTAGAAGAGTCGGTTGTAAGGAAAGGTTTGGCTGATGGGACGATAGTTATTCCGAAAAACAAGAAGCACAGAATCTCCCGTATTTCGGCCATAGGTCGCGGAATGGCGGTCAAGATCAACGCCAATATCGGACTCTCTAGCGATAGCTCCAATATGACCTTGGAATTAAAGAAGATGGAGACGGCCGTTGCCGCCGGAGCGGACGCCGTCATGGACCTTTCCACCGGACTGAATATAAAAAAACTGCGTAAAAAAATCCTTGCTGAGTGTCCCGTGCCGCTAGGCACGGTGCCGGTCTATGAACTTGCCTGCGGGAAAAAACTGAATTTCAATAAAATGAATGAGGATGATTTTATCGACGTTCTAAATGGACAGGCTGAAGACGGAGTCGATTTTTTCACGATCCATTCAGGCATAACAATAGATGCTGTACGATACGCGATGAAACATCCGCGTCTGATCAATATTGTTAGCCGCGGAGGGGCGCTTCTTGCTTCATGGATGATGAAAAACAAACGTGAAAACCCTTATTATTCACGTTTTGATGATGTTATCAAAATAGCAAAGAAATATGATATTACCCTTAGCCTTGGCGATAGTTTAAGGCCCGGTACTATACATGACGCGACCGATCGACTCCAGGTGCAGGAACTTCTTACACTAGGTGAGCTCCAAAGCCGGGCATTTTCTAACGGTGTACAGGTCATTATAGAGGGGCCGGGACATGTGCCTCTCAACCAGATAGAAATGAATGTAAAACTTGAAAAATCAATATGCCATGGGGCGCCGTTCTATGTTTTGGGACCTTTGGTCACAGACTCCGCTCCTGGATACGATCACATCGTCGGTGCGATCGGAGGAGCAGTTGCGGCATGGCACGGGGCAGATTTTTTGTGTTATGTCACGCCGGCGGAACACTTGAAACTTCCGGATGCCGAAGATGTGCGCCGCGGGGTCATCGCTTCCAAAATCGCGGCACACGCGGCGGATATCGCGCGTGGCCTTAAATCGGCGCTGGAAAGGGATTATCTCATTTCAAAAGCGCGTCTGGCCAGAAATTGGGAAAAACAGTTCAAATATTCTCTGGACGCCAGTCTTCCGAGGGCCGTCAGGGCGAAAGCTCACCCTAGGTCAGGTAAGGATGTGTGCACTATGTGCGCTGAGTTTTGCTCGATGAAACTAGTTGAAGAGATGCAAAAAAATTTTGGTGTAAGTTAACCCAACAGGCATAAATATGAATTTGACGATAATCGGTTCTCTCGCGTTCGATACGGTACATGCTAAGGATGCTTCGAGACGAAGAATACTCGGCGGGTCGGGTACATATGCTTCGATCAGCGCCTCCGCATTTTCAAAAGTGAATTTGATCAGTGTTGTCGGCGAAGATTTTGACCGTAGATATATTGAACTTTTTGAAACGCGGGGCATAAATACGAGCGGAGTTGAAGTGAAAAAAGGCAAGACTTTCACTTGGGAAGCGCGTTATGACAAGGACCTTTGCCACCGTAAGACCCTGGCCGTGAGTTTGAACGTGTTCGAGACTTTTCGGCCGATAATACCTAAATGTGTATCTTCAGACGATAATCTTTTTCTGGCGAATATAGACCCGGATCTCCAGGACTGGATATTCCGGGCCATGAAACCTTCAAAGCTGATCGCCTGCGACACGATGGATGTATGGATAAATAATAAGCGCGGAACGCTTCTCAAGCTTTTAAAGAAGATACATATACTTCTTTTGAACGATGAGGAAGCCCGGTTGCTCACCGGTGAGCATAATCTGATAGAGGCTGCTTCCGCGATACGGAAATTGGGGACCAAAATGGTAGTTATCAAAAAGGGGGAACACGGGGCTCTTTTCTTTTCGCCGGGATTTTCGTTTGTCGTGCCGCCGTATCTGGTGAAAAGCGTTATTGATCCTACGGGTGCCGGCGATACTTTTGCCGGAGGGATGCTCGGGTACCTTTCACGTAAAAATAAAATCACCGATACGGACTTGAGAAGATCGTTGATATATGGTAGTATATTCGGATCATTCACCGTTGAATCTTTTGGGGTGGATGCGCTTTTAAAAGCGGGACCTACTGATATCGGGAAAAGATACAAAACGTTGAAAGCGCTGACCTTGTTTTAGCGGGATCGTTCCCTTGAAAAAGACGGCATGCGGGTACGCGTGTCAGAGGCTGCGAGCGTGGTTCAATGGTAGAACTTCAGCTTCCCAAGCTGGAAACGGGGGTTCGATTCCCCTCGCTCGCTCCAAAAGAATTAAATATTTTGTTGGACAATATATATGTTTATTGAACCTGTTTCTGGAAAATGTTTTTTCGGCCGCGAAGAGATCCTCGCAACGCTGCACAAAAGAGTGTCTGCCATCAAGGGCGGATACAGACAGAACCTGGCGCTTTCCGGTCCCATGCTGTGCGGAAAATCCTCTATACTGCGGCATTTTTTGAAGAGCCTTGACGATCCGGATATCATTCCGATATATATCGAGATGGTAGATGAAAAGTTTGATGTTTTCGCAAACCGTTTTATGACTTCGCTTCTTTTTAGGTACTGCAAATCCGTGAATAAACCGGTCAAAAACAATTTGAGCGATCTTATTGAGTCCTGTAAGCCCGATATACCCGTTACTATTAAGCAGATAGGCGAGATCATGGTACTGTTGGATGAGAAAAAGCATACCGAGGCGTATGAGAAACTTTTGGACATTACTTCGGTATTCAAACTGGAGACCAATAAAAGTTGTATTGTTGTGTTTGACGAATTCCACAATTTGGCGAATTTTGACGTTAAAAAACCTTTTCAGGTTTTCGGCAAGTTCATTATGATACAAAAAAACACCATGTACATTGTCACAAGTTCTCAGAAAACAGTGCTTAAAGAGATCCTTAGCAAAAAGCTGTCTTTGCTCTTCGGTAATTTTGAAGTCATTGACGTTGAAGGGTTTGACAACGAGACCGCCAAAGCTTTTATATGCGGTAAGGCCAGGGACATGGCACTGGGTGAGGAGGTAAGAGATTATGTCCTGGAACTGACGCAAGGTAACCCCTTTTACATTGACTTGATCATAACCGGCTGTTCAGATGTATCCAAGGCGCGTAAGGACCATGCTGGTCAAAAAGAAATACTTCTCGAGGCGGTGGCAAAACTTATCTATGAATCGAACGGTTTTTTGAACCAGTATTTCATGAACCACGTGAATTTCTTTCTCGAGAAAACTTCACGACGTGTTCTTGTGCAGGTGCTTTTATCGCTTGCTAAGGGTAACAGCACAGTCAGGGCTATCAGGGCAGATATTAGCTTGTCGGTGAAAAGCCTGTCCGAAAAGCTTGATGCGCTCGCCGAAATGGACCTTGTGGTGAAAAGCGGTGTCTTCTATAAGATACAGGATAAACTTTTCGATTTCTGGCTGAGGAACGTTTATGCCGTAAAGCTTAATACCCTGGTCGATGACATGGACATAAAATACATCGAGTTTATGAATGCCGTAAGCTTTTGTTTTGACAGGTATATTGAATTCCGCCGGAAGAATGTGGTAGACGTTGTGCAGGACCTTTTTGGCGAGTTCAGGAACAATAAGATCTTCATCAACATGAATGAGAGGAAACTCCCGTTTTTTGATTTTGTAGATTCCAAGAACATCTCGGGGAGTGTTTCTGAGATCCTTGGTTTTATAAAGAACAAAGTATGGATGTGCCACATAAAATGCAGCGACATAGCGGATGAAACCGATATCGCGCTTCTAAGCGGATGCCGGCAATATTCCGGGAATATGAAAATAATACGTAAAGTATTTATCCCGCTTAAAGGAATAGAACATACTGCGTATCTGCTTGCGAAGGACGCCGGCATTTGGGTATGGGACCTTAAGCAGCTCAATTTTATACTGCGTCTTTTTGGCAAATTCGAAATAGTCTTATGAAAATTATCGTACTTTCCGATACACATATCCCTTCCTCCTGTAATGATATCGACCCGGAAATCTACAAAGAGCTCAAAAAGTGCGATTTTGTAATTCACGCGGGTGACGTCGTGGAGATGCAATTTTTAAAAAAACTTGCGGGACTTGCGGAATTAAAAGCAGTGCATGGAAATATGGACAGCGCCGACATAAAGAACAAATTTCCAGAAAAAATAGTGTTTACCGCCGGAAGTAAAAAGATTGGTGTAGTACATGGTTATGGACCCAGAAGGACCATACTTGCAGCCGTAAATGATGCGTTTAAAAAGGATAAGCCCGATATAATTATTTTCGGACACTCTCACGAAGTTTACAACCAGCAGATGAACGGGACGCTATATTTTAATCCGGGTAGTCCCACAGATTTGTTAGCTCCTAAACGGTCATTCGGTATCATCGATATCGATAACTCCGATATAACTCCCAGAATAATCTACCTTTCTTGAAAAAAGCTTATCGGCAAACTAAATTTCACTGTCGTTTTTTTTAACTTTGTGTTAGTATAGCGTTGGATTTTGTTTCTGTGCAGTTTTGAACATCAATATTAAGCTTAATTTACGCTACATTTGTTCGGTATGAATAAAATAGAAAAGCAGCACTTGCAGGACATATTTTACCGGTTTTCAAACAATTGGGATGCTTCCGAAGAACTAAAGGTAATCGAGCGGTTCCTGGACAAGCATACCTGGATCAAGCTGGAAGCCCTCAGCGGTACCGTTCTTAATAAAGACTCCGAATTGTTCAAGCTGTTCCACTCCGGCTCCGGTCAGGTAAAGCTGACTCAAGGGGCGGTCTCCAAGATAGCTCGCCTAATTAAAGAAGTCAAAAAAGAACAATATTCCAGTTACTCGGCTATCGGTGAGAATAAAATATGTGTTGTCTGGCCGTTAAGGGAAGACGATAAAGTATTCGGTTTTGTTGTTTTAGTGGTCCACTCGAGCCGTGTGTCTAACAATGTGCAGCTATTGATATCGGCCTTTCTGAAATCCCTAATTAAAAAATCCTCTATTGAACTTGAGTTGGAGGAACTTAACGAGACGATACGTCCTAGGGCTGTCGCGCTTTCCACCGTTCATACTGTACACCGGTTGATGAGTTCCACATTAAACATGAACGAACTGCTGCCGCGTATAGCAAGGCTTACCCTGCAGGTGATGAGGGCGAACCGCTGTTCGATCAAGCTTGTCGATAAAAAACAAAAGATCCTTTTGCCGAAAACGACTATCGACCTCAGAAAGACCAAAGCGAAACTAAAAAAAGTCCAGATCGGCAAATATGCTCCCGGTAAGGCTGTAAAATATTGCCGCTCGATCATGGGTAAAAACTTTCTGGCGACGCCGCTTATTGAGGGGGACGTTTTGGGTGTTATCACCGTGTATGACAAGATAGACAATTCGACATTCACGGCCGATGACATGGAGATAATGAAAACCATGGCGGAGCAGGCGGTTACCGCTATTCGGAACGCCCAGCTTTATCAGGAACAGGAAAATCTTACGATAGGCAGCATTAAATGCCTTGCGATGCTTCTTCAGACGCGCTCTCAGGGTGTGCATAAAGCGCAGACATCGTTCTTCAGGCTTTTTTCATACATTGGAAACAGGTTCAATATGAACGAGACGGAGGTCAAGTTTATGCAGTATGCTTCGATGCTGCACGATACCGGGCAGATCAGCATACCCGAAAAAGTTCTTATGAAAAAAAGCGGTTTGACCGGAAAAGAGTTCGATATTATTAAAACGCACACTTCCAAAGGCGCGGATATCCTGTCAAAATCTAAAACATTGAAACCGATCGTTCCGATAATACTGTTCCATCACGAGAAATATAACGGCACCGGTTATCCTAAAGGGCTGAAAGGAGAGGAAATACCACTTCCAGCTCGTGTGATGGCCGTAGTTTCGGCGTTTGAGGCGATGGTCATGGATAAGCCGTATCGCCGGGCGCTTTCTATCGATAAGGCCATAGACGAACTCGAGAAAAATGCGGGGACTCAGTTCGACCCCAAAATTGTCGAGGCCTTATGTGAGATCATTAAGAAGAAGAACGTGCATCAGCTTCTAAAAAAAGAGTTAACACAATAGTGTATATAATTCGGTAGGGTTCCCTCCGCGAAGACCTGACAATATTATGCGAAAGTTAAATCTTCTTGAACTTGTGCCAAAAAAAAACGGTAAGTTTCCGGCAATACCGCTGATTTTGGTTGTTATTCTTGTTATTTTCGCCATTAACGCAGAATCTGCCGCGGTGTTTTGTATAAACCATTTTACCGGCTACAGGGTGCGGTATTCCCGCAAGGACGGAACTATATTTAATGCGGTGAAATTCCGTAACTTCGTGATTGGGTATCCCAAAAAAAAGATAGACGTGAAGACCGAAAGTTTGTCGCTAGACATCGACTGGAAACAAACTTTGAAAAGCAAAAAACTCTCTGTTGATGTCAGACTAAGCGGGGTGGATATCCTTAACAGGTACGCGGAATTACAAAAAGGTCTTCCCATGGGGTTGAATTTAAATAACCCTCTCGTAACGGATTGGGAGTACGGCACCGTAAATTTTAGGTTGTTATTAGGCCGGCAAAATATTATAATCAGGAACTTAAGGGCCACATCCGCCAGCGCCACAGTCCGTGGCGAAATTGAGAGGAATTGGGGAAACGGAAGTTATTCCGTCCACGCGTATGTCGCTTTAGCTCCGGATCTCACAAAAAAACTTCTTGGCGATCTTAGCGACAATGTACTTGTGAAGCAGGATGACGGCTGGTATGGCGTCAATGTGAATCTTGCCGGGAATACCGGTAAAAAGGCGTTTTCGCTAAAGTCGGATTTATTAGATATTAAAATTAACGAGCGCAAATAAAATATGAAAGAAGAACAATTTAGACCGGATCTCTTTGAGGGTAAATTTGGTGAAGGAAAAAAACGGAAGCCGTTACAGGAGTACATGCCCAAGCTGCCTCCGGGGTGCAAGCCTTTTATTCAGGTACCGATCGAACAGGCGGTTATCGCGGGTATTGTGTTTCTGGTGCTTCTTGTGGTCGCGCACTCTCTAGGCATCGAGAGGGGGAAATGCATAGCGGCTCGGGAAAAGGAAATGGCCTCTGTCCAGGCCAACGATGTCGATGTCATGGAAACATCGGACATCGCTTCAACCTTGCCTCCGGTCGCCAAGAAGAATGACGAAAAGCCCGTCGCGTACAAAGAAGAGAAAATTGTTGCCAAAAACGCTGAATCGGCTTATACTATACAGCTCGTTACCTTCTCCAAAGAGCAGAATGCGTCAGCTGAGGTAAGGAAGCTCCAAAAAAACTTTGGAAATGTAAAGTCAGAAAAAAGCGGAGCCTGGTTCCAGGTTTTTGCCACGGGTTATGCATCCTTCGAAGAAGCGCAGAAAGATAAGTCGAGGTTCACGGGGTTATATCCGGACTGCTTTATTAAAAAAGCAAAAAGTTCTTAAGTGAAAAATAAATGAGCGGAGGAAAGAAATGTCACAGCATCCCAGTTTGAAAATGAGTAAAGTAGGAGCTAAGTTCCGGTCCGTGATCAAAAGATTCGAGAGGATCAAGGAACTTGTAGAAAAAGAGAAGTGGAGTTCGTCAAAAGACTCCGTGTACCATCTGCCAAAAGTTAAAAGGATCATGTTCAAGGTCAAGAAAGAGAAGGCTACCGAAGAAGAAGCCGCTGCGGCGGCGGGCGCTCCGGCGGCGGGTGCCGCGCCTCAAGGCGCTCAGGCAGCGGCAACTGGTACGAAAGCTCCGGCAGCGGGTGCGAAAGCTCCGGCAGCGGGTGCAAAAACTCCGGCGGCAGGTGCCGCTAAGGCTCCGGCTTCCGGCGGAAAAGCTCCGGCTGGTGGTGCCAAAAAATAGGTCGGGTTCTTATGATAG
>JADFYD010000001.1:0-43890 GCA_015233235.1 Candidatus Omnitrophota bacterium | reverse complement strand
TGAGATACGGACGGCCAAGGTATTAAGCGTACGTGAGCATCCCAATGCTGACCGTCTTTATCTCATTGAAATAGACCTTGGCACCGAGAAAAGACAGGTCGTAGCCGGTATAAGAAAAAGCTATATCCCTGAGGAATTGATAGGTAAAAATGTCGCGGTTATCGCCAATTTGAAGCCCGCAGTTATCAGGGGAGAAGAATCAAACGGCATGATCTTAGCTGCGTCAAATGAAGAATCCACCGTTATCCTCACGACAGAAAAAGATATACCCGCCGGATCCACGATAAAATAACATATCTTGGTTTTGCGTATTCCTTTCTTTTATGATATATTTCTAACATTATGAAAAATATAAAAGTCAAACTTGCAGAAAGAAGCTACGGTGTACAAATCGGAGCCGGCGCACTGAATCGGTTGCCGCTTTTTCTGAAGGAGAAGTGTTTTGAAAATCCCATCGCTGTTATAACTGATACTGTTGTTTACTCGAAAACCGGCAAATACGTGAAAAACAATCTTAAAACCCTTCCGAATAAGGTTTTCTACATATGTGTGGCGCCTTCAGAAAGATCTAAATCAATAGAAACTTTCCGTGATGTCGTCCGTAAGATCATCAAGTTTGCACCGCAGACTAAACCGCTCATAATCGCCTTGGGCGGAGGAGTGGTGGGAGACCTCGCGGGCTTTGTCGGGGCGACTTACAGGAGAGGTGTTCCTCTCGTCCAAATCCCGACGACGTTACTTGCCGCGGTAGATTCTTCGATAGGAGGAAAAACCGGAATTGACCTTGCAGAGGCTAAAAATATAATCGGCGCTTTTAAACAACCCGAAGCTGTATTTACCGACATTAAGTTTCTTAAAACGCTTCCTCCAAGACAGATCTCTTCGGGATTCGCCGAGATCATTAAATACGGTGTTATAAAAGATAAAGTGTTATTCGAAATGCTCGAATCTCATGTAGGTGATCTGCTTACTCCAGAGGATATGTTCCTTGAAAAAATAATCGCCCGATGCGTGGCCGTAAAAGCGGATATTGTCGCTAAGGACGAATTCGATTCAAAAGATGAGAGGATAATCCTTAATTTTGGTCACACGCTGGGACATGCCGTTGAAGCGGCATCGGGATATGATGGGGCGTACACGCATGGCGAGGCTGTCGCGGTCGGCATGGTAATGGCCTCTTACATCGCCGTAGAACTTGGGATATTGCCATGTAGTGAATTCGAAAGGATCAAAAGTCTTATCAAAACTGTGCGTCTTCCGCTTATAGCGAGAGGCGTATCGGTTAGAAAGATTTTGAGTACATATATCAACGATAAAAAGTTCACAAAAGGGTCTAATAGATTTGTATTGCCGCGGGCTATAGGACATGTGACGGTAGTCGAAGGATTGCCTGCGGAACTTATAGAGAAAACTGTAAAAAAATTCGTTAGATAAAATACGGCCGCATGTTTAACATATGCGTTAACGAAAGGACCAACAAAATGGACGGGTTTTTCGCTGAACTGCGTGTGCGTTATGCCGAGACCGACCAGATGGGTTTCGCGTACTACTCCAACTATCTGGTTTGGTTCGAGATAGCCCGTACCGATTATTTCAGACACAAGGGGATGGATTATAACCAGATCGAGAAAGAGAAAAAGATCTTTCTTCCCGTTACAGAATCATTTTGTAAATACATCGCTCCGGTCAGATATGATGATCTAATAAGGATCTATGTAAAACTTGCCGAGCAGGAAGCGTTCAAATTGAAGTTCGAGTATGAGATCATTAACGGCACAAAACTCTGCACGGTTGGTCACACAAAGCATGTATTCATCAACACATCTCTTAAACCCATCCGCATTCCGGATGACATTAAAATTAAACTTGCGTGACGATGCGGCGGGTCCTGTCAACCGTTCGTCTTCGCTTCTCAAAAATCGGACTCGCTAATTACTCTGCAGGCGAAGAACTTCAGAGAAGTCTCGTTATTTAAGCGCTCGCATCGATTTTTTCGTCGCTCAGACTTCACGGTTGCCACCCGCCGCATCGTTATTAATTCAACACCAGTTCCTGGGTTTCCGCGCCGCGGCGGAGCATGACTTTGGTTTTTGTGATTTCCGTAACGGTGAAATCTTTAACCTTTTCGTTGAGGCTGACTATGCGTCCGTCGATTATGGCTTTAGGATCACCGGGGACATACATAATGCCGGTAAGCAAGGGAAGAACAGGCGCGTTTTGCTGCATAGGAATGATTTCCTCTTTGATTGAGGCCGGAACGGGAGGGATGCTCTCTTTTTTTATGGGTATGATCGTTGGCACCATGGAGGCGGGTATTTTTTTTGGAGGGATCATTACGCGGGAAGTGTCGTCAGGCATAACGAAAGCTTCAGGATTAAGTATCTCGAACTTCAGCGGTCCGCGGATGGCGATTTTTACAGGTGAGATTTTGTTTATCATATTCTCATAATATTTAGGGAACATTACATAGTGGATGACGCTCAAAATATTTATTAACACGAAAACAGTGATCGCGATCGCCGGGGCGGGGTTTTTCCGACTTTTGTTGTTATGAGGCGCGGGTTTGTTGCCGGAGAGAAGAGGCTCCGGGGACGGTGTTTCTTTCGTGGCCTTTTGCGCCTTTTCAGCTTCGGCTTTTTTTAGCGCTTCGGATATTATGCTCATGTCAGCGCCCCGCGAAAGTGTAATTTCCTTTCAGCTCTTCGATGCTTTGCTCGATAATGGCCTTGCCTATGATCTGGGTATTTTTTACAAAACCAAGCAGCAGCGCTTTATCGCAAAGAATATTTATGAGTCTTGGTATGCCTCCGGAAAAATCCGCGACTAAATCCGCGGCAAAAGCGCCGAAAAGTATATTTTTCACCGCGCCGGCTACCTGAAGACGGTGGTTTATGTAATCTACGACCTCATCCTTTGAAAGTGCCTGCAGATGAAAATTCACGGCAATGCGCTGTCTAAGCTGCACAAGTTCGGGTGACTTTAATTTTTGCGCCAATTCGGGTTGGCCCACGAGCACGATCTGAAGAAGTTTTTCTTTGTATGTTTCAAGGTTTGAGAGCATGCGGATAGTTTCAAGTGTGGAAGTTTTTAAGTTTTGCGCTTCATCAATAATTAGGACGACGTTGTTGTTGCGGGCCAACTGTTCTAAAAGAAATTTGTTGAAGCTTTTCATGAGGCTAATTTTATTGTGTTTTTCCGGAGTGATACCGAAATCTCCGACGATAGCTTCCAATAGCTGCATTTCCGGCAGGTTTGAATTGAAAATAACGGCGGTTTTAGTTCCGGGTGCCAGATGTGAAAGAAGGGCACGGCAGAGTGTGGTCTTGCCCGCGCCGATCTCGCCGGTAATAGCGATAAAGCCTTTACGTTCGTTTATGCCGAAGAGTAAATGGTCAAGCGCTTCCTTGTGGGTCCTGCTTAAAAAAAGAAAACTTGGATCGCTTGTCACATTGAAAGGATTTTCTTTTAAGCCGTAAAAGTCTAAATACATAAAACCACCCGCATATTTTTTTTTATTATAGCGTAGCTCATTCAATTATAAAAGGGAAATTAAAACATATTGTAAAGTTTTTTCCTGAAAACTTGAATTTTTGTAATTCATCATGTATTATTTGTACCATGATCATATGGGAAGGGATAGACAGACGTAAGTTTCCGCGTGCGTATTATGCTTGTGCGGTTAAGATCTCAGGGAAAAACAATACTCTGCGTTATGACGCCATTACCGAGAATGTCGGTGCAGGCGGCGTTTGCTTAACGTTCAATAGAGAGTTTGAGCTGTTTGAAACGGCGGAAGTGGAGTTGAAACTTTCTGATGGGGATGCCGTCAGGGCGAAAGGAACGATCGTTTGGGTGATAAGGGTTGCACATCCTGGAGTGAAAGATGAGCACGTTTACGATATTGGAATTGAATTTACAGAGATTTCCAAAGAAGACAAAAAGAAGTTAGAGGCGCTTGTTGATAAATTGTTAAGCGCTTAACTTGACATGTTTTACTTGTCATGATATATTTCATAATAATGAACTAAAGGAGGTGAAAGAATGAAAATCTTGAAGATGATGGTTATTTGTTTGGTAGTGATCGGGTTGTTGGGTATGGCTACGCAGAGTTTCGCGCAGGATCCGGCTAAAAAACTGGGTAGGGGCCTTGCCAACGTGTTGACAGGTTGGGTGGAATTGCCGAAAAATATTTATGATACTAGCGTGGAACAGAATTTTTTAGCTGGTATTACAATGGGTTTGGCAAAAGGTGTTGGGATGACTATAGTTAGGACTGGCGCCGGTGTTTATGAAACTGTCACATTCCCGTTCCCGATTCCTGAAGATTACAAACCGGTTCTTGAACCGGAGTTTGTGTTCAGCGAATAGTAGTGTAGGTAATGTGAAGTCGAAAAGGGAGGAAACGTAAAAAGTTCCTCCCTTTTTTATTCCATTAAACTAACGGAAATGGCTGCTTATATATTTCTGGACAAAGACCGCGATACTTAGTATTATATATTCAAAAATTTACCCGTCCTTAAGGCGCGAAAGGATCATGATGGAAGAAAAAAGAAAATACATGCGTTTTAATCTGCTTTTGGAAGCTTTGCACTTGAGCGGCAAGAAGAAAGAGAAAGTGACAGTCAGCGACTTCAGCCAGAACGGTATCGGTATTATATCTGAACGTGCGATCAAGAAAGGCGAAGAAGTAGAGCTGGAACTCCTTATCCCGGGTGATAATATCCCTATAGTTGTCACCGGTGAGATAGCCTGGGGAGCCTCGGATAATATATCCGGAAGAGACAAATACCGCGGCGGTTTGAAAGTAAAAAATATCGGTGCGTCCGATAAGAATAAAATGCTTAATTACATTTACGAAAAGTGGCTCCATACAAAAAACAAAAACAGCGGATCGGAGGAGAAAAGTGAGCGAAGAAAAGGAAATTGAAAAAACGGAAACCAAAGAGGCGGCGACGAATCTTGAGCCCGCGGTGGTAGACGAGAAGGCCGGGAAGATCGCGAAACCAGCATTCACCCCAAAAAATACGGCCCGACAGGTTCCGGCGGCATGCGCCGCGTGCGGCAAGAATTTCCCCAAAAAAATGTGGTATTACCGCAACGCGAATTTTTTCTGCAATGTGCAATGTTACAAGAAAAAAATTGAAGACGATAAGAAGAAGGCCGCAAAAGAATCAGAAAAAACGGCCTGATGCAGATACCCCTATGGAAAAAAACTGTATTTTCTGCAGGATCGCTGCCGGTGAAATTAAGTCGGACCGGGTTTATGACGGGGAAGATATGGTTGTTTTTAAGGATATTCATCCCATTTCTCCGGTCCATTGGTTAGCGGTGCCCAAAAAGCACATAAGCACTCTGAACGACTTGGGCCCCGGAGATAAGGAACTTGTCGGTGGGATTTTTCTCAAGATAGCGGAGCTTGCATCGCAACATAAAATAGCGGCTGACGGGTATAGAGTAGTGGCAAATTGCAATAAGAACGGCGGGCAGGAAGTTTTTCATGTGCATTTTCATGTTTTAGGCGGGAAACAATTGAATTGGCCGCCGGAATGACAAAAAATTCACGGAGAGAGAAGATGGACGGAAAAAAAGAAAGACGCGCGTATCCAAGGATTAAACACAAGGCGATATCCATTCAGGTGAAACACCTCGATTTCGACACCATAACGCAAAGTTTGGATGTCAGCGCAAGCGGCATTTACTGTAAAGTAAAAAAAGAGATCCCGCTTATGACAAAATTGGATATTGTCCTGGCTCTTCCCGGAAATAAATCCGAAAGTAAACCCGTGCTTTTGAACGTGGAAGGCGTAGTCGTCAGGGAGCATCCCGTTGTGCATGACGGAAAGATCGATCATTATGACCTGGCGATATTTTTCAACACTATCGATCCTAAGGAAAAACAGCTCCTGGTGGACTATATCGGCCGGGTTTCCAGTTAAACGTTTAGTGTGGATCGTCTTGGAGTGAAATGGGAACGGCCGCTTGCCATAAAACAGTAATGCTGATAGCCAGCGTTATTTACCGCGATGAGAAATACCGCGATCTTGCCGTGAAACTTTTGGTCAAACGATATGGGGCATTCCATTTTCCCGCCTGGCAGGGACCCTTCGACTATACCGAATATTACTGCAAAGAAATGGGCAAGCCTTTGAACCGGTGTTTTTACGCGTTCAAGAAACTGGTTTCCCCGGAAGATATTTACAAAACGAAACTCTACTCCAACGCCATCGAAAGAAAATATACTAAACTCGGCAGGCGGAACGTGAACGTCGACCCGGGGTATTTATCAGAAGCGAAGCTTTCTCTGCTGACGACCAAGGACTATGTTCATAGAATATACCTCAGAAGCGGGATATTCGCGGAAAATACTCTGCAATTCAAGGCCGGCTCTTTTGATACATGGCCTTGGACGTACCCTGATTATGGGCAGGAGGAAATTAGGAAATATTTCAACATGTTGCGGGAGATCTACAGGTGCGAAAGCGGGATGAGGCGATGACATGCGTTTAAGATTAAAACTGAAAAATATGAGTACCGTGCTCATTTCTTCTGCGTTGATCTCGATCGTGATTTTGTTGACTTTGGCGGGTTACGATTTTTATGTGCAGATAAAATCCGATATTTTCACCTCAAAGTATGAAAATTCACTCTACAGAATGCTGGCGGAGATATATAGGGACAAACTCGAAATTTCCAGTATCTCAATAGACGCGGAACAAGGCACGCTAGACAGGAAATACCCACCGGTCCTGGAGCTAAAAATAAAGAACAATACACGAAAGGTGCTGACCTCTCTTGGGCTTGAGTTCGTATGTGCCACCAAAGACGGTGTGGTCGTATTTAAGGATGTTTTCTATCCCCTGGACAGCTCCATGGTGCCGGAGTCTCCTTTTTATGCCGGTACGAGAAGGGAATCTAAAAGGGTTGACCTGGGTGATTCCCTGGAGATAAGGCATGTGCTGGCGAAATTACCAAGAAATATTCTCGCAAAAATTTCAGGAGTTAAGGGATTCGCGAAAAAAGGCGAAAAAGATTATAGGCCAGAAATTAAAATTACCGGAATGAACGTGCTATGAAAAAACTTATAATAATTTTCTTTGCGTCTTTGTTTTTTATGTTTGCGCTTTTTGTTATCGCTTTTCTGTATGTGGCGTTCATCGGGAGCGAAGTTTACGAGTATGGTGAATACTCTGGTGAAAGATTGTCCGCCAAGGTGCAAATAGAAAAGTATACGACCGAAAATAACATAATTTATAAAACGATCGAGAACTATCCCGATTCATTGGATTTTCCCGTTCGGGAGGAAGAGCTATTTTTAAACAGGCATCAAAGAATGCCGGTAAAATATGTCGCTAAATTTTTTGGTACCAGAAATGAAGAAGGCTACTACATTCTAAAACAGGAGGGAGAGACAGCCGATATTCTGTTCTATAGTCATCCGCTTTTTTCTATGTTGAACAAATTTTCAACCGGTGTTAAGACTTTTGTTTTTAGCCCGGATAAGGTGGCCACCTACATGGCACTCTTTGACAAATACAGCTACTGGAGAAGAGGAACACAGTTTTTCGAGGTCATGATGCCCGTAAATGGGGTGCTCCCGATCTTTAGAGACAAAATGTCTGTAAAATATTTCGGGGATGAATTTATACCGGTAAACGGAAAAAGGGTTGAAACCGAAAAATATATTGTTTCCTGCCCCGCGTTCAAAGACATATCAGTTAACGTAAGCAAGTACACACATATCATTCTGCACGTGGATGCCCCTGGCATTAACGCACGGTATTCGATCGTGAGTTTTCACAGAAGGTTTGAGAAGCTCTTTAAAATGCTCCTGATATTCTATGAAAACTTCGAACCCGACCTGCTTTTTACTGAAAAAATACCTGGTCCTGTGCAGATCGACAAGTTGTATCCGATAGGCAGGGAAAAAACGGTTTTTTTCGAGGGAGAGGGGAACATTATACTTTCCGGCAGGCTTTTTTTGCCGGTATCCGGCAGCAGATTTCCGGTTATGATTATAGTTTCCGATAGCATTCCCCGACCACAGAGCGAAGAATTCTTCTACAAAAATTTCATATCAAGCATGAACAGAAAAGGGATCGCGGTGTTTGATTTTGATATGCCCGGACAAGGCAAGAGCCAAGGCAGTTATAACGCGCTGGGTGATATTGAAAAAAGCAATCATATAAAAGCCGCCTACAATTTTATGCGCCGTTTGCCGCTTTTTAATAAGGATAAAATTGTTTTTTTGGGTCTCCGCAGCGGCGGTTATCTGGCGCTTTCTGCATCTACGAATATAGAGGGAGGTGTTCCGACCGTCGTTCTGGGACTGCCTTTTATATCACAGATAGATCTTCTGAAGGGCGGTTTTAAACAAGGTGATCTGGCCAAATATCTGTCGAGTTTTGGATTTAAACAATTTGATGCGAAATATATGATGTATCTCTGCACTAACGTGGAGAACCAATTCCAAAATATTCTGGGAAGCTCGGACAGTTTCTTTTTTTTCGCCAATAAAAAGATTTTCACGCAACCGCTCAAGGATTTTATGAACAGACGTCCTTACGAGACGCTGATCAATTCGAAAGGGGCGTTACTTCTTCTGTTTGGAAAAGATGACGAAGATTTCAGGATCGAGGTTGCTGATAAACTCAAACTGTTAGGGAAAGGAAATAATAAGTTCAAAGTGTTCGAATACCGATCCCTGGGAAAATTCCTGGGCCGCGATTCTGCCGATCCGGATAAACCGGGGTTCGTGATCGATGAGGATCTGATCAAGCTTGTGGACAATTGGGTTGAAAAACTAGGTACGTGATGGTATGCGAGCAAATAGTTAGACTTAACATGTAAAAATTCGGCGCGCGAATGATCCAAGATAATATTGACGTTAAGTTGCATATATGCTATACTTCCGGGAAATAACCAGGGGATATACGTGACGATCAACCTATCAGAACGAAGACGGTACATAAGAATTGAGGTGCCGGTCAGGGTGAAGGTTTCCGGGAAAACGTGGCACCATGAGACCATTACGAAGAACATATCGCCGGTTGGTTTGAAATTTGAGGTGCCTTTTAAGATCGATCCGATAGAGCAGATATCCATCAAAATGGACCTTCCCACCTATGACAAAACTATCAGCCTAAAAGGCAAGATCATATGGGTAAAAAAGGTGACACTAGAAGACAATTCCCCGTACGACGTAGGCGCGGAGATTATCTATATCGAGGATGCCCATAAGAATTTTTTGTTGAGATACTTGTGCGACATTTTATATAGTTCGGATTACCACTCCGCGTGATTTTTAACGACAAAATGGAGGAAAATTGAAAAATCTTATTTGCTTTGTCGGGCTTGTTACTGTTCTTGCGTTTTTTTCCGGCTGCGCGGATATGACTATCCCGGGGCCAAAACAAATACTTAAAAACCCGATAGGCACAAGCGCCGCTAAGGTGGGCATGTCCAAATCCGAGGTTGTGCATGTCTTTGGGGAGCCAAATTTTAAAAGTGTAGTTATTGCAGCCGGCGCATGGGACGGAGAAAGGGAAGAATGGTACTATAAAGCTATGACAACAGCTTTACCTGTCGGTGCGGATTATTTTTCGGAGGATATGTATCTCTATTTTGACGGCGATTCGCTGACGAATATCAGTAACAAACCTCTTGGTAAGCAAAAAAACTAGTCATCTGACGAGGACGACTTTCTATGTTGAGAATTCTGTGCAAATCCAAAATAAAAGAAGCTGTTTTGACCGGTAAGTCGCTGCACTACAACGGCAGCATTGGTATCGACGAAAAAATACTGAAAGCGGCGGATATTTTTCCCGGAGAACAGGTGCATGTTTTAAATCAGCACAGCGGCGAACGCCTTATAACCTATGCAATTAAGGAAAAAGCCGGTTCTGGAAAGGTGGTCTTATACGGCCCGGCGGCCAGACGCGGCGAGGTTGGAGACACCGTAGTTGTACTCACATATTGTCATCTTGAAACTGATGAATGCAAAAATATGAAGCCGCGTGTTGTGGAACTTTCTAAAGGGAATAAGATAACTAAGGGTAAATAGTGGAACAGCTCAAGCTTCGAATTTATCCTGATCCATGTTTGGGTAAAAAAGCTAAGGAAGTAGAGATCTTTGATAAAAGGCTTTTGAGTATAGTCGAAGCCATGTCCGAACTGATGTATATCAATAACGGCATCGGTTTGGCCGCTCCGCAGGTCGGGCTCAGCGCCAGGATTATCACGGTTGATGTTGGCAAAGGTCTGGAAGTGATGGTCAACCCGAGTATTGTATCAAGATCTGAAAAAAGTGATACAATGGATGAAGGCTGTTTGAGCTTACCCGGGCTTGCGATAAAGATCGCACGCCCCACCATAGTAGAAGTGGAAGGTCGTGATGTGTGTGGGAATTTAATCATAAAAAAATGTGAGGGCCTTTTGGCAAAATGTATTCAGCACGAGATAGATCATCTTGAAGGGAAGTTGCTTTTGGACTACTTAAACCCTTTCCAGAGGGTTTTTGCCGTGAATAAAAAAAGATCTTCACAAAATAAGAAGCTCTGATAAATCATGGGAATGCTGGAAGAACAGATAAAAAAAGACATGGTAGCTGCTATGAAGAAAGGCGAGGCGGAGACCCTTACCGCGATAAGACTGCTTTTAGCAGAGATCAAAAATAAAAAGATCGAAAATCTTTCCAAGGAGATCGACGACCCAGGCGTGATATCTCTTGTAAATAAGCTCGTTAAGCAGGGTAAGGATTCGATCGATCAATTCAATGCGGGCAACCGCCCCGATCTTTCGGCGCGAGAAAAAACTCACATTGAAGTTCTTTCGGTGTATCTCCCGAAGCCTCTATCGGAAGAAGAACTGTCTAAAATAGTGGATGATACGATCAAAGAACTTGGCGCGGTATCCCAAAAAGATATGGGTAGAGTGATGAAAGAAGTCATGAGAAAAGTATCCGGTAAGGCGGATGGCAAAGTGATAAGTGGGTTAGTGTCTAAAAAAATATCGTAACATAAAAAAGGAGGAGTAAGAAACATGAAGAAAGTAATTGCAGCGGTAACAGTTTGCTTTTTTGCTGTGACTCTTGTCGCGGGTTCCTCGTTCGCGGCGGAACAAAAAAGTGCGAAGGAAATGGCGAAAAAAGCGGGTAAGACAGTAGTGAACTATCCCGCCAATGTTGTTAATGAGTCGGCGAATACTGTAGGCACTGCCGCGAAAAATACTGTAGGCGTAGTCGTTGATACGGTAAAAGTTACCGGCGAAACACTGACAGGGCAAGTAGACAAAGCTCCTGAAATTGTAACTACACCTGTTGTGAAAAGCGCTGAAACAGTAAAAGTGGCTACGGAACAGACCGTAATGGTACCGGTTGAAGCCGGCAAGAAGACCCAGGAACAGGTTTCTTAATAAGTTCTGAATTAAAACAAAAAGAGGGATATCGTTCTTTGATGTCCCTCTTTTTGTTTTTTGAGTCTTTCACATATTGCATTTTCATTCAACCTTGTGTATCATTTAGATGTCGAACTTGAAGAAGTGTTCTTGAGGAACGTCGCGCAAGAGGTAAGTACTTAATCGAAAACAGGAGGAAAGGCATGAAGAAAGTATTTCTTATAGTTGGTATTATCGCAGCGATGTATGCCGTCCATTTGCAGCAGGGATTTTGTGAGAACGCTTCGGTAGTTTCCGTGGAAGGCTCCGTCGATGTAAGCACTACCGGCGTCCAGTGGGCGAAAGCTACGGCTGGTATGTTGCTTGGAGAGGGAGCGATAATCAAGACCGGTCCGGATTCAAAAGCCGTGATACGTTTAGAAGGCGGTGAAGAAGGGGCTGATGTGGAACTTAAGCCAAACAGCAATTTGACGCTCTCGGAACTATTTAAGGGGAAAGATGCCGCTGATCCAGAGTCGCATAAGACACTTTTAGACCTTTCCGTGGGAGAAGTGCTTATAAAAGCCAAAAAACTTCAATCGGAAAAATCGAAATTTGAAGTTAAAACTCCGACATCCATTGTGGGAGTGCGTGGAACTACTTTCTCTGTAACGGTAGAGTCGTAAGCACAAACCCGCTTATTTTTTATTTTAACAACAAGAAGGCCGGGAAGAAGTGTTTTCAAAGACGGTTATATCCAGGATCAGTATTGTTGGGGTTATCACCGCGTGCATTATCGCAGCATGCGGATTCCAGTTTGCCTCGAACATTGAAAACGCTTTTAGTGACGTTTTTTTCCGCATTAAAGGAAACTCCCTATCAACTCAACCGATAAACATCATAGAAATAACCAATGCAGATATAGACAAAATCGGCAGGTGGCCTTGGAAACGCATGTGGCATGCCGCTATGACCAAGGTTCTGACCGATCTGGGCGCAAAAGTCATATATTTCGATGTGATATTTTCGGAAAAGGCAGATGACGTCGACGACGCCCTATTCGCAGAGGCGATAAAGGCGAGCGGTAAAGTTTACCTTCCATATATATTTTCGGGAAAGAACTATGATAACGATAGCGCTCTTTATCCAATAGAAAGGTTTTCTTCCTCTGTAAAGAATATGGGAAGCATGAACATTTACCCTGACATGGACGGTTCTATAAGACGCATGCCGATGGTATTTTTATCTGGTAAGGGGGAAGCGTCGCCGCATGTTGTGTTACGCATGGCATCGGACTATCTGGGGCAAAAGATCGATACAGCGGAAATAAAGAATGAAAAACTCATTTTATCCGGAGCTCCCGGGCGAAACGCGATCGTGGTGCCTCTTATTGATCATACGAATCTGTTGATCAATTGGCGCGGCACATGGACGAAATCGTTCAGGCATTATGATTTTTTGGATGTTTTAGCTGCGTTCCAAAAATCGGCCGACGGAGAGGCACCCGATATGGACCTTAAGGTTTTTAAGAATTCAATATGCCTTATCGGGATATCCGCGTATGGTCTGTACGACATAAAACCGGTACCGGTTGAGTCTGAGTACCCCGGGATAGGTATTATTGCGAACGCTTTAGATACTATACTTTCCAAGAGTTTTATGCGTGTCCTGCCGTTCTGGATGGGGGCACTGATAATGGTTGTCATCTCTTTTCTTCTTGTTTTTATACTGCAGGGTAAAAATCCGGTCATTGAAAATATTTTTGTGGCAATCCTGGTGTGCGGTTATCTAGTCGCGAGTTATTTAGTGTTCGTGTGTGGATACAAATTGCCTGTGTTTACGGTCTTATTTTCAACGCTGCTCAATTCGGTCGCGCTAGGGACGTACAACTTTGTATGCTCAAATATTGAGAAAAAACAGTTATTGAAAATATCGATCACTGACGGTCTTACCGGTCTATACAATATACGCTACGCTAAGATGATGCTTGAAAATGAGATCCAGGCCGTTCTTCACGGGATGACAAAAGTTTTTTCGATCATTATGTGTGACTTGGACCATTTCAAAAGAGTGAACGATACCTACGGCCATCAGATTGGCGATCTGGTGCTTAAGGAGACTGCCTCGGTTCTAAAAACATCCGTTAGGGGTTCGGATATCGTCGCGCGTTACGGCGGTGAAGAGATGCTGGTTATACTAAGAAGCACGACGCTTGAATACGCTCTGGAGATAGGCGAGAAGATACGGCTTAATATCCAAAACAAAGAGATCAGGGATGAAAAACAACGCTATCCTGTCACATCCAGCGTTGGTGTGTCCTCATACATTAAGGGTGACACTTTAGACTCGGTCATTAAGCGCGCGGATGAAGCGCTCTATGTCGCAAAAGAAAAGGGCCGCAATATTGTCTGCACCATCCAAAATAAACCCTGAGCGGGCCACTTTGTCAGTTCTGTCCGGATTTTTTCAGGAGCGGATCGTTGGAAAGGTCCAGTACTTTCTGCCATTCAGTTTTTGCCTGGTCATATTTTCCCGCGGCATATAACTTTTCGGCCTTGTCATAGTGTGCTTTGACTTCCGCCAGAAGAGATTCCTGCTTCTTTACTTTAAGGGATTCTTCATCCTGTCTTTCGCGTTCTGATCGTTCTTTATCAGCAAGCGAATTCTGGGCTTCCTGTTTAGCCGCGCGTTTTGCCTCTGTCTCACGGCGCTTTAACTCCTGCGAGTCTCGTAGCTGTTGTTCCGCGAGTTCGCGTTCTTTTTTGAGTTTCTTTTCGGCTTCAAGTTTCGCCGCTTTTTCTGCCACTTGCTTTTGACGTTTTTCCTCAAGTTCCTTTTTTCTCGCTTCTTCTTTCTCTCGTAGCTCATCTTCGCGTTTTTTCTCCAGTTCTTCGCGCCGCTGTTTTTCGAGCTCTTTTTGGGCTTTAAGAGCGGCCTGTTTAGCCTCGTATTCTTCTTTTGCTTTTTGCGCGGCAAGTTCTTTTTCTTTTTTTGCTTTTGCTTTGGCTTCGAGTTTTGCAGCCTTTATGGATTCCTCTTTCTTCCGTTTTTCTTCAAGTTCTTTCTTTTTGGCTTCTTTTTCGAGTTTCAATTCATCGGTATGTTTTTGCATGAGTTCAGTATTTTTTGATTTCTCGATAGCTTTTCGCTGGGTTTCTTCCTTGGCCTTGAGGGCGCTTTCGCGAAGCTGTTTAATTTCATCGGCAGCGCTTTGTTTTTCCGCGGCTTTTTTAGCGGCTTTTTCGGCTTTATCCCTTTTTGTCTTTTCCTTAATGGCTTGTTTGCGCGCGTCTTCTTTAGCGCTCATTTCCGCTCTCTTCTCTTCTTCCCGGCGAAGACGTTCCTGTCTTGCGAGTTCGCGTTCTTTTTTTAGTTTTGCGTCCGCTTCAAGTTTGGCTTTTTTCTCGGCTTCCTGTTTAGCGGCTTTTTCGGCACGGAGCGCCTCTTTTTGTTCGGAAAGTTTTTTGGCGTTAGCTTCAGCTTCAAGAGCCGCTTTTCTTTTGGCTTCCAGCTTAGCGGCCTTCATCGCTTCTTCTTTAGCAGTCTCCTCGGCCCGCAGCTTGGCTTTTTGGTCGGCGAGCATTTTAGCTTTATTTGCGGCCTGGAGTTTGGCCTGTTTTTCGGCTTCAAATTTTGCCTTTTTTTCAGCATCTAATTTTGCCTTCTTTTCGGCGGCAAGTTTTTCCTTCTTTTCGGATTCGAGTCTCGCTTTTGTTTCTGATTCAAGACGCGCTTTCTTTTCGGCCTCGAGTTTGGCTTTTTTTTCAGCACTGGCGGCGATCTCCTGAGAGTTTTTGTTACACAAATATCGTTCGAATGACCTATCATTCATCAGGTGATCGATCTTTTTCTGAATGTATTCTGCGACTACGGTGTTGCCAGACTGTTCATATTTTTTCTCTTCTGCCACCAGGGTAATAAACTTTTTCTCGTTTCGGAGATTTTGCATGTCTTTGTCGATCTTGTCGACCGACTTTGAGACTTCCGAGTCCGTAAGTTGTTTGTAGACTCCCTTGATGTCCGCAGTGTCGTCTGTGTAAGCCGGAACTCTAGTGCTCGTAATTACGAAAGCTGCGCTCAAAATGTACGCGATAATTTTGTGTGTTTTCATAATAGTTGGCGTCCTTCCTTTAAGTTTTTTTGTTTACCGCGTTATATTATTGTTTAAATGCGTGAATTTTTCAAGTAAAAGAGTAAAAAAAGAGCATGCTAAGTTCTCGGCACACGAAAATATAGGTTGAAAATATCAGTTTAGATATTTATAATATGCTATTCAAAAACGCCGAGTAGTTCCACTGTGTAAAATTGGGGGAAAGTATTGTGGATGAAAAATTTTGCGGAACAGCATATGTCGATAGAGCGCTTACGCACTTCAGCGGCATAATCAAAGATCAGTTGGCCAGAATTGAAGTAATGAAACAAAGTTCAGAATGGACCGATTATTCACGCCTTCCATCCATTGTTGTAGGAATATGCTGGGGTGACGGCATAGGAAAGGAGATATCCAAACATTCGGAACGCATCCTGAAGCATGTTCTTCGGGAACAATCTAGAAACGGTAAAGTACAGTTCCGCACTATCGAAGGTCTGACAATTGAGAACCGTGTCAAGCATAAGAAGGCTATCCCGGACGATGTGCTCGCAGAAATAAAGAAGTGTCACGTAATCCTTAAGGGCCCGACGACAACACCCCAGGCTGGCGATAAATGGCCTAATATCGAGAGCGCCAACGTAGCAATGAGGCGTGAGTTGGATCTTTTCGCAAATGTGCGACCAGTTAAAATAGCCAAAGAAGGCATTAATTGGACATTCTTCAGGGAGAATACAGAAGGCGCTTATATCCTTGGCTCGAAAGGGATATGCGTAACGGATGATCTTTTTGTAGATTTTACGGTCACTACCAGACAAGGCACCGAGCGCATAATACGCATGGCGTTCGAATATGCGAAGAGGAACGGGTTCAAGAGGGTGACCGCCGTGACAAAATCTAATGTCATAAAAACAACCGACGGCAAATTCTCTGAGATCGCCAAAATGATCGCTTCGGAATATGCCGGGTGCGGGATAAAACTTGACGAGTGGTACATCGATATAATGACGGCAAAACTGCTTGATGCGGAACGGCGCGGAGATTTTGAGGTTATTGTGCTCCCCAACCTTTATGGCGATATCCTGACTGATGAGGCAGCGCAGATACAGGGCGGGGTCGGTACGGCCGGAAGCGCGAATATAGGAAAAAAATGGGCCATGTTTGAGGCGATACACGGCAGCGCTCCCAGAATGGTCCAGGAAGGCAGGGACATATATGCCGACCCATCGTCTATGATAAGAGCAAGCAGCATGCTTCTTGGCCATATTGGTTTTGCTAAAGAATCCGAAATAGTCGAAAAGGCGCTGGACATCGCGGGACAATTTGAAAGAAAATTTGTTCTGACCGGACGCAGCACCGGCGCTACCGGCGAAGACTACACGACTTACATTTTAGACCTGATTAACTCCGTTGACTTGTTAACCAAATGGGAAAAATACACTAATGAATGATTATCGAAAAGCGGGAATTTTAGTGGTCGATTTTGGCTCGCAGTATGTGCAACTTATTGCCAGGCGCATACGTGAACTTCACGTGCATTCCGAAGTTTGCCCCCCGGAGTTGGCAGTCAAAAAGATCAAGGAACTGGAGCCGAAGGGCATAATATTTTCCGGCGGGCCATCAAGCGTTTATGATACGAACTCTCCGCGCATTGAAAAAAGCATCTTGAAAAGCGGTATACCTATTTTGGGTATTTGTTACGGGATGCAGCTTATCGGCCAGCTTGCCGGCGGGAAAATATTGAAAAGCGGCAAAAAAGAGTATGGCCGTACAGTAGTGTCTTTTAAGACAACAAATCCGCTTTTTAAAGGTCTTAGCGGGTCCGGGGTCACTTGGATGAGCCATTGCGACAAAGTGGAGGTTCTGCCGAAGGGCTTTGAGATTATCGCCGGAAGCGGTAATACGCGTGCGGCGGCGTTCTGCGACATCGCAAATAAAATTTACGGGGTACAGTTCCATCCCGAAGTGGTTCATACGGTTGGTGGCAGTAAGATTCTACGCAATTTTATTTTTAACATTGCCGCAGCCGAAAAAAACTGGACCATGAAATCGTTTATAGAGAACAAGATACAGGAAATATCAAAAGTTGTAGGCGAGGATAAGGTCATTCTGGGACTTTCCGGCGGTGTCGATTCCACGGTCTCCGCGGTGCTGCTGAAGGAAGCGATAGGGGACAAATTACGATGCATTTTTGTGGATAACGGTCTTTTGCGTAAAGGTGAACGCGAACGTGTCAAGGAACTGTTTGAACGTAATATTAAACTTCCACTAACGGTTATAAAAGCCGAAAAAATATTTCTAGACGCGCTTAAAGGCGTGACGGACCCAGAGAGAAAACGTAAGATAATCGGCCATACTTTTATACGTGTTTTTGAGAAAGCCGCTAAGAGCACTAAAGGCGTGAAATATCTCGCTCAAGGTACACTTTATCCCGATGTTATTGAATCTCAGTCTTTTTATGGTGGGCCGAGTAAGGTTATAAAATCGCATCATAATGTCGGCGGGCTTCCCAAAAAAATGGGGCTTAAACTTGTTGAACCCCTCAGAGAACTTTTTAAGGACGAGGTTCGTGAAGTCGGTAAAGAACTTGGTCTTTCGTCCGAGATCACTGACAGGCAGCCGTTCCCCGGGCCGGGTCTGGCTGTGCGTATCATCAGTGACCTTACTAAAAAACGGCTTGAAATTCTGCGCGAAGCCGACTGGATCATTATAGACATAGCGAAAAAAACGGGTGTTTACGGGGAAACTTGGCAGATATTCGGCGTGCTTCTTCCGGTGAAAAGCGTAGGTGTCATGGGCGATATGAGAACTTATGAGAATGTCCTCGCGATCAGGGCGGTAACCAGTGTTGACGGTATGACGGCGGATTGGGCCAAGGTCCCTTACCATGTTCTCGGAGAGATGTCAAACCGTATAATAAACGAAGTAGAAGGCGTGAACAGGGTCGTGTTTGACGTGAGTTCCAAACCGCCCAGCACAATCGAATGGGAATAAAATGCTGACTTTCAGAATAGAAATTGGGAATAAAAAAAATTTCCCTGACCCAAGAAGCGGTAATCTTCTTAAAGACATAAAAGACATCGGTATAAACGGTGTTAAGCATGTGGACATAGTCGATGTTTTCACTCTTACCGGTGATGTTACCGCGAAAAAAGCTAAGGACGTTGCCAGGACTCTTCTTGCTGACTCCGTCTCCCAGGAATGCCGTGTTTACCCCTGTGCGTTACGCGACAAGCGGTTTGCGCAGAAAAACACGGTCGAGATCGCGTCGAATCCCGGCGTCATGGACCCTGTGCGTGATAGCGTGATAAAAGCAATGAACGACATGGGTATTGTCGGTGTTTCGGTGACGACATCTAAAAAATATATTTTTGCCGGCAGATTCAACGCCGGTACATCACGTAATGTCGCCGACAAACTTTTATACAACAAACTGATACAGCACATCGTAACGCATTCCGAAACTGCCGAAAATGCCGCTCAATATGATTTCTCTTATACAGAGGTGCCGGTTATCACACTGGATGATCCGGGTTTGTCTAAATTGAGCTATGATGCACGTTTGTATTTGTCTTTGGCCGAAATGAAGGTTATTAGAAAACATTATAAGACGATAGGCCGCAATCCGTCGGATTGTGAACTTGAGACGATCGCGCAGACGTGGAGCGAACACTGCAAGCATAAGACCATGCTCGGAGATATTCTTTTTGATGGTAAACTTGTCAGAAAACTCCTCAAGAACACCGTAATGAAAGCCACTATTGAACTTAAAAAGCCATGGTGTATTTCGGTTTTTAAAGATAATGCGGGTATCATAGAATTTGACGATAAGCATAATGTGTGTTTCAAAGTGGAAACTCACAATCATCCGTCCGCGCTTGAGCCGTACGGCGGTGCCGGGACAGGTATCGGCGGCGTTATTCGCGACACGCTGGGCACAGGGCTTGGAGCAAAACCAATCGCTAATACTGATGTCTTTTGTTTCGGTTTTCCGGACGCGCCGAACGCAAAAATACCAAAAGGCGCGTTACATCCCAAAAGAGTAATGAAAGGCGTTGTGTCGGGTGTCCGTGATTATGGCAATAAAATGGGCATCCCGACGGTGAACGGTGCGGTTTACTTTGACGAAAGATATACCGGGAACCCGCTTGTTTATTGCGGTAATATCGGAATTATGCCAAAGGCTTGTTCGTTTAAAAAAGTTTCCTCGGGCGATCTTATCGTGGCCGTAGGCGGAAGGACCGGTCGCGACGGCATTCATGGCGCGACTTTTTCCTCTTCTGAGCTCACGCATGAATCGGAGACTATTTCTGCAACTGCCGTTCAGATCGGCGACCCGATCACCGAAAAGAAAGTGCTTGATACACTTTTAAAAGCGCGTGATCTCGGCCTGTATGATGCCGTTACTGATTGCGGCGCGGGTGGCTTTTCAAGCGCCGTCGGTGAGATGGGAGAGGAGACCGGTGCCGAGGTATATCTTGAAAAAGCGCCTCTCAAGTACGAAGGTCTGAAACCGTGGGAAATATGGGTATCCGAAGCTCAGGAACGGATGGTGCTGGCGGTAAAACCAAAAAAGCTGAAAAAGCTTCTTAGTATATTTGAGAGTGAAAATGTCGAGGCCGTTGTTATAGGTAAATTTACACGTGATAAGAAACTGAAGCTTTTCTATAAGAAACACAAAGTCGCGGACCTCGATATGGAATTTCTGCACGGCGGACTTCCGGGTGTAGTTCGTAAGGCCATTTGGAAAAATCGGCATGAAGACCCACGCATTGCGACACCTGTAAGAACGAATTATAACACAGATCTTGCGCGGATACTCGCATCATGGAATATTTCAAGCAAAGAGTGGATCATCAGGCAGTATGACCATGAGGTGCAGGCTGGAAGTGTTTTAAAACCCCTCGTAGGCGCCGAGAACGACGGGCCGTCGGATGCCGCGGTTATCCGTCCTGTTTTGACGAGTAACAAAGGAATAGTCATATCCAATGGTATTAATCCACGTTATGGCGATATCGATCCTTACTGGATGGCCGCCAGCGTCATTGAAGAAGCGATACGACAGATCATCGCCGTGGGCGGTGATCCCGACAAAATCGCCATCCTTGATAATTTTTGCTGGGGTTCAACCGAAAACCCTGTCGAGCTCGGGAAATTGGTGCGCGCTTCCCAGGCATGTTACGATTTCGGTAAAGCCTTTGGAACACCGTTTATTTCCGGGAAAGACAGTTTAAATAACGAGTTCAATACAGGTAAGGGGGTAGTCGCTATCCCCTCGACACTTTTAATTTCCGCGATAGCAGTCATAGACGATGTTCGTAAGACCATTTCTATGGATGTGAAAGAGCCCGGGAACCTCATTTATGTTCTCGGGAAAACTTTTCAGGAACTTGGGGGCTCTCAGTATAACCTGGTTAATGGACTTTCGGGCGGTGTCGTCCCGCGTGTCAACGCTAAAGTGTCCGCCCAGCTTATGCGGAAACTCAGCGTCGCCATACGAAAGGGATTGGTAGTTTCATGTCATGACATTTCGGACGGCGGGTTCGCCGTAAGCGCAGCAGAAATGTTTTTTGCGGGAGGATATGGCGCAGATATAGACCTCGGGAAACTTCCCCGCGACAGATCCGTTAAAAGGGATGACGTCGTGCTTTTCTCGGAATCAAACGGGCGCTTTATCGCAGAAGTTCCAGCCGGCAAAAAGGAAGAGTTTGAAAAAGCTCTTCGCGGCGTGCATTTAGGTTTTGTCGGTAAAGTCAGGAAAGATAAAAAAATGCTGGTTAAAGGGCTGGGCGGCAAAACGGTCGTTAACGCCGATATTGATAAATTGAAATATTCCTGGCAGAACACAATAAGAAAGGTAATGCATGAGTAAGGCGAAGGCACTGGTCATCAGGACGGCGGGAACTAATTGTGACGTCGAAACAGCGCACGCGTTCCGTTTGGCGGGCGCATTCGCGGATGTCATGCATATTAATTCCCTTATAAAGAACAAATCTGCGATGAAGAAATTCAATATACTCGCGATACCTGGCGGGTTTTCATACGGGGACGATATCGCCAGCGGAAAAATACTCGCGAACGAGATGAAACATAGCTTAAAAAATGAGTTAAGTGAGTTTGTTTCACGGGGAAAGCTGGTCATCGGGATATGTAACGGTTTTCAGGTGCTGGTAAAAATGGGGCTTTTACCGCTTTTTACTAAGGACGAGCTTTTCGCTCCTAAAGTCACACTGACCCTTAACGATGCGGGACATTATATTGACAGATGGATATATCTAAAAAAAGATCCCGTAAAAAATTTGTGTGTATGGACAAAGCAACTCCCGGAGATCATTTACCTTCCTATAGCGCATGCCGAGGGTAAGTTTGTCCCTCAAAGCAGCGAGGTGCTGAAGAAACTCCGAGCTAACGGACAGATCGTTTTTAGATATTCCGACGAAGCGGGTAATGAAGGCGCATATCCGGTAAACCCCAACGGTTCGGTTGATAATATCGCCGGAATTTGCGATAGCACCGGCCGTATTCTCGGGATGATGCCGCATCCTGAAAGGCACATCTTTTTTACGCAGCATCCGAGATGGCAGCGCTGTGTGAAAAAAGGAAAAGAGACGGGTATAGGCTTGCAAATTTTCAGGAATGCTGTACAATTTGTTAATAAAGCATAGCTACAACGGACATTCGGATAATATTTTCTAAACAGTGGAGGACATAATGAGCGATGAATTTCAGGAACAAAGGGAATTTCTCCGGATAGACCACGCGGCTCAGGTTGAGTTCAGAGAACTCAAGACCAATAAATACTCGAATAAGGCCAACATACAGACAAAAAATGTAAGCGCTAGCGGCATACTTTTCAATACTACTCAGATACCGCCGGCATTGTCTTCAATAGTATGGATCATCATGGATGACAAAATGGTTAATGTCTGTAGTGAGATAGAAGAGGATCTTGTAATAGTCAAGAATGGCATACTTGCCCGCGTGGTGAGGATCTCCGAAGGCGAGCCGGGGGTTTCCTACGACGTCGGCGCTTGTTTCCTGAGAAGGAAGAATATGTCTGACGCTGAAGTCCAGTCGCTTACTTCAAACCAAATATAAGGTACAACACTTCAAGGCGCGTGAACATGGAAACATTAAAAAACTTTCTTGTGGGACTCGCGGTTCTCATTCTCGCGCCCTTTGTTATTTTCTTCGGGTTTATCGGTTGGCAGCTCATTCTCGGCGCTTCATCGATACTTATCGCGTTTTTTATGCTCCTTCTTTTATTCGTCGCCCTTTTTTATTTCATCGTTTTTATCGGCTTTTTATTCCGCTCCTTCCTCCCCAAAAAAACACCCAAATGAACGGTCAGGATTACGAAGAATATCTTGCCAACAAATTCTCCGAGTTCGAGAGTTTATGCAAGAAATGTGGCATGTGCTGCGGGGCGGGAGATGACCCGTGTTTTTTCCTGAGCAAGAACCCCGACGGCACGTATTTTTGCAGGATCTACAAGACCCGCCTTGGAGAAAGAGAGACCATTTCCGGAAAAAAATTCAGGTGCGTCGAGATCCGCGAGAACATCCCCAAAAGAGGCCTTCATCCCTCATGCGCATACCGGGTGCTGTATTGATTAATGCGTGTTATACATGTCTGGGGTGATATTTTAAGACATTTTCGAGCTGGTTTTAAGGTTTATATCAAGATGCCGCGGTATATACTTTCCGTCCGAACACGCCCGACCGGCTCCGGCGGCCAGTCGGGCTCATCCGGCAGCGAGTCGGCTTCTCGCCTTGATTAGAAAACAAATTGTCGGCTCGAAGTCCAAGCCCGACGTCGCTGCCGGGGGTTCGTCCGGAAAGTATCTACCGCGGCATCTACAAGTGCGGGCGAACTTTTGCGCTGTTAAAAAGGCTCGGAAATATCTTGAAATATCACCCCTGAACATGTGATTCCGTATTAGACATACCTTCCTATATTTTGCTCATGAGCGTCCCCGCACGGAAGCTTTTCCCTTCGGCATCGTTTGTATCATACTCATATTCAAAACTCCTTGACTCTCATGGTAAGTGCGATAGAATAATTCGAGTTGAAAAAGGGGAGAAATATTATGAGACATAAAGTATCTGTTATAGGCGCGGGGAATGTGGGCGCGACATGCGCGCAGTATATACTTGAAAACAAGCTAGCCGACGTAGTGTTGGTGGATAAGGTGGAAGGATTGCCGCAGGGGAAAGCACTCGATATGATGGCGGCTGGTCCCTCACGCGGGTTTGACGCTGACATAAAGGGAAGTAACGATTACGCGGATACGGCTGATTCTGATATTGTTGTTATTACCGCGGGGCTAGCCCGCCAGCCAGGGATGTCTCGTGAAGACCTGCTAGCGAAGAACGTCGCGATTGTGAAGTCAGTAACGGAAGATGTATCAAAGCGTTCCCCTAAAAGCATAATAATAGTTGTGACAAATCCTTTAGATGTTATGTCCTATCTTGCCTGGAAAATAAGCGGTTTTAAGTCGAATAAGGTTATCGGTATGGCCGGTGTACTGGATTCGGCGCGGTTCAGATGTTTTTTGGCTAAGGAACTTAAGGTTTCGGCAGGGGACATACAAGCTATGGTATTAGGCGGCCACGGTGACAGCATGGTTCCTCTTGCCAGATTTTGTACGGTCGCCGGTGTTCCTGTCACTGAATTATTATCAAAAGAAAAGTTGGATAAGATCATCGAACGTACGAAAAATGCCGGCGCAGAAGTTGTAGCTCACCTCAAGACCGGCAGCGCCTATTATTCTCCGGCGGCCTCCGTCGTAGAAATGGTGGAGTGTATTTTAAAAGACAAAAAACGCTTGCTGCCGGCAAGCGCATATCTAAATGGTGAATACGGCCTAAAAGATCTCTATATCGGCGTACCTGTTATCCTCGGTGCGTCCGGGGTCGAAAAAGTCCTTGAGTTGCCTCTAACAGCGGAAGAGAAAAAGTTGCTGGGTGATTCAGCGTCGGTCGTATCGAGCAATATCAAGAGTTTAAATCTGTAGCTGTTTTAAGCATTTCTCGGGCGTGTTTTATGGAAGTTTCGTTTATTTTTTCGCCGCTCATCATTTTGGCTAGTTCCTCAACGCGTAAGTCCTTCTCGAGTACTTCAAGAGACGTGGAAGTTTTTCCACCCGTCACGTTCTTTACGACTTTAAAATGACGGTCCGCGAAACTGGCTATCTGCGGCAAATGAGTGATAAGAAGCACCTGATGATTTTTAGAAAGTTCCTTAAGCTTTTTGCCGGTGACGGTTCCCAGGCGTCCTCCGATTTGCGCGTCTATCTCGTCGAAGATCAGTACCGGTACGGGATCCACGTTAATAAGCGCTTTTTTGAGCGCCAGCATGACGCGGGCGGCTTCGCCGGATGATATTATTTCAGCCATAGGCTTAAGTTCTTCCCCCGCGTTGGGACTTATGTAGAACTCCACGTTGTCGATCCCGTTCTTGTTGAGAGGACATTCGGTTATCCTTGTTTCGAATTGAACGTGTTTTATCCCCAGTTCCTTAAGCTCCTCCTCGATGATCTTCGCCAGGATCTTGGACTGTTTTAATCTTTTTTCAGATAGTTTTTTGGCAAGTGAAAAAGCTTTATTCTTTTTGCGGATAGTTTCTTTGTTCAGTTCGCTTGTGTTGTTCTCTAGGTTACACAATGTCCCGTATTTAATTTTTGTCTCGGCATAAAACCTTTCAACGTCGCCGATCGTAGGACCGTATTTTCTTTGCAGCTGATAATAGATGTCATTTTGTCTGTAAATATCGGCCGCTTCTTCCGGGTCGTACTCGAGGGACGAAGCGTATTCGGAAAGTAGCCTCGTTAAGTTCCTGGCATTTTCGTCAAGGTCAGTAAGCATAACACCGTATTTTTCGGTGCTTGCGTCAAGATCGTTAAGTTTCTCCATGGGGGCGAAAAGTTTGGACGCTGTAGAAGTCAGCCCTATTTCTTCATTCTGCAGCAGTTCTAACAAGGAATTCACCGACTCGTAAAGTTTTTCCGAGTTTTCAAGGCGGGCTAACTTGCTTTGGGTTTCAAAAAATTTGTCTTCAGAGAGCGGCAGCTGTTCTAATTCTTTAACCTGCGACGATAATATTTCGATCTCGCGTTCCCGTGTGGACGCGAGTTTTTCCAGATTTTCCAGTTCATGCAGGCTTTCCGAGTAGGTGAGGAACGCTGCTTTGTACTCTTCTTTAAGTTCGGCAAAATTAGAAAGTCTGTCGAGTATCATTATGTGGTATTCGGATTCAAAAAGCGTTTGGTGCTCGTTAGCACCGTGAAAATCGATTAACGTGTTGCCCAGGCTTTTTAGCTCGGAGACGGTAAGATTGAACCCGTTAATCTTTATCTTATGAGGCTTGTCGGGAGAGAAAGATCTATGTATGACGAACGATCTTTCGTCGTCCTGTTTGTATTCATTGAACACCTCGTTATTGGCTAGAAAATCTTTTGAAAGTTCGAAAACGGCCTCGACAACGCACGGTTTTTGAGCGTCCCTTAGGTGTGAGGAGGTTATCTTATCTCCAAGAACAAATCGGAGCGCGTCGATAAGCAGGGTTTTGCCGGCGCCGGTCTCGCCGGTAAAAATGTTGAGCTTAGGCGAGAACTCAGCCGAGCAATCGTCCATCAACCCGAAATTTTTAACCGTTAAACTTGTCAGCATAAATTACCTGATGAGAGGCGGCTTTAACGGTATGTTCTGCGCGCCTTGGTCGGACGCCGCGTCCATTATTATCAAGCAGGCGTAGTGTAACGCTGTAGAGTATGTTAATTAAGGCCGCGGCGCCGACTCATACGGTGCTCGAACATACCATTAAAGCCGCCTTACTTGTTCATCGCAACTTCCATCAAATACGTTGATGAGCGGCACATAGGGCATGTTCGAGCACGGCCGCTATAACCAGCCGCGCGCAGAATATGCCCTGTGTGCCGCGAATCAGTGTTTCATTGCGTTTCAGTCTCTTACATTGCTGATATAATACCAAAAGAAATGGGGCATGTCTACTTGCGAGATGGGTTTAATGAGGCTATAATTCATCATAAATCAAATTGAAGGAAAGCTTTATGAAGAAGGTCGCTGTTGTGCTTTTGCCGCTTTTTTGGCCGGGGTTGCCTCCGTTAGGGTTGGCGTGTATTAAAGGATATTTGGGGAGGAATGATATCGCGTGCGACACTCTAGATTTTAATAATTATTTCTTTAATCTTGCGGATGACGAATTAAAGAAAGAGTGGAGAAAAAGTTGTAATGCGCTATTGGAAGAGAACATTGTGAGTATCATTGATGAGAGGTTTGGCGGGTTTTCACATGTTTTAGACAAACTTGCCGCATATGACGTAGTCGGGTTTTCATGTTTTAAAAGCAATATCAACACCGTGCGTCACGCGGCGTCTCTTTTAAAAAAATTGAAGAACGATATCAGGATCATTTTGGGCGGACCCGAGATCGCGCGGCTCTATTTTAAACATGGCGAAGAGTTCTTTTCGGGCCTTAAGAGCTTTTGTGACCTTGTGGTTGTTGGAGAGGGAGAAGAACCCTTCCTGAAATTTATCCGGTGCGGTTATAATGGCGGGGAGCGGGTGGAGAAATTTATTGAGATCCAGGATGAAAGATCTCTTCCTTTTCCCGACTATTCCGATTTTGATTTTGATCTATACCCGAAAAAGTCCGCCGTGAGCCTTATGTTCTCGCGAGGGTGCGTAAGAAAATGTGGTTTTTGTTCGGAAACGTTACTTTATAATAAATATCGCGTATATACGGCCGATAATATGCTTGACCAGATAGCTTCTTATCGCCAAAGAGGCATAAACCGGTTTATTTTTCATGATTCAATGATAAACGGTTCATTGGCGGTTTTTGAAGAGCTCCTCGAAGGGATGATATATAGGTTTGGAACTGTGAACTGGGAGGCCCAGATCGCCGTGCGCGCCGACATGAGAGAAAAGATATTTGAATCGATAAAAAAAAGCGGATGTTACCACCTGTTTGTGGGGCTGGAATCGGGCTCCGAGAAAACACTTAAAACTATGCGAAAAGGTTTTACATCCGATGAAGCATTAGCGTTTTTTAAGAAACTGAAAAAGTATGACATTTCCTTCGGCGTGAGCATGATCGTCGGGTATCCCGGCGAAACGGAGGATGATTTTTATGATAGCCTTGACTTTGTGGTCCGGAATAAAGAGTTTATACCGAAGATCGAGCAGATAAATCCTTTCCAGCATTACGATGGTACGCATGTCCTGGACGGGTTAGGGTGTGTGCCAGAAAACGAAGCCGCGCGACGGGTAGACACCTTTATTCGCGAGGCAAGAGAGGCGGGAATTAAAATTACAAATGCGTTCGTGAATAATCTTGTTGGTGAAGGTTATCATGGAAATTAATGAAATCAAGGCAGTAAACGCGCTTAACCGCACGTCGATAAATCTGGCGGAATATGTCCTGAACCCGTACCGCGGTTGTGAATTCGCCTGTCTATACTGTTATAATCGCTTTAATAAAGTTAACAAGAAAGACTCGAGGAAATGGGGTGAGTATCTCGAGGTTAGAACAAATATTGTGGACTTACTAAAAAAAGAGATAGTATTAAAAAAACCGCGGTCAATCTTGCTCGGCTCAACAACTGAATGTTTCCAGCCTTTCGAAGAGAAGTCCAGGGTAATGCGTGATATCCTGACAATATTGAATTCAGAACGCATTCCATACTATATTTTGACTCGCTCACCGCTCTCTTGCGATTATGTTAATTTGCTGAGGTCCGATTCATGCAAGGGCATTTACTTTACCGTGAATAATTACTCCGAACCGTTTAGGTCCATATTCGAGCCCAAAGCGCCTTCGTTTGAGTCCCGGATAGAGTGTGTTAAAGAACTTTTGAGCGAGGATGTTCGCGTTATACCGTACTTTTCTCCTGTTCTGCCGTGGATATCCCGCTATGATGCTGTATCTGAGCTTTTCCCCGGGGCCTCGAGGATCGAGTTTGAGTTTCTAAATTTCAATCTGGGAAATATCGCAAAAATAATTGAGGCGATCAGAAATATTGATGAAAGTCTGGGAGAGCGTTACGGACAAATGATCACCAACGGCGATCAATTCCGGAAAGTTTGGGATGCTGTAAAAATGGAAATACGGATCTTTGCGGAAAGACACTCGATCAAGGAGTTTTATATGCATGAACATGAATTCTTCGGCTTTTTTCATAATCGTTATTGAAAATCCTGGAATATAGGATATATTACTATGGTATCTTATAACTCGGGGGGACGAGAATGAAAAAGATTGACGATAAAGTAGTTAAAGAGCTTATAATTATCGCGGTTATCACGGTTGTCCTTATGGTGCTTACTATCTCCGCGGTAGTTGTTGACGAAAAAAAAGCGAGGCAGCGAGACCTTCAGCAACTGCAGCAGAAATATCTGACGGCGCTTGAGAAAATGCAGCAGGAGGAAAAAGCAAAGGCCAGCGCTGTTACATTTGATGAGGCCAAAAAGGATCTGCCAAAAGTTGATAAAGTAAAATTCGACAACCAGGTAAAATAGTTTTATATTTACCTACGAGGAGGGCAACATGTATAACGGGCAGGAAAGGCGTAAATACCAGAGGGTGAAAAAACCCGTAATGGTTAAATTTCGTATGAACCCCAAACATCCCGATACGCAACCTTCCTCTACCTGGGATATGGTAGCGGTGCTGGATATCGGCGCCGGTGGACTTCTTTTCTATTACAATAAACCGGTTGAAGTCGGGACGATCCTTGATATCAAGATCGACCTGGCCGACGGGTCGAGCGATACGACATATTTCGGAAAGGTGATACGCGCCGAGAAAGTCATCGTACCGCATATGTTTTTGGTCGCAGTTAACTTTTCTGATTTAGACGCCAAAGCACGTGACAAGATAGCGCACGCTCTTGAAAAATATACCGCCGGTAAATAATCCTGGTGAAAATTCGCCACTTAAATCACATGCGTTGTTTTTTTTATCATATATTTTGTGTTTTCATTATTGTTTCGTTCTTTTCTACGACGCCGGCTTTATGTGTCGATGGTGGAGTGAAAGGGACGTATGAGAGCTCAAACTTTTCTCCTGGGAATATTCCGGCTGACATAGAGGGGAGTCTGGCATTCGCCAAAAAGGCCATTAAAGACGGTTTTTTTGACATCGCCGAAAAGAAACTTAGCGAGATGCTAAAAATGAACCTTCCGTTCGAGTCGCTTGCCGAAGTTCATCTCATCCTGGGGCGTATTGATCTTGAAAAAGGCGAATTTCAAGACGCATCTCAAGAGTTCAATCTGATACTCGAGCAGTTTTCCGCTTCCCCCTTCGCTGACGCGGCGATGTATTGGTTGGCGGAAACGTATTACCGCGAAAAAAACTACAAAGAGGCAATTCCTGCGTACCAGAAAGTTATCGACGATTATCCTGTGAGTAAATACGCTCCATTTTCGCTTTATTCCGAAGCGTGGTGCTATGAGGCGCTTGGAGAGGTCGATACGGCGGTCGAAATACTGAGTGATGTTTCAAAAAACTACCCGAATACCGTGCCAGAGGCAAAAGCTCTATACAAAACCGGGGAGATACTCTATAAAACCGGTAAATTTAACAAAGCTGCTTCCGTTCTCATTTCATTTACCGAAAAATACCCCGTCAATGAAAATGTTTTTGAGGCTTATTATCTCTTGGGGGATTGTTATTTTAAAATAGGGGAAAAACAAAAAGCAATTTTTGTTTTTGAAAAACTCATACAGGGAGAAAAGATCGGATATTTGAAGGATAAAATATTGGTTAAACTTGCGGATGCCTACGCTTCAAGATCTGACTTCGCTTCGAGTTTGAAGTATTTTAACGACGCCTCTTCGTGCGCTACCGATCCCTCGACAAAATGCGCCGCTCTCATGGGGGCTGCGTCTGTTTGCATCAAACGGAATGATGTCTCCGGCGCCATGCTGTTATACAAAAAGATCATCGACGATATTCAGTCTAACCCATGCGCGGAATATGCATATAATCTTTTGGGTGAACTTTATTGCAGGAACGGGAAATACGATGAGGCGATAAAGACCCTAACCGTCGGTATAAAAATCTTTCCTGACGGTAAATATTCTGGCCGGATGCATTATTTTCTGGGACAGTGTTACTTAAGTATGGCAAAAGACGATCTAGCTATCACGGAGTTTGAAAAAACTGCGGCCGTCTCCAGGGAACCAGTTTTTGTCGCCAGCTCTCTTTGTGATATTGGCGTCGCGTTTGAAAGGCAGGGCAAACTTCTTGCCGCTTCGGATGTTTTTGACCGTGTGCTTAGAGAATTCCCTGACAGCGGTCTTGCAGATTATGCCCAATACAGGGTCGGTGATATTCTGAAAAAATTGAAAAAATACGATATGGCAATATTGGCCTTCAGGTCTTTACAGGTAAATTTCCCGAAGTCGGATCTGTCGGATAAAGCTGCCTATCAGCTGGGCACGTTGTACGCTGAAACCGACGATTATGCTGAATCCGTGAACCAGTTTGATAAAATACTCGGCGCGGAGCCCAGAAGCGTTCTTTATTACAACGCGCTGCTTTTAAAAGGTAAGGCCTTATACAATAGCGGTGATTTTAACGGGTCAATAAAAATATTTAACAGCATCATAACCGAATCTTCCAGCGATGAGATACGTATTTCTTCCAGATATTATCTTGGGTGGGCATACTATAAAATTGGTAATAACGGTTCGGCACTGGCTATATTTAACGATATCCTAAAATCTTGCTCAGATGTTTCTATTTTACCCGGGATAAAGCCCTGGTTTGGCGAGTACTACTACAATCAGGGTGATTTCGTGCGGGCGAGGGAGTATTTTGAGGATATCGTGAAGAATTATCCCGAAAGTGTTTTCGTGGCCGACGCCTGCTATCTTTTAGCGTGGATCAATTATGATATTGCTAAGGATGAGGCCAGCGCCGGGAAATTTCTGGAAATAATTGAGCGTTATCCCGACAGCGAATGGGCGCCGCAGGCCATTTTAACAATTGGTGACATTTTTACAAAAAGTGGTAAAATTGATGAAGCGGTAAAACAGTATAAAGGTCTGCTTAGGAAATATCCTTCCAGTAAATTTGCAAGTACAGCCAATAACCGGATCGGGATAATGCTAAAGGACCAGAACAAGTACGAACTGTCTATAGAGTATTTCAAATTGTCGCTCAATGAACAGAATACAGAGGTTAATTCGCAGATCCAGTTTGACATTGCCGATTCTTACGAGAAACTTGGAGATACCGATAGGGCTATCGAGGAATATTTGAACGTAGAATACAAGTATCCGCGGGGGAAACCTTGGCTTATGCAGGCCGAGGAGCGCTGCGCGTTACTTCTGGAAAAAAAAGGTCAGTTTGACAAGGCGTTAAACCTGTACCGCAAACTTTCCGAAGGTGAAGGGAATGAAGCGGAATTCGCGAAAGAAAAGATCCGGTTATTGAAAGGTAGAGCGTAAAGGAGCAAAATATGTGGGAACTTATGGTGAAGGGCGGGCCGATAATGCTGCTTATCATGCTGGCGTCCGTTGTAGCGGTGGCTATCGTATTCGAAAGGATATGGCATTTAAGAAGAGCTGAAATCAATACGAAAAGCTTTATGGATGAGATTTCGCGTGTTCTGAAAAGAAATAAAATAATAGACGCGATCGACCTTTGTAACGCCACGCCGGGACCTATTGCCTCTATCGTTAAGGCGGGCATTCTTAAACATGACCGGTCCAAACCCGAGATAAGGGAAGCGATAGAAGACGCGGCCATACACGAGATCCCGAGGCTCGAAAAGAACATAGATATTCTGGCGACAATAGCACATATTTCGCCGCTATTGGGTCTTTTGGGCACTGTGACAGGTATGATGAAAGCCTTTCAGGTGATAGAACAAAAAGCGACCGCCCTTTCTCCGGTGAATCCCGGAGACCTCGCCGGCGGTATATGGGAGGCGCTCATTACCACGGTCGGTGGTTTGGTAGTGGCTATCCCGACTTATGTCGCCTATAATTTTCTGGTTAGTAAAGTAAAGGGTTTCGTGCTCGAGATGGAGAAAAGCGCTACTGATGTGATAAATATTTTAGGGTCCAAAAGGGAAGATGATGAAGTTTAGGACAAAAACCACTTTGGAAATAAAAAAAGGGTACCTTGACATAGCGCCTCTTATTAATATCCTTTTTCTGCTCCTGATATTTTTTATGTTGACCTCGAGTTTTATTCTTCAACCAGGGATACGCGTCAATTTGCCGAAAGCTGTTACGGGTGAAGTGTTATCGAGAAACCTTTTTATCATATCCGTGGACGAGAAAGGGGATGTCTATATAAACGAACGTCGGACGGAGCGCGATATTCTTTTATCGCGGATCGCGTTGGCGACTAAAGATTGCCAGCCTATCCTGATCAATGCGGATAAAAAAGCTGATTTCGGAAAGATCATAGAAATATGGGATATGTGCCGCCGTGAAGGCGTGAAACAGATCAATGTCGCTACGGCGCAAGAATAGAGCTTTTTGGGGGAGAATATGAGTCGGGATCTGTTTGGTGCGTTGATCATATCCTTAAGCCTGCACATTTTTGCCATGAGTGTTTTCGGGATATCAATGCCGCAAATAAAACCTGAGCAGAAGCAACTGGTAAAAATGAATTTCCTGGGGCCTGTGTTAAAGAAAAACGCCTTTGGCATTATGATGGAAGGAGCACTTCCGACGGCCATATCGGCTTATCAGATGCTGCCCAGGGAAAGTTATCCTGACGCGTTGAAAGTGAAAGCGCCAATCGTGTCCGGGGGGCCTGGCGTTGGCCTGGTTATTCCGGAAGTTAAAGATAACGAAGAGACGCTGCCTAAGGAGCTTAAAGAAAAGAAAGCGCTGCCGAATTATATGCTTGAGGGCAGTGATGAGGCGATCTCTTCAAACCGACGGGTGAGCTCGTGATCAGGATCGATCTTTCCGTTCTCATATTTATATATCTGTTCTTGTCCGTGATCGCGCTTCTGGTCCTGTGGATCTTTTATGATCTTGGGACAAAGCTCAAGAGCTTTAGTTCTGATGAAAAACATGTTTGGTATTGCCACATATGCGGCAATACATATGTTGACAGCATGAACGACGAGATCTCGAAATGTCCTAAATGCTCCAGTTACATCGAAAAGAAGTCCGGGGAGATAAAATAAAGTTTGCGAATAATTTTAAAATATGTTTGATATTCTATTGATTGTGTATTAGAATGCGATTTGAGTTTTGTTGTACAAAAGGAGGACATTCAATGATAACAAGGATAGGGCTTGTCGCCGGGGATATATGGAACTACCTTGATAATAACCATAATCAGGAAACCATGGAGAATCTGATTACGGCTCTAGGTAAAGACAGGTCATATGTCTTAATGAGCATTGGGTGGCTTGCTCGTGAGGGCCATGTGACATTGGAAGGTGACGGTCCTAATTTTGTTGTCAAACTTGCCAAGCCTATTTAAGTATTTCTCCGGAATTTTGTTCTAAAATCCGCAGTACATACAATATTTTTCTCGTGGGGCTGTAGCTCAATTGGCAGAGCGCCTGGTTCGCAATCAGGAGGTTAGGGGTTCGATTCCCCTTAGCTCCACTGACTATCTGTTTACACGCATCATCAGAAGGGGAATCGAAGGGAGCCGCCGAGCCTTATACAGGGAACTGCGACCTTAGGGAGCAGTTCCTATCAACTGAGGCGGCGGGTGGCCGACCGGAGTCCCGCCATATTTTTGGCGAACGTAGGTGAAGCCAAAAATATGCAAGGCGGGACGGAGGCGCCGATTCCCCTTAGCTCCACCAAAATAAAAAAGCCTTCACGCTCAAGATGTCTGAAGGCTTTTTTATTTTGGTAGAGCATTAGAAATTCGAGATTAGATATTAGATTAGTCGGAATATCTCGAATTTCTAATGCGGTCATATCTCTAACTTCTAATCTCTTAAAACGTCACGCCGAATTTGCAAACACCAAAATCACGTAAACTTTACGATTTCAAAGAAGAAAACATTTGACTAATGATACATTTATGGTATCATTATCTGAGGTTTGAGTATGAATAATATGCATTTGTCGTTGGAAAACATTAATGTGCTGACGTTCCTTATAGTATATGGCGCGGGGATACTTACTGCATTCACGCCATGTGTTTACCCGCTTGTACCGATAGTTGTTGGTGTAATAGGGGCTTCCCAGGAAAAATCCAGATTTACCAATTTTTTAGTTTCTTTGTTTTATGTGGTCGGTATGTCGCTGATGTTCGCCATTTTAGGTCTTTTTGCCGCATTGACAGGCAAATTTTTCGGGGCGGTGCAATCGAGCCCGATAGCGCATTTGATCGTCGGCACTTTTATAATATTTTTCGCTTTATCTTTTTTCAACGTGATAACCTTGCCGACATATTTCTTGAACAGGGTCGGTGCCGGTAAAGTGGTAAGGCATAACAGCATTTATTTGAACGCTTTCGTAATGGGCGTCGCTTCAGGGCTTATTGCGGCCCCATGTACAACGGCAGTCATAGGTGCGCTTCTTGCTTTCGCGGCTTCGAAACAGAATGCAGTATTCGGATTTTTACTCCTATTTACGTTTTCGTTCGGTCTCGGGACGGTCCTTATGGCTATTGGCACATTTGCCGGGTTAATGAAAGCGCTACCCAAATCGGACAAGTTTGTTCGTATTATTGAAAAATTAATGGGTTTTTTGATGCTTGCGCTTGGAGCGTATTTCATATTCAAGGCCGGAACTCTGAGCGTATAAAGGCAGTCACATAAAAGAGGAGGGGGTTATGAAAGGGGTAATCAGGATTTTGTCCGTGTTTGTATTTATAGGAGTATTTTTGCTGCAGGTTTGTTTCTCTGGGACAGGCAATGCGGAGATGAAGAATACCGCGGTTGATTTCACTCTTAAGAACACGACAGGTGAGGACGTCAATTTATATAACATACTTAAATCAAACCAAACAGTACTGGTTTTCTGGGCTACCTGGTGCCCGTCGTGTAGGGCAGAGATACCGGCTGTAGAAAAATTCTATGAAAAACATAAAGGGAAGATCGCCGTCTTCGGGGTAAATGTGCAGGAATCACGGGAGAAAGTCTCCGGCTTCGCCAAGAAGAACGGTATGACATATCCGATACTTTTGGACACGACCGGTGAAGTAGGCAACCTTTATGGCGTGAGAGGTATACCATCGGTAATTGCTATTGACCAGTCTGGGAAAGTGCTGTATTTCGGCTATGATATAAACGAAATGCAGGCGCGTTTGGGGATAAAATGAAGTTAATAACGCGTGACACGGATTATGCTATACGAGCTTTGTGCTGCATGGCGGCTAAAGGGGGAGAGGTCATTTCCGTGAAAGATATGGCCTCAAGCTTGAGTATACCGCGTCCTTTTTTACGAAAAATACTGCAAAAACTGCACAAAGAGGGTATTTTAACCGCGATGAAAGGCAAGGGCGGGGGATTTAAAGGCTCATCTTCTCTTCCGGAGACAACCCTTTTCAATGTCGTCATGATATTTCAGGGTGATTTTTCGTTGAGCGACCACACATCGGGAAAAATCGCCTGTCCCGGGATGAATAGCTGTAAATTGAAAATACACATTGACGGACTTGAACAAACTGTTGCAAATCGATTGAAAAACATTAGAATAAAGGAGCTGGTATGATAGTTTTTCCGGCTGAAAGAGGAAAAATGAAAAAGCACATATATCTCGACAATAACGCGACTACCCCGCTGCATGAGGAAGTCAAAAAAGTTTTAATAGATAATTTTGACGTCTATGGGAACGCTTCAAGTTTACACGCACCAGGGCGGGCGGCACGTAAAAGAATAGAAGATGCCCGGGCTGTTACCGCGAAAATTATCGGTGCCACTCCGGAAGAGATAATATTTGTTGGAAGCGGTTCCGAGGCAAATAATACCGTACTTAACACTTTCTGCTGCGATTGCATGTCCTGTACCGATAAGTCTCACTCCGCCCGCGAAATAGTCACTTCAAAAATCGAGCACCCATGCATAATAGAGACGGCTAAGTGTCTCGCCGGTAAGGGACAAAAGATCCACTATGTTGGCGTCGACCGTTACGGGCGCTTGGACTTTGCCGATCTTGAATCGAAGGTCAGCGAAAGAACTTCCCTGGTCTCTGTCATGATGGCTAATAATGTTTCCGGAACTCTGATCGATGTCGCGAAAGTAGCCGAAATAGCTCACAGTCACGGCGCTTTTTTCCACACTGACGCGGTACAGGCAGTGGGTAAGGTGCCGATCGATGTGAAAAAGCTGGGAGTTGATTTTCTGACTTTCTCCGGACACAAGTTTTACGGTCCCAAAGGGGTGGGAGGGCTTTATGTAAAGCGCGGTGTTCCTTTTCGTATCAAGCAAAATATGCTCATGATCTTTGTCGGGTATCCTGTGTATATCGGGCCGGTTGGCCAGTTCCTCGATAAGATGAAAAGCTGCCCACAATAGCTCGGTAAACGACTCATGTTCTAAAAGATTTGGATTCTCAAGAAGAGCCAGCATAAAATCTCTTTTACTCATCAGAAAAACCTTGAGATCTGAAAGTTCCCCTCTCGAAGCCTTAACGGTGCACTGACATTTTCTCAAACTGCATCCCATTTTATAGAACTTTTTAATTTCCCAATCCTTCAACGCAGCGATGTCGTTTTTGACGCCCTGGTCCATTTCCGCGTATCTCAAGACCATCTTTATAAGGTCCGTCCCGACCTCAGAAAAAAAAGTACCTATGACCATATTCAATTTCTTTAGACGAGCTTGTTTTTCGTACTCGTTAAGGAACCTGTCAAGTATGAGCGTCACGATAAGAACCTGTATAGGGATAAAACCAATATCGTGAAGAAGGTAAAAATATATGTGACGCGCATCACGAAAAATAAAGTAATGTACCGCATAAAGCGCCGTCGACGCCAGCACGAGACCGATCGCTAACCTTACTTGCCAGGTGTAAAACCTCTTAAACATAATTCTCCTCACATAAAATTAACGGCACGCCGAGTGTAAAGATCACTTGAAAATAAAGCCTGTGGCATCCGACCAGAACAAAAGGTCAAGCTCATCCATCGGTATACCGATGGATGAGCAAAAATGAGCAAGTTTTTTTTCGAGATCAAAATATGTTTTAACGGACAATGTTTTAGGCACTTCTTTTATCACATTAAACGCGACCATGCGCCTTAAAATATGAACGTCAAGTATCGCGAGCGACGAACCCAATCCGATGTTCCGCAAAAAATGGCTGGACTCTTTTAGCCCCAAACCTTTCACATGCTCATAAAACCACTGTCGTGTCGAAAAGACGTCGCGCGCATTAATGTGTTTCTTTATCCCGATCTTGCCGTCTTCAATAAAAAGTTGCCGTGCTTCTAATAAAAATCGCGTCTTGTTATTAGGAAAACGCACCCCCGACATACCCGGCCGCATCTCATCGAATGTTCCGTCATAAAGTCTGCCGCTCTTTTTTAACCGTGATATCGCCCTGTCGGCAAGGACAGCGTTTGATTGCGGCGTGCATATACAAAAACACAGCTCCGCGAAAACATCTTCTTCTCCCGCATCGAGGATGCTCCTGAACTCGCGCAGCCTCGCACGGATCCCTTGTTTTCGCTTCGCATATTGTTTAAAGAGATCTTCTATTTTCATACGAACCACGAACGACGAACAACGTTATGTCTATCTGGCGCTCAAATACTTCCCCGCCATGATCGCCGCTTTCGCGCCCTCACCGGCCGCTATTATAATCTGTTTTTCAGGGACATCAGTAACATCACCGCAGGCAAATATCCCGGGGATATTAGTTTCGTTCCTGAGGTTAACTTTAATTTCACCGATCTCATTTAATTCAAGCCCACTTTGATATTGGGTGTTAGGAACCAGCCCTATCTCAACAAACACGCCATCCACCGGAAGTGAATTTTGCACGGTATTTTTTTCATAAGTAATAGAACCGACAAAGCTATCCCCCGTTATAGAAGTTACGACGGCACCGGTGATAACATTAACCCTGCCAGCACTAATTATTTTTTCTTTCAGGATCGCGTCGCCGTAAAGCTCGTTATTAACAGTAAGTAAATAGGTTTTATCTGCTATAGACAGAAGTTGAAGGGCGGCCTCCATGGCGGAATTTCCCCCTCCTATGACAGCCACGCGTTTGCCGTAAAAAAGAGGGCCGTCGCAGGTGGCACAATAAGCCACGCCCTTATTCCTGAATTGTTGTTCGCCCGGAACATTCAATTCTTTTGATCTTTTTCCGGTGGCAAGTATGACGGACCGTGACGAAAAAACATTTTTACGAGTCGTCAAAATAAAAGTGTCGTCTTTTTTTTCTATTCTATCAAGCAGCTCGTCTTCATAGACCGGTACGTTATATTTTTGTATATGCTCTTCAAACTTTCCTACAAGGTCCGGACCCGTAATAAACTGAAAACCAACGTAGTTCTCGACATCAGCGGTCCAGGTGACCTGCCCGCCGATATTTCCGGTGAGAACAAGAAAATCAAGTTTTTTACGGGCGGCATAAACGCTAGCCGCTATCCCGGCCGGCCCGGCGCCGACGATTATGAGATCATATACGTGTGCCATGTATTATCCATGGAGTTGCTAGCGAATTATATTCCCAACGCCTCAACTATCTCCTGCTTATCAAACCCAACAATGATCTTCCCCTCGATGTCCGTCACCGGCACGCCCATCTGCCCGGATTTTTTTACCAATTCCTGGAGTTTCGACGGGTCTTTCGATATGTCGATCGTTTCATATTCCACACCCTTCTGATCCAAAAACTGCTTCAGCCTTATGCAATACCCGCACATAGGCGTTGAATATACAGTGACTTTCTTCATGCTTTCTCCTTAATAATTTTCCCCCAATACCTCAAAAAACGCCTGAGGATGCAGACACGCCGGGCATTTTTCCACTGCTTCTTTACCTTCATGTACAAACCCACAGTTACGGCATTTCCACTTCACAGGAACGTCTTTTTTAAAGACTTTAGACTTTTCCAGATTTTCGATAAGTTTCCTGTACCTCTTTTCATGTTGCTCCTCGACTTTAGAAATACTGCGAAAAGCGACGGCTACATCTTTAAATCCCTCGGCTTCGGCGACATCACCGGCTTCTTTGTAAAGCTTAGTCCATTCTTCATGTTCACCGGCGGCGGCGCCCTTCAAATTTTCAACTGTTTCGCCCAGAACACCGGCGGGATATTTCGCCTGGATTTCGACCATTCCGCCTTCCAGAAATTTAAAGTATCTCTTAGCGTGTTCCTTTTCGTTTTCGGCCGTATCAAGGAATATCGCCGCTATCTGTTCGTATCCGGCCTTTTTCGCGATACTCGCGAAATACGTGTACCTATTCCTAGCCTGTGATTCTCCCGCAAATGCCGCTAACAAGTTCTTCTCCGTCTTTGATCCTTTCAAACATGCCATTGATACCCCCAGTTTTTCTTTTATTTACGCTTTCCACAAATCGTGCACCGTGCAATACTCCCGCACCGTGACAATGTCTGCTTTTGCGACATCAAACACTGCCGAAGGCTTCATACCCGGTTTCAAATCCGCTCGCAAGACTTTGTCTTTCGTCAAAACCTCTATGAATTTTATGTAGTGATTATCGAGCATCGGATGCTCAACGCTGCCCACTGCAACGGTAACTTTACCGCCCGATTCAGTAACTACCGGAACATGTTTTTCTTTCCCCTGATCGGCAGTTTTGGCTTCGAGTCGGTTCATTGGCTGACCACAACATACGAGCGTGCCGGCACTTGCATTCACGACCTCGACAACATTACCGCAAACAGCGCACTTGTAAACATCGTTTAGGACCGTCATTCGCTACCTCCATTTTTACAGTTCTTGATTTTGAGTGTTATTTACCGCTGACCGATTTATTTTACAGCAGTTTAGTAACGCGTTCCGTTATTCCCTTAAGGACCGCTTTGTCGGGCACATATTGAACTTTAATGCTGTCAAGCATAGCGAAACCGGAATCTTTCAGCACCGTTTCTATCTGACCGATGCTTTGCCCGCCCCATCCATAAGAGCCAAAAGCCATACCTACACGCTTTTTCGGAGCAAGACCTTTTAAGTAGGTTAAAAACCCTCCGACAGTGGGCAACATGCCGTTATTAAGCGTCGGCGAACCTACAAAAATATATCTAGCTTCAAGTATTTTGGTCATAAGGTCTGAAATATCGTTCGTTTTAAGGTCAGATAATTCCGCGAATATTTTTTTCTCACAAAAAGCGTCATAAAGCGCATACGCGATCCGTTCGGTTGAATGCCACATGGAATCATAAACTATGACCCCCCGGTTCTCCGTCTCGTTATCCGACCATTTTTTGTATAACGCCAGTATTTCCGGAATATGCTTCCTCCAAATCAGCCCGTGGCTTGGCGCAATAATATCAAAGTCAAGTCCCCCCAGAGCGCCCAGAGCCGCGTTGACCTGAGACCCGTACGGAAGAACGATATTCGCGTAATATTTAGTGGCCTCTTGTTTTACGAAACCAAAATCCATTTCGTCATCGTAACGTTCGGTTGATGCGATATGCTGGCCAAAAGCGTCATTAGGAAAAAGAATTTTTTTCTCGGGACAATATGTCGCCATGGAATCAGGCCAGTGCACCATCGGCATATGGAAAAACTGCAGTTTGTGATCCGAACAGTCTAAAGTTTCTCCGCTGGCGACCGGTTTTATGTTCAGATCGCCGAAAAAATGTTTTTTAAGGCCCTTCTCGCCGTTCGGCGAAGCCATAACGACCGCGTTCTTGGCGATACGGCATAATTTTTCGATAGAACCAGAATGGTCCATTTCGGTATGGTTGGAAACTATAATATCGATCGATGCTGGATCGCATACAGATTCTATTCGGGACAGCATTTCATCGAAAAGATACTCTTTCACCGTGTCGATAAGTATCTTTTTCTCGCCCAGTATAAGATATGCGTTGTATGAGGAACCGCTTTTTGTAGAATATCCGTGAAAATTCCTTAGCGTCCAGTCGATCCCCCCAACCCAGTATACGTTCTTTTTGATCTCCAGCGCTTTCATATTAGTCCACCTTTACAAATTGGTCTTTTCCGACACCGCATATCGGGCAGACCCAGTTATCAGGCAATTTTTCAAAAGGAATGCCCGGTTCAATACCGCTATCTTTATCTCCCAACAATGGGTCATAAATATAGTTGCATACCAAGCACCGGTATTTTGAACCCGTGGCACAGATCTTTTGATCCGAGTTTTTTATGAAAGTCGGAGCGTTTTCTGGTGTTGTACCGCGTTTTTCCTGATGATAATACTCGTATGTCATGGGCTCGCCGTTTTTTAGTGTGTCACCATCCATAACTTCGGCTAAAAACAGTGTATGTGTGACGCAATCCATATTTTTCAGCACTTTTGCCGATATCCAGCTAAGTGTATGGTCCGTTACCAACGGACAACCGGATGGGAGAACCTTATATCCTACTCCCACAAACTTATCTGTATCGCGCCCTGACTTAAACCCGAACTGTCCGATAAACTTCAAAGGCGCCGTCCTATCAAGAATAGATATCGTGAACAATCCGCTGGACATAATAAAATCATGGGTGAGGTTCTTTTTGCTAATACTGATGGCGATCGTGATCGGCTCATTTGTTATCTGAATGACGCAATTGCCGATCAGCCCGTTGTATTTGCCATCTTTTACCGATGAAATGACGTACACACCGTAGGAAATATTCTGCAGTACACATTTATTCATGGCGCTCCTATTTTGGTTCATGATTCATGGTTCATCGTTCAGGGCAGGGGCACGGCACGCCGTGCCCCTACTCTGGGGACCCGCCCCCAAAAATGTGTTCATGTGCAACCGATCTTATGCCACAGCCGCCGGAGCGTAACCTACCTGAACACCCGCCGGCACGACAAAAGTTCTTTTGGCTAGTTCCGCGTCTATAAGGAACAGTCCATTCCCTTCACCCGCTAAATTAAGTTTTTGAAGTATTTCAGTCGGGTTCGCTTCTTCCTCGATCTGTTCGGTCACGTACCATTGAAGCAGGATTTCCGTCGCCGCGTCTTTCTCTTCTTTCGCCTGCGCCATAAGTTGATTAATATTCGCCGTCACTGTCCGTTCATGTTCAAGTGTCTTTTTGAACGCATCTTTAACGGAAGTAAAGTCCTGTGTCGGTTTATCGATCCCTCCAAGAGAAACTTTTCCGCCTTGTTGATTAACGTAGGCATAGAACTTGTACGCATGGACCATTTCTTCCTGCATTTGCACAAAAAACCAATTTGCAACGCCTTTCAACCCTATACCATCAGCATATGCGCTCATGCCGACATACAAATACGCGGAATATAGCTCACGCGTGATCTGCTGGCTTATACTTTTTGCCATTTTATCACCTATCATTCTCTCCTCCTTGTTCTAAAGATAATCAGCTGACCTTTTCAAATAAGTCCTTCCCTACACCGCACTCGGGACATACCCAATCTTCCGGAAGTTTATCAAATGGAACGTTGTCATTTTGAGCCGGATCGTACACATATCCGCATACCGTACATACAAATTTGTCCATTCTCCACCTTCCTATTTTTTTTGTGTTTTTATATTAATGCCATTTTTAGAGCAATAATCGTCAATAGCGACACGAAGGGCGTCATCGCCCAGAACAGAGCAGTGGATCTTGTGGGCCGGAAGCCCTTTAAGGGTATCAACTATCTCCTTCGGGGTGATTTTATAGGCATCGTAAATTGTCATACCTTTTATCTTCTCAGAAAGTACCGACGTGCTCGCTATAGCGCTGGCACAGCCATAGGTTTTCCAGCGGCAATCTTTGATAACTTTTGTAGAATCGTCCACGAAGAGATAAAACGCCATTTCGTCACCACATTTGATATTCCCGGATTTGCCGGACGCGTTATAGACAAATTTTTCTTCATCCAAAAACACATTGCGCGGATTTATAAAGTGGTCTTTAACCTCGTCAGTATATACCCATTCCATCTAAGCCTCGCATTTTTTTATGACGCGAAAGAGGAACGGCAAAAAGCTTGTCAATCGATAGCCCCGCCGTCTTTCGCGCACATTTTCGCCGAATAACTCGTTGATATGTCCCGAACTTTTTTTACTATGCCGGAAAGAGCGGCAAGAACATATTCTATATCTTCAGCCGTATTGTTCCTGCCCAAACTAAAACGTATGGAGTTATGCGCCATTTCCTCGCCTACGCCTTGCGCCATAAGCACATGTGAGGGTTCCAACGAACCCGAAGCGCAGGCTGACCCAGTCGAAACAGCGATACCCTCAAGATCCAAATAGAGAAGAAGCGCCTCCCCTTCGGCGCCGCTGAAAGAAACATTCAGCGTATTCGGTAAAGCTTGTTCCGGATGCGTATTAAACGAGACGTCGGAAATATCCC
>JADFYD010000019.1:6828-17191 GCA_015233235.1 Candidatus Omnitrophota bacterium | reverse complement strand
GAAGAGCTCGAGAAGAAACATAAAGCGATCTCTTTTTATAGGACGGAGATCGAGTACAGTCCGCGCTTCCTGTATACATTCGCCAGAAAAAATGAGCTTTTCGGGGATTTTGACCCGGTAAAAATAAAGTGCGGGGAAGTGAAGGAAACGCCTGTCGGCGGCATGACCTTTGCCTATCTCGATGGGAAACTTATCATCAGGATCGACCTTAAACAAAAAATAGAAAAAGATCTGGGAGTGGTGCTTTACCTGTTCGGCTATAAGGAAGGGATTGATTTCGGCGAAATGCCGAAGATAAGAATAGCTTTGACATTGGAAGGACTTAATGTAAAGGATAAATGTAAAAGCCTCCTACGGCATGGAATTAGGGTCGAAGAACACGGACTCGAAAGAAAAATACTGGTGCCGGTATCGCTTCTGGGCGATCCGGACCACATTATGACGTCCCTAAGGTCGAATACGCACGCTTTTTCTTCCGAGAATACCGCGTGGAGAATAATTGAGATGGAAAAACAGGATAAGAACACATGAATAGTTGCGTGGTGAGAAAATACAAAAGAGAAGACAGGGAGCGCGTGCGTGAAATATACTGGAATACGGCTTTTTTGGGTCGACCCGGGGAAGAGTTATTTGAAGGGCGTGAAATATTTTCTGATTTCATGACGGGTTATTTCACCGACAGCGAGCCGGAAGCTTGTTTTGTTGCCGAGTCGGGTGAAAGTGTCATTGGATATCTGATCGGCACGAAAAGTGAAAAAACGCTGGAGCATGTTTTTATTTTTAAGATATTGCCGAGGGTGTTCCTTAAGGCTTTTTTTAGCGGTGTGTTCTTTCATAAGAAGAATTTGCGTCTTATTATGTACTCTCTCACGGGGTTTTTAAAAGGCGAATTCAGGAGGCCCGATTTTTCCCATGAATATCCGGCGGTATTACACATCAACATTGAAGAGGGGTTCAGGTCTTCCGGCGTTGGCGCTAAACTAATAGCGGCATTTCTGGAGTATTTGAAAAAGGAGAAAGTACCGGGTGTGCACCTTTCAACGATGTCGGACAAAGCGGCGTTGTTTTTTGAGAAAAACGCTTTCCGGTTGTTATTTAGATCAAAAGTGACATATTTCAGCAGCTTACTTGGTAAAGATGTCACCGCCTATGTTTATGGCAGGAAAATATAATGCCGACAATTACTATCCGGTTAAACATGGGGTATACTTGAGGTCGTTGGTGAAATTTAAATGTTTTTGGAGTAAGGACTTGCTATGCCTATAAAATTGAACTGGACAAGGCTAAAGTCATTCGCGGTCGATCGTTGTCAGCGCTTGAAAAAAGACATATCGGAGATTAAGCGTCTGCAGGATGAAAACAAGGCGTTGGAAGAAAGAAACAGGGCATTGGAAGAAAAGAACAAGGTATTGGAAAAAAGGAACGGAGAACTTTTGTCGAGCATGAACCCGGAAGGCGGCCTTACCGATGTCTCAGCCTCGGAGAGCGATGTCACCGGAAGTACTGAAACCGAAAAAAAACTGCGGGACCACTATAGAGACCTCGAAAAAAAAGTAAAGGCGAGAACGGAAGAACTTACCCATATCAATGAGGCTTTGGTTAAAGTTGTACGGGAATCCCAGTCGGCGGAAAGGAAGCTTCGCGAAAGCGAAGAGAGATTCCGCAAGATCACCGGCACGGTCACAGACTACATCTATACCGTCTACCTGGAGAATGGACAGGTAAAGCGGACCGAGTATGGTCCTACCTGCAGTACAGTGACCGGGTACACCGCCGATGAATTCATGTCCCAGCCGCTCTTGTGGATAGGTATAGTACCGCAGGAAGACCAACACATAGTTTTGGAGCAGATCGACAACATCTTTAGCGGAAGGGAAGTGAAGCCGATAGAGCACCGTATAACATGTAAGGACGGTGCTATCCGATGGGTCAGCGGGAGGGCCGTTCTTCATTATGACGAACAAGGTAAATTGGTTTCTTATGACGGTGTTATAAGGGATGTTACCGAACGTAAACAGTCCGAAGAGCTTTTAAAGGAATCCACGAAACAGGCGGAGCTGGCCAATAAGATAAAGAGCCAGTTCCTCGCGAACATGTCGCACGAAATACGCACGCCGATGAACGCGGTCATAGGTTTTTCCGAGCTTCTTGAAGGTACGGCGCTGGATCCGCTGCAAAAAGACTATGTCGGCACGATACGCGAAAGCGGACAGTTGCTGATGACTTTGATCAACGATATTCTCGACATTTCCAAAATAGAGGCCGGAGAAGTGCGTCTTGAGGAGATCGGTTTTGATCTGGAATACCTGGTGAGAAGCGTTATAAAAATGAACAGCACAAAAATGCAAAACAAGAACGTGGAGTTGATCTACGTCTTTGACGAAAATATCAAAAGCAATTTTTTAGGGGACCCCACCAGGATAAGACAGATACTGATGAACCTTTTGAGTAACGCCATAAAATTCACGGTAAAAGGAGAGATCACTATTTCCGTAAGATCGGAATCCACGGAAGATGCTGGGTCCGGACAAAAAGCGGATACGATCAGGTTTAGCGTCAAAGATACCGGGATAGGGATAGCGAAAAGTAAACAGGAAAAACTATTCATGCCCTTCGAACAGGCTGACGCTTCCACGACCAGAAAATATGGAGGGACAGGCCTCGGGCTCGCCATTTCAAAAGCCTTTGTGGCGATGATGGGCGGGAAAATATGGGTCGAATCGGAAGAAGGCAAAGGAAGTGAGTTTATTTTCACGCTGAGGCTTAAAGAGATGGAGTCGTCAGCCGCAAAGAACATTTTACCGGTAAACCTTGAAACGCTAAAAGGCAAAAAAGTTCTCATAGTGGATGACAATGAAAACACGAAACGCATTTTGGAGATTTGCTGTAAGGATGCCGGCATGGATGTTTTAAACAAGTTGAGCTCGGCTGAAGAAGCCCTGAAATGGCTTTCCGACTCAGCAGCGGTACCGGATATTATTCTCTCGGATGTCATAATGTCCGGTATGAGCGGATATGAATTCGGCAAAAAAATATCCGGTAAAAAAGAACTGACGCACGCGAAGCTGATAGCCGTGACGTCGGATATACGTCCCGGCGCAGCACAAGAGGCAAAAAAGTCCGGGTTCCACGCGTATTTGCCTAAGCCCATCATCAAGTCGGAATTGTTCAAAGTGATCCAAACGGTTTTGGGCGATGGACGTGAAAGCGGCCAGATCGTCACGAAACATATGGCCGAAGAGTTGTCTTGCGTAGGTTTAAAAATTCTTGTGGCCGAAGATAACATTGTTAACCAGAAACTGCTGCAGTTGGCGCTGAAGAACATAGGATGCGATGTTGATATCGCTTCCAACGGGCAGGTCGCGGTGGAAAAAGTAAAAATTAACGACTATGATCTGGTCCTTATGGACCTTCAAATGCCAATAATGGGAGGGTGCGAAGCGACGAAAATAATACGCGATAACATCACGTCAACGTTGCCCATAATCGCTCTTACCGCCGCCGCTATGAAAGAAGACGAAGAACGCAGCTTTACTTCCGGTATGAACGATTATATCGCGAAGCCTTTCGAGATGAGCAAACTGAAAGAAAAGATCATCAAATGGGCGGGAACGAAGGAGAAAAGATGAAGCTTGAAAAAGAACGGGCAATGGAAGCGCTTGGAATACCGGAAGATATGTATATGGAACTCGTTAATTGTTTCGTGTCTGAAACGGCAGGTGCCCTCTGCACCCTTAAAGAAACCGTGAATTTACGCGATTTTGAAAATATTGCCAATAACGCCCACTTTATCAAAGGTTCGGCCGGAAATTTAAGACTGGAAGAAATTTACGCGGCCGCGAAAGAGATAGAGCTGGAGGCAAAGACGGGAAAAGAGATACAAATTATCGAAGGCGCGCTCGCCAAGTTAGTGCTGTCATTCGATGAACTTAAGAAGATAGCAGGATAAAGGAATATAAACAACGGAGGAAGATATGCAGAAGATCAAAAAAAGGTCGATACTCGTCATCGATGACGCTCCGGAAGTCGCTAAGTTACTTAAGTTACACCTTACTGAACGATATGATGTTTATGAGGCGCATGATGGAGAAGAAGGCCTTTTGATGGCCGGCAGAGTAAGCCCGGATCTTATTATTCTGGACCTGAATATGCCCAAAATGAACGGCATTACCGTGTATAACAAATTATCCGCCGGCAAAGGCAAACCGCTTGTTCCGGTCATTATCTTAACCGTCAGGGAAGAGATGGCGGCGGTCTTTAAAGACCTGAATGTTGACGGATTTATCACAAAACCTTTTAACATAGGCAATGTATTGCACGAAATAGACACGGTTATGTCCAATAAATACGGCGTTTCCGCTAACGGCGAATATAAGATCGCGGGCGGAAGCAAAGAAATCCTGATAGTTGAGGATGATCCGATCGTTTTCAACAACCTGGCGATCACGTTTTTGAACGCCGGGTATATAGTCAACTCCGCAAAAACCGGAGTGGCCGCTATTGAAAAGATCATGACGGACCTGCCGGACCTTGTGGTCATAAAATTCGGGCTCTCGGATATTTCGGGAGACCTTGTATGTTCGAAACTTAAGCAAATGCCGAAAACCATGGATATTTCTTTCATTTTGTATACTTCGGCGGGTAGCACGCTCGAGCATAACGTCGCTAAGGAAATATCAAGGATCATCGGGGTAGCGCTTGTTGAATCAGACGATCACGCCATCCTGCTCAAAGCGGCCGAAAAGATATTCAAACAGATCTGAACGGAGTGAAAGGATATGAACGTCTCATCCAAAATACCAGTAGACGGATTCTTTAGCGGGAATTTGTCCGCGACCGCGGGAAGACGCATCGTCTTCATGGTGTTCCTTGTCGGTATTTTGACCACGTTCATGATCTTTTTCGTAACACGTAAAATGAGTTTAGACAATTTTCGCGTTACTTTTAAACATGATGCCATCATGAGGGCGGATCTTATAGAAAGAACACTCAATAACAGGATCAGGGACCTGGATTCGATTTGTAGCTTTTACAATTCTTCGAACAAAGTGGAAAGAGATGAATTTCGCAATTTTACCGCGAGCAGTCTTGTCGATAACAGAGATATTCAGGCGTATTACTGGATCCCTTATGTGCCGGGGCCCGAACGTTCCGGTTATGAGGCCGAAGCCGCAAAATGCGGAATAAAGGGCTTTGTTTTTAAAGAAAAAAGTCCGGATGGCCGGCTGATACCCACCGGACAAAAAGAATGCTACTACCCGGTTTATTTTCTTGAGCCGGATGAAGGGAACGAGGTCGTATTCGGGTTCGATATGGGGTCAGAGCCGACCAGACTCAAGACCCTGGAAAAGGCCAGGGACAGCGGTGAGGCGACCGTTACCGGCAGGGTTAAACTTATACAGGAAACCGAAGAACAATTCGGATTTATGATATTGAGGCCCGTCTATCGAAAAGGCATGCCGGTAGGTACCGTCGGCGAAAGAAGAAAAGCTCTCTCGGGATTCGTGGCCGGTGTCTTTCGTTCGGGTGACCTTATGAAAGCCGCGATAGAAAATACGCCAAAGATGAATCTACCGTCCGATCTTATTGATCTTTCCGCGCGGGACGGCGAAAAGCTTTTATACCACTGGAAGCCAAGGCTTGGCACCGAAAGGATCGGCCGGATTTTCTCGCTTTTCTATCCGGCAAAGACCCGGTACGATTGCAAATTCGATTTTGCTGATAGGAAATGGTGTGTAAGCGTGACTCCCGGGCCGGAGTATTTTAAAATGAAGTGCTCGATGTTTTTCTGGCCTGTTCTTCCGGCCGGATTTTCTATCACTTTTCTTTTGATACTGTTCTTATATGGAGCATTTACCGGGAAAGACAGGGCTGAAAAAATGGTTAATGAAAGAACGCGGGAGCTGGAAGAGACCAAAAAAAACCTGACTTTAATACTGGATACCATTCCCGAAAGAGTGTTCTGGAAAAGTCCGGATTCAAAGTATTTGGGGTGTAACCGTCCATGCGCTTTGGACGCCGGTCTTAGCTCCCCGGAAGAAATTGTCGGAATGACCGATGATGATCTGAAATGGTCCCGGAACGCGGGACAGCATAAACTGGACGACGCGGAAGTCACTAAAAACTGTAAACCCAAACTGAATTACGAGGAACATGTAACCAATCCGGACGGAAGTGAAATTTGGGTCTGCAAGAACAAGATCCCGATATGCGACCCCGGCGGGAAAGTTTACGCTATTTTGGGCACTTATGAGGATATTACCGAACGGAAGCGGCTGGAAAAGGTGAAAGATGAGTTTATAAGCGTGGTCTCGCATGAATTGCGTACGCCGCTGGCGGCGATCAAAGAGAGCATAGCGATCGTGCTCGACGGGATAGCCGGCCCCGTGAGCGAAGAACAGAACGATTTCCTTAGTACGGGAAAGAGGAACGTAGACCGCCTGGCGCGGCTTATAAACGATTTGCTGGATTTTCAAAAAATGAAAGCCGGCAGAGATGAAATGAGGGTCAGGGAATACAGCATCAATGAGATTGTCAAAGAAGTGAAAGAGAGCATGACAGTGGCCGCCTCAAAAAAAGGACTTGATCTTGAGTTGGAATTATCGGATAATCTGCCGAATGTTCGGTTTGACAGGGACAAAATCACTCAAGTTTTAACAAATTTTGTCAATAATGCCTTAAAATTCACGAACGAGGGGAACGTAAAAATAAGCACAAAGCGGTACAGTGAGAACGCTTTGTGTGTTTCTGTCGCGGATACGGGTGTTGGGATAAAGCACGACGACGTTCATAAACTTTTTCAGCCTTTCGTACAGGTCGGGGAAGCCGGGACCAAACGCGGGGGAAGCACTGGGCTAGGGCTGGCGATATCTAAAAGCATAATAGAGAAACACGGCGGAAAAATATGGGTAGACTCAGTGTTCGGGCAAGGCAGCGTTTTTAGTTTTATTCTCCCGATCACGGAAAGGAGGAAGATGTGATATGCCCAGAAACATAATTATTGTGGACGATGAGCCGGATCTTGTGAAATTTTCGTCATATAGGCTTAAATACGCCGGATACGACGTTGTGTCGGCTTCCGACGCCGAAACTGCGCTGGAAATGATGCGCTCGAACGTACCGGATCTTGTTTTTCTTGATGTTCACCTTCCGGGAATGAGCGGTTATGACTTGTGCAAAATAATTAAAAACGACGAGGCCCTGAAGAAAATATGCGTTATTTTCTTCTCGGCGACATCACAGCTTGACGAGATCGAACAGAAAATAAAAGAGCTGAACGCCCAAGGGTATGTCCGCAAGCCTTTTGAGCCCCATGAGCTTCTTGATGCCGCTAAAAAATGTTTGTGAGCAACTTTTTATGAGTATTTTTTTGAAATTTGCATAAAAGTCGTGTATAAATGTATGATAATATTAACCCTGCCGTATGGCGGAGTTTAAACGTTAGGAGGAGAGGATACATATGAAACGAGTGATGAACGTGTTGTTGAGGACAGGCCTGATATTCGCGGCGAACATGCTGCTCTCAGGTGACATGTCCGCGTGGGCGGGCGAAGCGGACCTGAAGATACCGGATCTTACTTCGGTGCCGTTCTTTGCGACGAACGGCAGAATGATACTCATGTGGGGTATCGCGATATGCATATTCGGATTTCTGTTCGGACTTGTGCAGTTCATAAACGTCATGAAGATGCCGGTGCACAAGGCCATGAAGGAGATTTCCGAGCTCATCTACGAAACATGCAAAACATACCTCATAACCCAGGGCAAATTCATAATCATGCTGGAGATCCTCATTGGCATCGTTATGGCGGTTTATTTCGGTTGGTTGCGTCATTTTGAGGCGAACAAAGTCGTACTCATCCTGATCTGCTCACTGATAGGTATCCTTGGGAGTTACAGTGTCGCATGGTTCGGTATGCGTATAAACACTATGGCGAATTCCCGTTCGGCATTTGCCTCTTTAAGATCATCCCCGTATCCGGTTTACTCCATACCTCTTCAGGCCGGGATGAGCATAGGAATGCTTCTTATAAGTACTGAGCTATTGGTAATGCTGTCCATCCTTCTTTTTGTAGACCCGGCTTACGGCGGTCCGTGTTTTATAGGTTTTGCCATAGGTGAGTCTCTCGGCGCCTCGGTGCTGAGGATAGCGGGCGGTATTTTCACGAAGATCGCCGATATAGGTTCGGACCTCATGAAGATCGTATTCAAGATCAAAGAAGATGACGCGAGAAACCCGGGTGTTATAGCGGATTGCACCGGCGACAACGCGGGAGATTCGGTAGGTCCGACGGCCGATGGTTTCGAGACTTACGGTGTTACGGGCGTTGCTCTTATCACCTTTATACTTCTCGCGGTAAAAACGCCATGGCAATATCCGGCACATTCTCCTTAACGCTTACGACGACTACGATAGAATTATTGAGGTCACTGTTAGCCCTGATCAGTTTGCAAACCTCATATCCGTTCATATCGGGAAGCATTATATCCAGAATTATCAGGTCCGGCTTTATTTGCTTCGCTTTCGCTACGCCTTCGGCGCCCGTCATAGCCACCTCGACAGCGATATTTTCCTTCTCCAATAAATCCCTCATTATGCTTACGTCCGTTATGCTGTCTTCTATGATCAATACTTGTTTTGGCATTTTCCCTCCCTTAATCAGCCCAACAATCTGTCCAGGGTATTCAGTAATCCCTCTGAGGTGAACTCGCTTTTTAAAATGTACGCGTTCGCGCCGGCCTCAAGACCCCTGTGTTTGTCCGCATCGTTCTCACGCGTAGTCACGATCACAATGGGTATATCTTTGTAGAGATTGTCTTTTCTGAGCGCTGTGACAAGTTCAAATCCATCCATCCTGGGCATAAGAACATCGGTAATGACCAGATCGAAAGTTTCCTGCTTCGATCTTTCAAACGCCTCTTTCCCGTCGCGCGCGATCACTACCGAATATCCGACGGATTCGAGTATATTTTTCTCAAGCATTGCCGTCGTCAACACGTCTTCCGCGAGCAGAATAGTCCTTTTCTTCTTGGTCTTTTGCACGATCCTCGGTACGGAAACCGGCCGCCTGATCACTACACCCTCGGCCGAATCGATAATTGCCGGAATGTCCAATATGAGAATTACCTTCCCACTCCCCAAAATGGTGGCGCCCGAGATATTTTTCACGTTGTTGAGCGGCGCGCCTATGGGCTTCGAGATTATCTCCTGCCTGCCCACCAGCTCATCGACGAGAAGCCCCACTTTTTTCTCAACTGACTGCACGACCACTACCGGCACATACCTCTTTTCGAAAATACCTTTTCGGGGCAGGCCGAAAATATCGTTCAACCTGACCAAAGGCAAAATGACGCCTCTCACAGTTACCGCTTCCTTAGTTTCCACGGTTTTTATGTCATCGGCGTTGAGACGGATAGTTTCTATGACAGTATCGATCGGAACGGCAAAAATATCGTTTCCCGCGGCGACTAAAAGGCTCTCTGTTATAGCCAACGTAAGAGGAAGCCTCATAATAAAACTGGTACCTTTTCCCGGGACCGACCTTACATCCACCTGCCCTTTTAATTTAACGATCGCTTCCCTGACCACATCAAGGCCTACTCCCCTTCCGGAAGTTTCCGACACTTCCTTCATCGTGCTGAAACCCGACATGAATAAAAGTTGAAAAATTTGTTCTTCCGCCAGATCGTCGGCACGTCTTTTATCTATTATCCCCTTTTTAACTCCTTCTTCTTTCACGCGTCTTACATCCACGCCTTTACCGTCATCAGATACGGAGATCACTACCTGTGAGCCCTCCTGGTAAGCCGCAAGTGTGATTTTTCCCGCGGCGGCCTTACCTAAAGCTTTTCGGGCCCCGGCTTCTTCGATCCCATGGTCAACTGCATTACGCAAAAGATGCATCAGCGGGTCCTTAAGCTGGTCCAGAATCGCTTTATCAAGCTGTGTAGTTTCTCCTTTGATCTCGAAATCTATCTCTTTCGCTTTTTCTCCGGCCAGATCGCGCATGGCCCTGGGAAAACTATTGAAAAGATATGAGACGGGAAGCATCCTGACTTTCATCATCTCTACCTGCATATCAGAAGTCAGAAAATCGATGTTTTTGTTCAAAATTTCCAGGTCGTTGATCATGCTGTTAAACGATTCGGGCAACCCTTTTTGCGCCCGCACCTTATGCGCCAGATTTTTTGTCACTTCATGGAGCCTTATTTTGGAAATAAGGAGCTCCCCGGAAAGATTCACGAGTTTATTCAACTTATCCGTATCTACGCGGATACTATTCTCCTGTACGGCGGCCGCTGCGGGTTGACGAACACTTTTCACCTCAGTAGCGGAGGCAGGTGCCAGCTCGGGAACCGGACC
>JADFYD010000019.1:0-6768 GCA_015233235.1 Candidatus Omnitrophota bacterium | reverse complement strand
GCTCTACACCCTTATCAGACCAGGTGACCTTATCTTCCAAAAGCGGCGCTATAGCGTCTAAACATTTGAACAAGACGTTAAAATGCGCCTTACCCAGCAAAGTTTTACCATTGAGCGCCTTCTCTAAGCCATCTTCCATTTTGTGGGCGATGTCGGATATCCGCTTATATCCCATCATTGTGGCGGCACCCTTTATGGAATGTGACTCTCGCATCATTTCTTCGAGCAACGCCCTGTCCTCGGGTGATTTCTCGAGTTTCAAAAGCCCCAGATTAAGGCGCTCAAGGCGTTCGTGCACCTCGGCCTTAAATTTTTCGATGAACCTTGATTTGTCAAACGCCACTTTTAACCAACCTTAAAATTGGAAGCGATCGCTTTTAATTCATGCGCGAGCTCATTCAACTGTTTCACCGCTGCCTGTGATTGCTGCGCTCCCGCGGCGATCTGTTTCATCGCCTCGTCGACACTACCCATCGCGTCGGCTATCTGTTTTGATCCCGAGATCTGCTGGGTGACAGCCATCGTTATTTCTTTGGCTTTTTCCGCGGTTTCCTGGGCAAGGACCGCTTCTTCCTCTACGCTGGAAAGACTTGTTTCCATGGAAATAACAGAATTGGACATCTCATGCTGAATGATCTCGATAAGCGCCGTTATATCCTTTGTGGATTTGGCGCTGGAATCGGCCAGTTTTCTTATCTCATCCGCGACCACGGTAAAGCCCCTGCCCTGTTCGCCTGCGCGAGCCGCCTCGATCGAGGCATTGACCGCGAGTAAATTCGTCTGGTCGGCGACGTCATCGATCACTTCCGTGATCTTTCCGATCTGTTGTGATTTTTCTCCTAAAGAAGTGATCATCTGCCCGGTCCTCGTGATAGCGTCCTTAATTTTGGTCATACCCAGAAGCGCGTGCGCCGCGGTATCGGAAACTTTTCTGATGCTTTCGCCGACCTGTTCGGAAGTGATAGATAACTCCTTGGCAGCGGAACTGGTCTCGGCGACCGCTGAGGATTGTTCTCGCGCCCCGGCCGCCTGCTGCTGAGAGGCCACCAAAATCTCCTGACCGGAAGACGTGATCTTCGCTACGGCCTCCTGTACCTTGATCAACACATCTTTTAAGTTCCCGACCATATTGTTAAAGCTCATACTTAGCCGGCCGATCTCATCGTCAGACTTGATCGTAACAGTTTTCGTGATATCCCCTTTACCCACTTTTTCCGCTATAGCCGAAAGCTGTTCGATCGGATCAGCGATCCTCGAGGCTATCTGCCAAGCGAATACGATCACTAAAAGCGCGATCAGTAGAGATATCAAAATTATCGCACCCGCTAATTTATTCAGTCCCATGAAAGCTTCTGAAAAATCAACTTCTGCGATGATAGTCCAACCTAAACCAAATGTTTTTTCCAGATCCTCATACATTGAAGCGCCCAACACCTGCTGCCCCCTGTAATCGGAATAAACATTTACCATCTCTTTTTTTTGCGTAAGAGCTAATCTTACCGGTTCGGTATCGACTTTTTCTTTTAAATCAGATCCTTCCTTGTACATTAATTTCGTGATCGCATTGCCATTCTTATTCACGATGTAGGCCTCTCCGGTACTGCCTAGTCCTGTTTTATCGCCGACTATCTCATTAATACGGCCCATCCCGTAATTATTGACGATCACACCGAACAGTTCTCCTGTCTTTTTATTTTTAATGGGCGCTGAAAATGATATTGCGGGCGCATAAGTTACCGAAGATATGTACGCGTCCTTAATGTGCGTGCCCGTTTTACCGCCGATAAAAGAATCGTCCTGGGATTTGTCCTGACCGACCAGACTCTCGATCGAAGAGGCAATCACCTTCCCGTCCGGACCTAATATTTCCATAGAGGTTATTTGATTATCAACGGACATTTTATCGTCAATGACGTACTTGGTCAGCTCCTGGACCACAGTGGCCGAATCCGCGCTTTTTTGATCGATCTTCACTATAGCCTCCAGAATAAACCTATCTTTGCTGAAGGCGTCCGCCCTTCGTTCTTTTTCCCTCAAGTAAGAAGTCAAGGCCTGCTCTTTTCCTTCGGCGATGGCGGAAAAATCGTTTAAGATCTGTTTCTTAATGATCTCCCTGCCTGTACTATAGCTGGTGAATCCTATTATCGCCACCGGAATCAATGAAATGGCCAAAAAACACAATACCAATCTTACTTTCAGACTTTTGAAGTTTAAATTGAACATCATTCCGCTCCTTTTCTTAAAACGTTTATCTCGTTGTTATTAAGTACCTTCTCTATATCCAATAAGGTCAGTATCCGGTTTCCCTGATGGATCTGACCTCTCGTGAAAGAAAAGATCGTTTCGTTCAAAGTGGAAAGAGGCGCCTGGATCGAGCCTTCCTCGATGTCGATGGCGTCCTCAACTCTATCAACAAGGATACCAACGGAGTAACCCGCGGTATCCGTAATGATTATCCGCGCTTCTTCCGCTTTTTTCTTGCGCTCCAACCCGAAAAAATAATGCGGGATAACAAGCGCTATGATCTCTCCCCTCAGATTCATTACCCCCGCGATAAATTCGGGAGTATTAGGAACGCGCGTAATTTCTGGCAATCTGATCACTTCTTTGGCCTGTTTTATCTCGATGCAGTAATCCTCGGCCGCCAAAGAAAAAACCAGGACCCTTACGGTATTCTTTTTATCTTTGGATCCCCGGTAAGATCCCTGTTCATCCGCTTCCACAATGATCTTTTCATTTCCTTCGGCCATGTTTTTACCTTCTATGCCTTATCTCGACACGTTCATGCACTTTTTGGATATCAGAACTTATATCATCGCTAAATAGTTTTCCGATGTCCATTATAACGATAAGACGTTCCCCCTTTTTGGCAACGCCAACCAGGTACCGCGCGCCTTTCAGCATTTCATCGGGAGGAGTTATATTTGCGGGATCCAGGGAAATAACGTCGGAAACACTATCTACTATCAAACCCACGTCGTGAGAATCAACTTGAGTGATAATGATTCGGCTGGACTTCAAAATACCGGATTTTTCCATGCCTAATTTAGCCCGTAAATTCACGAGGGGTATGACGGCACCGCGCAGGGCTATGACACCCTCCACGAAATTCGACACCTCCGGTATTCGCGTTATCGCCCTCAGGCGTATCACCTCACGCACCTCGGAGATATTTACGCCATATTCTTTGTCGCACAATGTAAAAACTACGAGTTTCATTGCACCGTCTTTAACCTTTCTAAATTATCCCGGCAGACGCTCGTCAGCGTCGCGGTATTGAATCCGCCGCTATAGGCGAGTATATCATTTGAACCGTGCTTCGACAACAAACTAATAGTATTTCTGTATTCGCGTATGGCGTAACTTATGTTATTTTCATTCCTGAACGCCTGCGCCAGATAAAAATTGGCCAACAAGAAATCTCGGTCAATATAAAGCGCCTTTCTCAAACTTTTTTTCGCCTTATCCAACTCATTTTCGTTTAGGTATATACAGCCCAAAAGGTAATGCGCCGGACAGAATAGGGGTTTTTCTTCAAGCAACCGTACCAATTTATCCTTCGCTTCTTTGGTCTCGCCCCGGCTTAAGAAGATCTCGGCTTCATAATAGCGGGGTTCCGGCGCGTCATTATCCAGAGTCTGTGCCTCTTTGAAAAGCGCCAGTGCTTTTACGTATTCTTTGCGGTGCGTGGTCTTGACAGCCTTCACCAAGATCTCCTCAAATTTACGGGGATCGATCTTATCCTTTTTCGCGTTAGATATTTTTTGAGCGGCCAGCTCAGCTTTCGAAATTTCTTCCAGTATCTTATCGATATCTATTTTTTCTTCCGCCTTTAGCGAAAGAGGTTTAACCTTCGCGCCCGACGACGGCGCTTCCCCCTGAAGAAGTTTACGGTAGTATATCGCGTCGCTCGCACTCTCCATCTGAAATTTATCGCGCATGTACTGCAAGGTCTCTGAGTAGCCTATAAAAATGTAACCCCCGTCCAGAAGACTGGTATGCAGGCGACCCATCACTTTTAATATGGTCTCGAACTCGAAATAGATCACAACATTACGGCAGAAAATAACGTCAAAAGACTGCGGGTACTCGTCTGATATCAGATTGAAAAACGCGAAGTTGACCATACCTTTTATATCGGTGGATAAAGCGTAACTTGCCCATGCGGTATACGTCGCCGGATCTTGTCCCTGCTTTTTAACTTCGCTGAAATACTTTTCCAAATACGCTTTTTCCGTGTGTTTTACCGAGATCCCGGAGTATATACCCTTTCTAGCCCCGGCAAGCGCCTGCTCCGAAGCGTCAGTGGCTAAAATGAGAATATCCCAATCCCCGATATTCGGTATTAGTTCTTTGATCAATATCGCTATCGTGTAAGGTTCTTCTCCCGTCGAACAACCGGCGCTCCAAATTCTAAGTGACGGCTTCGAATGTTTTTCGGATGCCCGGACCGATTTGTTCCGGATTATTTCGGGAAGTACCTTTTCTTTCAGGACCTTAAACTGGGGTTCGTCGCGAAAAAAGTAAGTGTGATTAACCGTGAGAAGATTCAGGAGTTCCCTGATCTCATTCTCTTTTTGCGCTGAGGAAGTCAAAAATGAATAGTAGGCGAGCGCGGAATTGATATTACAGGTTTTCATCCTCGAGAAAACGGCTTCGTTCAAATTACGCAATTCATGGTCTTTAAAATACAAGCCGCTTCTTTCAGTGATGTAGCTTCTCAGCTTGTTTTGCAGTTCTTCGGGAAGGAACGATTTATCCGCACGGTTATCCGCCGGCCCACGCTCATACGGTCCCATTTTTTCCATAATCCCCACCGTGCCTATCCTTGGAACGGAATGGATATTCTTAAAACAATAAAGGCTGCAGAAATAATCCGTAACCGAGAAGCACCGCGGCAATAACGCCAAATAGCAGGCCCACGATCCACATGAACTTCCTTTTTAAGAGCGCGCTTACCGAAGAAAGCATGATGCCGATCTGGAAGAACACGACCGCGGCCGAGAAAAAGTTGTTCTTTCTGGCTAAAAGTTTATTTTGCGCGGCGGTATCTTCGGCTTCTTTTTTTATCTGGTTCTTTTCGGTATTGTAGCGGGTGATCTCGCCAGTGATAGTTTTTATTTTCTCGTCGTATACCGCTTTTTGTCCGGCATTAGAAGAACCAAGCACCCCTACTTCAAAAGCGTTCTTCTGGGATTCGGCCAGATTTTGTTTAATGCTTTTAGCCTGGTAATACGCCCACTTGCTTGTCTCGACAACGTTTAAAAACTGCGTCTTCGCTCCGCACGCCGAGCCGCGCGCTGACGCGACAGCGGTCATGACCGCGAGACATGTCGTTGTGATAGCGACTCCCTTCATCCACTTTTCCTGTAATATTTCCGTCATGACCATTCCTCCTCTGTCTACGACTTGACTTTGTTTGCTTTTTTAAGGCTATTGATGCCTTTTACAACAAGAAAAACCGCGAAAGCGACTATCAGAAAGTCGATAGCCGTGTTTATGAATTGCCCGTAATTAAGAGTGACCGCCGGGGCGTTGAGACTCGCCGCCTTCAGGACGACCTTCAGATTTTTGAAATCCACACCTCCGAGCACAAGACCTATGGGCGGCATCATGACATCATTAACGAGGGAAGTGACTATCTTTCCGAAAGCCGCGCCGATCACGATACCGACGGCCACGTCCACGGCGTCACCTTCTATCGCGAATTCCTTAAATTCCTTGATAATGGACATTTCCCCCTCCTTCCTTACCGGTGAATTATTATTTTATCAGCGGTAATTTTGGCATTTGGCACAATAACTATTTTTTTGTCGTCTGTCTCCATGATCGTCGTGAAGATCTGTATTTCTTTCACTTGTCCCACCGCGCCAGCCGCCTCGATCTTATCTCCGACCTTGAAAGGTTGAAAAAGTATCAGCATCACTCCAGCGGCAAAATTGGCCAAAGACCCCTGCAAAGCCAGGCCTACGGCCAGGCCCGCCGCGCCGATAAGCGCGACAAAAGACGTGGTCTCGATACCTATCTTATTCAATGCCGCTATGCACACAAAAATAAGGAGAACATAATAGATTATGTTCTTTACAAAAGAGGCAAGTGTCTCATTCAGCTTGCTCTTTGCCATTGCGACCGCGGCGATCTTTGAAACAAGATGCGCGACCCATTTTCCTATAATGAAAATAAGTATCGCGTAAAGGAACGCCAACCCGTACTGCATCAGATAACCAAGCGACTTATTGAGAATATCCTGCATAGAATCCTCCTTTTTAAAAAAAACCGCAGGATAGCTTGAACTAGCCTGCGGCTTTTAGTATCTCTCTTGTCCCCTATTTTATTTCCGTATTCGGCAGAATGCGCATCGTATAGAACGACCTCAGGACGAAAACAAGAGCGACAGCGAAAAAGCTTATCGCGAGAACCGCGTTAAGCGATCTTGAAAGCTGTATCGCTATCTCTATCGCCAGAAGCCCGAAAAGAGTCGTGAACTTAATGATCGGGTTGATCGCGACAGATGATGTGTCCTTGAATGGGTCGCCCACGGTGTCGCCTACGACCATAGCGTCGTGAAGCGGCGTGCCTTTTTCTTTGGTCACCACTTCAACGAGCTTTTTGGCGTTGTCCCACGCGCCGCCGGCGTTCGCCATAAAAATCGCCTGGTACAAGCCGAATATAGCTATGCCTATCAAATAGCCTATAAAGAAATACGGGTTAACGCTCGCGAAGGAAAGAGTAGTGAAAAGAACCGCCAAAAACAGGTTGATCATACCC
>JADFYD010000018.1 GCA_015233235.1 Candidatus Omnitrophota bacterium | reverse complement strand
CGAAAACCGGGGCAGCAACATCCAGAAAGGAAAGCGCTATAGTGCTCGCGCCGAGGGCCATGCGGTCGTCTTTTGACGCGTATGTAATGACCAGGGAAGGCGCATCTCTTAGTACTATGTCTATCCCCGCCTCATACGCCGCCACAACACCTTTCATCTGAAACTTTTTTGCGATATCAGGATCGGTCCCAAGCGTATGCTTCATCCAATCTATAACCATACCTTTATACAGTTTCAATGTGTTATCGTCGGTCACGACTTTCCATTTAACCTGCTGAAGATTGTGCCCGGTCGGGGCCATACGCGCGATATCGATCAACTTTTCTATTACTTTCCTGTCAATTTTATCTTTTTTATATACCCGGATCGATCGCCGCCCCTTAAGCAGCTGTTCAACCTGAGCGGTATTTATAAATAGTTTTTCATCGACCGTGCCGCACTTATCCACCTGAATATCTTTATGCGATATCGCCCCTTTAGGACAAACGCACACGCAATGTCCGCATGTAATACAGGCCTTCGGAGCCCAAACAACAGACTCGGGAAAATCGCCGGGTTTCTTTTCGATGACTTTCACGGGGCACACGTCAACGCATGCGCCGCACTTCACGCATTTCGCGTGATCAATATTCAGCATAGGTTTCATAACATCTCCCTCGTTAAAAGCGGCATCGCACTCTAGGCGCCCGCCATCATCGCCGCAACATCTTTTTGCACATCCGCGGCGAGTTTTATATTGAATTTGTCGACCAGTACCTTGGCTACGTTCGGTGATAAAAATGCCGGCAATGTCGGTCCCAGTCTCATTCCTTTAACTCCGAGATAAAGAAGCGCTAAAAGCACGCACACCGCTTTCTGCTCATACCACGCGATATCAAAAGATAGCGGCAACTCGTTCAGATCTTTAAGCTTGAAGACTTCCTGAAGTTTAAGGGCGATTACCGCCAGAGAATATGAGTCATTGCACTGGCCCGCGTCAAGCACTCTGGGTATGCCGCCGATATCCCCGAGTTTCAACTTATTATACCTGTATTTGGCGCATCCCGCAGTTAAAATTATCGCGTCTTTCGGAAGAGCCTCGGCAATTTTAGTGAAATAATCTCTTGTCGGGTGTCTTCCGTCGCAGCCGGCCATGACCACAAACCTCTTTACCGCGCCGCTTTTTACGGCCTCTATCACTTTATCGGCCAGGGCCAGAACTTGATTGTGCGCGAACCCGCCCACTATCTCACCCGTCTCAAGTTCGGTCGGAGCTTTGCATTTTTTAGCGAGCGCTATAATTTCAGAAAAATCTTTTTTACCGCCCTCTTTCCTGTCGGGTACATGTTTCACGCCGGGATATCCCGCCGCACCGGTCGTAAATATCCTGTCTTTGTACGAATCTTTCACGGGGACGATACAATTCGTTGTCATGAGTATGGGACCGTTAAATTTGTCGAATTCCACGTCCTGTTTCCACCATGATGAACCGTAATTCCCTGCCAGATGTTTATATTTTTTAAACGCGGGATAATAGTTCGCCGGCAACATTTCGCTGTGAGTATAAATGTCTATACCCGTTCCTTCTGTTTGTTTCAAAAGTTCTTCCATATCTTTGAGATCATGGCCCGAAATAAGTATCCCGGGATTTTTCCTGACACCGATATTCACTTTTGTGATCTCCGGGCTGCCATAAGTAGATGTGTTCGCCTTATCAAGGAGGGCCATGGTAGTTACGGCGGTTTTACCCGCTTCCATAACGAGGGCCACCATATCGTCAACCGACAGATCCTTCGTGGTAGACGCCAAAGCTTTAATGACAAAATCATATATCGCTTCGTCTTCATACCCTAGCACAGCCGCATGATGCGCGTATGCCGCTATGCCTTTTACGCCATAAACAAGTAACTCTCTTAAAGAACGCGCATCTTCATTCTTTGTGGAAAGCACCCCTACTTCCAGGGCTTTCGCGACCAGCTCATCATACTTTTCGGAATACCATGACATCGAGTCATGCAAATCTTTTGGCAAACTGCCGGCGGGGAGACTTGATTTCAGTTCATTGCGCATTTTGAATGCTTCCTTTATCTCACCTATGATCCTGGCTTCGTCAAAATTCGCGTTGGTTATCGTCATAAAAAGAGCTTCCGTAATAAAAGCCCCGTACTTTTTGCAGGTAATTCCGTTTTTCTTCGCGATCTCTCCGAAAACGGATATCCCTTTTGTGACATAGACCAAAAGGTCCATCAAATCCGCTGTCCGCCCCTTTTTACCGCACATACCGTTAAACGTGCAGCCTGTGTTCTTCATTGTCTCCTGGCATTGAAAACAGAACATATCACTCCCCCTTGGTTAATTACTACTTTTTTAACATGACAAGCGACATTTTGAACTTCTTCACGGCTTTTACCGCATGCGGCACATTCGCCGGCATAATGATCAACTCGCCCTTCCTTACCTTACGGGACTTTTTCGCGATCGTTATTTCAGCTTCACCGTCTACAACCATTACCATTGCGTCAAAAGGAGCCGTATGTTCGCTGAGCGCTTCTCCTTTATCGAAAGAGAACATAGTGACATTGCCGCTTTCTTTTTTCAAAAGAATTCTGGAAACGATTGAGCTTTTCCTATAACCGACCAGTTCTGTGACATTTAGAACCCTACCGCGGATATCATCCGGTCTGCTTTTCTCCATATGTCTCCTTAGCCGTTTCAACGGTTATGGCACCTTCCGGGCACTGCCCAAGACAGGCCCCAAGGCCGTCGCATAAAAGCTCGCCCACCAGACGTGCTTTGCCGTCTATAATTTTTAACACATTCGCCGAACAGCCGGATATGCAAAGACCGCAACCGTTGCATTTCATTTCGTCAATTTTAATTATTTTTCTTTTCATGTGTTTTCGTTATCCCTTTCAAAAGCGCCGCTATGGTTATCCCCTTGAACTCTTTAACGACCTTTTGTTCTATTTTTGTTATTTTATGCCTTAATGCGCATTCCGCACGGTTCGCACAAAGTCTTTCCCTGAACATGCATTCCGAAAAACGCACCTCTCCCTGAAACGCCCTGATCACATCTTCAAGTTTTATTTCTGACGGCGAATTACCAAGTTTCACGCCGCCCGTCTTACCCTCTTTTGAGACAACGAATTTTTGTTTGATCAGCGTCTGGAGTATCTTCCGTAGAAATTCATACGGTATATTCTGCGCTGCGGAAATAGCCCTTGCCGAAACATAATCACCTTCGTGTGCCGCTAAGACTATGAGCGCCCGTACCGCGTAATCTGTATTCTTTGTTAAAAGCTGCATATCACGTCCTTTGTTTACTGAGATTATTTTAATCTCAGTTCAGGTCATTGTCAAGCGATTTTAAAAATATTTTGGTTTTTATCGTGAGGGGACGGGTCTGGGATCAACTTTGGGGCAGGTCTGGGATCAACTTTGGTGCTGCCCCCAAATACGGTGGCGGAAACCTTCTAAATGTGCTATAAATACCGTCATGAGACACGACGGGACCATTAAAAGTTTTAAGGTCGAGACGCTCCGCGCGGCGCTTATTCAACCTTTCAGGACGGCGCTCGGCGACCACAATTCCCTCGAGAATGTTCTATTCACTCTTGAACTTTCCGACGGCACCCGTGGCTTTGGCGAAGCGGCTATCGCCACACACATTACCGGAGAGACTCTCCCCGCCACTTTGAAAAATTTAAATACCGCCGGTGAAAAGATCATCGGCCGAGACATTTCGGAGTACCCTTCCATTTCCGCCGGCCTTTATCAAAAATTGTATAAAAACGGATCGGCTCTCGCCGCAGCCGAAATGGCCATGCTCGACGTCCTTGCGAAAAAACTCAAGGTCCCGCTTTGGAGATTATTCGGAAAAACCTCCGAACTTCTTAAGACAGATATAACAATAGTTATCGCCGACCTCGAGGAAACCGAACTTTCGGCTAAAAAGTTTTACGCTCAAGGGTTCGGCGCCTTTAAGGTTAAGATAGGGCGCGACATGGACCTCGACTTTAAAAGAGTTCAAGCCGTGAACCGGATCACTAAAGGTTCTCCCATATACCTCGACGCTAACCAAGGGTACTCGGCGGAAGAAACTTTGAAATTCTTAAAGTCATTAAAACGCGCCGGGATTCGCATTTCTCTTTTGGAGCAGCCTGTCCCTAAAGAAGACTGGGAAGGATTGAAAAAAGTCACGCGAGTCTCGGGAGTACCCGTTTGCGCGGACGAAAGCTGCAAGTCGATCGGCGACGCCTTACGCATCATAAAAGAAAAAGCGGCGGGTGTTATAAACATAAAATTCATGAAGACCGGCATAGTTTACGGCCGCGAAATAGCGAATCTGGCCAATCGCATGGTCTTGATCTCATGATAGGCGGCATGCTGGAAACCTCCCTGGCCATGACCGCTTCGGCCCATTTCGCGGCGGGGCTCGGGGGATTCAAATACATCGATCTCGACACGCCATTCTTTATAAAAGGTGACAAAGAGAAGAACCCATACTTGAGCGCATCAGGCGTTTATCACCTTAAACATGCGAAACCTGGAATCGGGATCGCTTTATGATCCACAACACTTATTTGATCATCCTGATCCTCCTGGCAATCGAGTCCACCGTCGTCTGCGCGGCTGACCATCCCCGAAGCCAAAGATTCTTCAAGTTTCTTCCATCTGTTTTCTGGATATATTTTTTGCCCATGCTCGCGTCGACTTTCGGGTTTATCGACCCAAAAAATGGCGTATACCAGACGATCTCCAACAATTTCTTACCGGCCAGTTTGATATTGCTTCTGCTCTCTTCCGACATAAAGTCGGTAATGAAACTTGAAAAACCAGCCTTAATTATGATGTTCGCCGGTGCCGCCGGCATTATGCTCGGCATGCCGCTCGTGTTTTTTTTCGTTAAACAATGGACCGGCATAGAATTCTGGTCCGGATTCGGAGCTTTATCCGCCTCTTGGATAGGCGGCAGCGCCAACATGATAGCGGTAAAAGAGGCCATCGGAACCCCTGAGTCGGTATTTACACCCATGGTGATCGTCGATACGATCGTTCCCTATGTATGGATGGGCATACTGATATCCATAGCCGGGCTCCAAAAGAAATACGACCACTGGAATAAGTCCGATGAGAGCATCCTCGGCTCTTTGTCAGCCGGGACCCAGTCCAATGAAGATAATTCCACCGGCAACTCCGAAAGAAGCAAAACTTTTACCTTAAAAACCGCATTTTTGATATTATTCATAGCCATTTCCGGTACGCTGGCATCGAAAGCGATCTCTTATTCCTTACCTAATATAAAGAACGTCATTACGCCCTATACCTGGGTCATAATTATCTCCTCGCTTCTGGGCATTTTCCTGTCGTTCACCCCTGCCAGATCACTTGAAAGATCGGGTTCGTCAAAAATAGGATATTTTATACTATATTTTGTGCTCACATCTATCGGAGCAAGAGCGAACATATCTAACATCGGAGCGACAGTTATACTCATTATCGCGGGATTTTTTGTGGTTCTCTTCCATGCAGCCGTTCTTTTTATAACTTCCAGGATAATAAAAGCCCCATTATTCCTAATAGCCGCCGCCAGCCAGGCCAATATCGGAGGAGTAGCTTCAGCCCCGGTCGTAGCGGCCATATACCAGCCCAAACTCGCCTCAATAGGACTTTTGCTCGCCATTTTAGGTAACATTATCGGGACTTACTTGGGGATAATCACGAGTCAACTATGCAGGTTTGTAGCGGGATATTAAAAACAGAAAGGACAGGCTTTTAACACCTGTCCCTTCTGTTTTATTATCGTTCCAAACTATTCTTCAACGTCGTTCGCTTCATCAGAAGCCGTATCATCTTTGGCCACCGGTTCCGTAGCGACATCCATCGCCGGAGCCTTGGCACTTTCGGGCGCCACTTCCGGAGCCACCGGGGCCTGAGGAGCAGCCGGGGCCGCCGTATTTTCAGCAGTCAAGAGCGGAGCCGCAGGAGCTGCGGGAGCCGCAGGAGCCATCGCCGGAGTTTCATCCGTCGCAGCGCTGGATGTATCACATGTCGTATCGCATGTACCGCCCGTAGCACCCGCTATAGCAACAAAACCTGCCGCGAACACAAGCACAACCACTACACACAGAACCGATCCGATACCTTTCATATGTAACGCCTCCTTTTTGTATACCCGCTAGTTCTTCTAGCAACCTTCAATCAGGCCAATTTGGCCTTGAATCGGACAATTGCAGATAAGGTTATCACAAAAAAAATGCTTTTGCAAGCGGGTTTGCCCCTGACAGAAAAATTCCTAACAATTCCTGGATCGCGACAGATCATCGATACAATTTTTTATTTTATCAATGAGATCCGGAATGATAGCTTTTATCGCGGGGGATAATGCCAGCGCTGGATCAGTCGAGAGCGGTTCGACACCGATAACAATGATCTCGGGATCGACGCCAAGTTCGTGTCCAAGGGTGAGGGTTTCGAGTAAAGACATACCGTGAGTGGAATAAATGTTTTTAAAATCGGATTTTTTTATTTCCGTAAAATTAAAGATCTTGACCGTGCCGGCCGGCATCCCCATACGGGCGGCATCTATAATAATGACCCTGTCATGCCCGGGAAACACCTTAAGAAGATCAAGCCCGCATATGTCACCGGAGTGCAGCAGAACATTTTTGGGGAGATTTTGCTTCTCGAGTTCATCGATAACCCGCGGCCCCACACCGTCGTCGCCGCGGAGGATGGAACCGACACCGATTATAATAATTTCAGGAGACATTCTAGTCGCTAGTCGTTGGTCGTTGGTCGTTAGTCGTATTTTGCAAAATAACAGCCAGGGAGTTACCCACATGCGCTTTGCCGAATAAAACTAACGACTAGCGACTAACGACTGACACCTGGTTTACACGAACCTGACGTCCAGCACATGCGCTGAACATGAAATGCACGGGTCATACGCCCTCACAAGCATTTCGGCCAAAAGTGTTATTTCCTCTTTAGATTTGTCTATGAACTCGGGAACAAGTTTTTGCATGTCCAAATCTACGTTAGCCAGGTTCTGGTTCGTCGGTATGACGCAATTTGCGTTACGAACGATGCCTTTATCGTCGACGGTGTATTCATGGGCAAGGACACCGCGAGGCACTTCCACGAGACCCGCTCCGGTTCCGGCATTAACTTTGAAGTTGGTAAGTTCCTTCTCCGTCGGCCAGGAAGTGACAACATCGTTATAATCCATTCCTTTACTCAAAAAACCGTCAATTATCCGTAATGAATCATATGTGCAGTGAGCGACCTCTATTACCTGCGCCACCGTATTCATGTATGGGTTATAACATGGAACTTTAAACCCTAAAGCATCGGCTACCCCTTTCGCCTCATTATTGAGCTTATCAAAATTAATGTTTATCCTGGCCAGGGCGCCCACCATGTAAGAAGACCTGGCGTTCTTGGAATGCTTGGCAGTACTATGCGCCACGTGATATTCGTGTATTATTTTTTTGTAATCCCGGGGTTTCACCAGTTCCTTTGTGTCGCTGGATGTCAGATCCCCTTCATATAGCGCGTATTCATTAGGATGTGTTAAGGCTACATATTCCGTAGCTCTTTCAAAAATGGGAAGTTTTACGGTCTTGAATATATCAACCGTCGCTTTTAAGTCCTCAACCTGGCTCAAAAAGATCTCTTTCATTTTTTCGAGATCTTTTCTGGAAGGTAGTTTTGTCCATCCCCTAGGGCAGATACTTATGGGATGCGTATGTCTGCCGGCAAGTATATCGCACATATCGCTGTACTGCTTCTTCATGCGGAGAGCCCTCAATACAACGTCTTTATGGGTTTTTATAAGCGGCACTACGCTCTTCACGCCCAGCGCATCCGGTGCGACCAGAAAATACGCGTGCAAGATGTGGCTATCCAGGATCTCAAGGTGTAGAAGCAGTTTTCTTAGGAGCTTGGTTTGCTCGCTTATCTTGTACTGAATCGCGTCTTCCACGGCTTTGACCGAAGCCGTACAATGTCCCACCGAACATATCCCACAGATGCGGGAAGTAATATGCTGAACCTCGAATATGGACCTTCCGCGGACCATCGCCTCAAAGAACCTTGGAGCCTCGATAACCTCAAGATGACACTTCTCGAGTTTGCCGTCTTTCACGTTAATGACAACATTGCCATGGCCCTCAACGCGAGTCAGATATTCAACATTTATATTGAGCTCTTTTTTTGACAACATATCAGCCATTTTTCTCAGCCTCCAGTCTGCACATATTATATAGGTCAAATTTCTGTTTAAGGGTGTCTATCGTGTAGCCGTGTTTAGCAAGTATTTCCATATGCCCTTCTTCCGCGGGGTTACTCAAAAGCCCCCTGCAGCCGTAACACGTGTTTAGCGAAGAAGTGCACCACGCCCCGCAGCCCGCGCGAGTAACAGGCCCCATGCATACCTGCCCTTTTTCGAACAGACATACGTTCTCTTTAAATTTGCATTCTATGCAGACAGAGTAATCCGGCGGAGTATATCCTTTACCTAGAAGGATGGACTTGACCGCCTTCACGGTTTCGTCGTTATTTGTGGGACAACCATGAATATAGTAATCGACTTTCACTACCTCATGCACCGGACGCGGCCAACCGGCTTCTATCGTCCAAGGTCTGTCCTTATAAACTATCTCCTTCGCCTCATCATCAGTAAAACGGCGTCTGAGCCCGTTAACCCCTCCTGTACAGGCGCATGCCCCATAGGCGACCAGGATCTTGGCGATGCTTCTTATCTTTTTCACTCTCTCTTCGTCATGCGGCCGCATTATACTGCCTTCCACAAAGACCAGATCGTATTCGTCGCTCGCCTCAGACATGGCTTCCCTGAAATTCACGATCTCGCAATGTTCCAGGAGACCCAGAAAATTCAGGTTCAGGTATGTGAGCTGCAACTGGCAGCCTTCGCAATCCGCGAAGTCAAAAAAAGCTATACGCACTTTTTTCTTGTCGCTCATAACGCTTCCTCCAGTGTTTTAAGCTCGCTGTATATAAAGGTGGGACCGTCCTGGCATGTGTATTTTCCGTTTATCTGACAATGCCCGCATTTTCCGAGGCCACACTTCATTCTTCTCTCAAGAGAAATAACGATCTGATCGCCCGACAACCCTTTTTTCAAAAGCTCTGCTATAACGAACTTGTACATGATCGGCGGACCGACCACAACGGCATAAGTGCGTTTCAAATCGATATCCACCCCCGGAATAAGCGTTGTTATTACGCCAACGTTACCTTTCCATTCCGGATCGGCCCTGTCCACCGTGCAGGCATAGTTGATGTCGGTCATTCGGCCCCACTCCTCTATTTCGTTAGTAAAGAGTCTGTCTTTGGGCTCTCTACATCCGAGGAGTATCGTCACTTCCCCGAAATCGCGGCGTTTATCCATGACGAATTGTATCAGCGACCTGAGCGGCACTATCCCTAAACCCCCGGCAACGAACAGGAGATCATTCCCTTTTAAGTCATCGATCGGAAAAGGCCTTCCGAACGGTCCCCGCACGCCTATTTTATCGCCCGGTTCGAGCTTATGCATTGCGGCCGTGAAAACGCCTACTTTTCTCGTTACGACCTCAAAAGTGCTTTTATCTTTTTTTGTGGGAGAAGAAGATACCGAGATCGGCGCCTCGCCTATCCCGAACAGTGAGAAAATAACGAACTGCCCGGGAAGATGCCCCAGCTCTTTTCCTCCTTCCAGCCTTATCTCAAAAAATTTCTCATGCGCGGTCATCTGCTTTGTTTTTAGAATAGTCCCTTCCATAGGAGAATACAAAGGGTCTACCGCGACTAACTCGCTTAAAGGATTTATGCGGTCGGCGCTACACATTATTAGTCTCCTTTTTAAGTTGGTTCAACGTCTCGTAAAGTTTTATATCCGCTACGCAGGCCCTTGTGCATCTCCCGCAACCGGTGCAGAAAAACTTGTTGTATTTATCGATGGAGTAGCAGAATTTGCGGTAATACCTGTGTCTTTGCCTTTCCGAACGTTCTTCCCTGAAGTTCTCGCCTCCGGCGACGGTGGCGAATTCCTCTAACTGGCAGGAATCCCATATCCTTTTACGCTCCCCGGTCTCCATATTCAGTTCGACTTCGTCCTGTATGTCAAAACAGTAGCAAGTCGGACAAACGGTCGTGCAGTTACCGCATGAAACGCATCTTTTCCCAACATCTTTCCATGCCGGCGCCTTGTACGATTGTTTAAAAAGATCATGTATCTCGGTGTATTCCGTATCAAGGATCGTTTTAAATTTTTTTATTTTTTCTTCCCTAAGCCTGCGCAACTCGAATTTTATGTCGGCGTCGTTACCGGTCCTCGAGACCGCCAAACACGTACCTATCAGTTTTTCGCCGATCTCTGAGTTCATATGGATTATATATTTGTCTCCCGCGTCCGTTATCATTATGTCGTAGCCCGCTTTTGGATTATGCGTATCCATAGTAACGCATGTCGCGTATTCGTCACACGGGAACATGCATTCATAGCCTATCAGTACAAGGGATTTTCTCCTCTTCTTGTAGTAAGGATCGGCCGGGTGATAATGGAAAACTGTTTCGAGGCACTCGATGCCGTCTATATCGCAGGTATGCAACCCGAATAATACAGTCGGCTGAGTCTCCATATTTACCGAGTTCATCTTCTCATCGCCCATCTTAAAGCTACCCAGTTTTTCGACAGGTGGGAAGAAATATTTTTTCGGGGGAAGTATCGTGGGGATATATTTCAGCGCAATTTCCCCGGCGCCCTGTACTTCGGCAAGAATGAACAAGTTCTCTTTTTTTACGGGCGCTATTACCCTGTGGCTTTTCTTCAGGTGCTGGATTAGCGCGTCAAGGTCGCTCTTGGCCAAATAGACGTATCTCATATTATCATCTCCTCATAGCGTGTTAAAGTATGATCACGTTCCAGTCGTTAGTCGCTGGTCGTTAGTCGTTAGTTTTATTCGGCAAAGTGCATGTGCGCAAGTTATGGCTGTTATTTGGCAAAATATAACTAACGACTAACGACAAACGACTAGCGACTAACTCCCTTCTTTCGCGTTTTTTTGTTCCTGATCTCCGATACTATCCACTTCACGAACCCGCCGAGTCCTTCACCAGTCTTGCACGAAACCTTCAGGATCTTCAGTCCACTGTTTATATTATTAATGTTTTTCACACAAAAAAGCAAATTAAAATCCACATATTTTAAGAGGTCCACCTTATTTATGACAGCGAGCTTGCTTTCCCTGAAAAGCAGGGGGTATTTAAGGGGTTTATCCGCTCCTTCGGCCGTGCTCAAAAAGGCTATTTTAGCGTCTTCCCCGACGTCAAACTCGGCCGGACATATAAGGTTACCGACGTTCTCGACTATCACAAGATCGGTCTTCTTAAGGTCAGTTCCTTTTAAGGATTTTTTAATAAGCCCGGCGTCAATGTGGCAGCCATTACCTGTATTGATCTGTACTACCGGGAGTTTAAGTTTATCCATACGCTCGGCGTCTCGCGAAGTGAAACAGTCACCAGTGACTATTATGAAGGATATTTTCTCTCTTCTAAGCATCGGCCCGACTTTCTCAAGAAAGGAAGTTTTTCCCGCGCCGGGCGAGGAAATGATGTTGATCATGTAAGTACCGGTTTTGGCGAGCATTTCACGTATTTTACCGGCCACATCGTCGTTGGCGGCAAGCACATTGGCTTTGATAACCTTAAATGACATAGATCACCACTCAACCCCCTTCAGCATGAACTCTTCGCCCGATACTATCTTGACCTCACCGGTTTTGCATTTTTTGCATGCGAACAAACTGTCACGTATTCTGCTTTCAAACCCGCATTTCAGGCACTTGATCTTTATGGGCAGAACTTTCACTTTGAGTTTAGCGCCTTTAAGCTTATCACTTTTCGACGCGTGTTTAAAGCTGAACTTAAGCAGTTCGGGAACAATGTGCCTGAGTTCACCGATTTCGACACGCACATTCTTGACAAGTTTTATCTCGGGCGACTTTATCTCTTTCTCGAGTATCTTCAATAAATTCTGTATAAGCGACATTTCATGCATAGTTCAGCAGATCCTCGGCAACTGTTCGCCGCTCAACATATCGACAATTCTCACCGTGCCGTATGCCGTCAGCAAGCAAACCTTGCCGGGGTTGTTTTTTGTGACTGTCCCTACCGTTACGGCATATTTGCCGTATTTATTTTTCCGCAGCGACGAAAGCGCTTTTTTTTCGTTTTTCGAGCTGACGACGATTATCGCTTTGCCTTCGTTTGCTACATAAAGCGGCTCCAACCCCAATATCTCGCAGGCAGCACGCGCGTTTTCAGAAACCGGGATATTTTTCTCTTCGATCAGAATGCCGAATTTACGGCCTTCCGTTATTTCGTTCAACGTCGTAGCCACTCCCCCCCTTGTGGGATCACGCATAAATTTTACGCCGCCGACCTTTTTTGTGAGTTCCAGCAGCATTTTGTTAAGAGGAGCGACATCGCTTACTATCTCACTTTCGAATTCCAAACCTTTTCTTTTGCCAAGCACCGCCAGACCATGATCAGCGATATTTCCCGTAAGTATCACTTTATCACCGGGCTTTATTTTTTCGGCACCCAGTTTAACGTCTTTTTCAAAAACACCTATACCGGAGGTATTTATAAAAATACCGTCGGCTTCACCACGACCGACGACTTTCGTATCGCCCGTGACGATCTTTAGCCCGGCATCTTTCGCCCAATCCGCCATGGATTTCACTATTTTCTCGAGATCGGAAAAAGAAAAACCTTCTTCTATGATGAAAGCGCAACTTATATATTTCGGTGTCGCCCCCACAACCGCCAGATCGTTAACAGTCCCGCAAACAGCGAGTTTTCCGATGTCCCCGCCCGGAAAAAATATCGGTTTCACCACGAACGAGTCCGTAGTAAAAGCTATTCTTTTGCCTTTTATCGCAAAGACAGCGGCATCTTCGGCCCTTTCAAGCATTTCATTTTTGAAATATTTGAAAAATATCCCGCCGATCATCTCATGCGTCAATTTTCCGCCGCTACCGTGAGCGAGGGTTATGTTGTCCATATCAATAGCCTCCAAGTAGTTCAAAGTTCAGAGTTCGGTATTCAGCACAATGCTACCCTTTTATTGTCATCCCGGAAAACCTGAGTCCGCCTCTGGCGGACGAAGGTTTATCCGGGATCTATGTGTCAAACTGCAGATTTACATATAGATCCCGGATATTTCTGCCGGATTTCATCCGGCAGAAATTCCGGGATGACAACGAAGGAGCCGCATCCCATCCGGCAGGCTGAGCGAGAGTAAGCCCCGGATTTAATCCGGGGCGAACGTGCCGGTAGGAACACCTCTGGCCGGCATCACGATCACTCACTATACCTGAACCAGGCCGCGCAGGTGCCTTCACTTGAGACCATGCAAGCGCCCATCGGGTTCTCCGGGGTACAAGCTTTACCGAACAACTTGCAATCCGCCGGTGTTTTAGCACCGCGCAAAATTTCTCCGCAAAGACATGCCTTGTTCTCTTTGGAACGTGTCACGGTGACATTAAAATTTTTGTCAGCATCGAATTTTTCATATTTGTTTTTTATTTTTAGGCCACTTCCCGGTATCATACCTATCCCGCGCCACTCGACATGGCAAGGCTCGAACACTTCATTCATTATACCCAACGCTTTAGTATTTCCTTCGTCCTTTACGGCCCGCCGGTACGCGTTTTCAAGTATCACTCTGCCGGCTTCATGTGCTTCGACCAAAATATAAACCGCCGAAAGCATGTCAGCCGGTTCAAAGCCCGATACGCAACCGGAAATCTTAAGGTCGTCTTTAAGGAATGAGTACATACCAAGTCCCGTAATAGCGCTGACGTGCCCCGGCAGTATAAGAGCGTTCACCTTTGAGTCCTTGTCATCAAGTACTGCTCTGAGGGCGCCCGGCATAGTTTTATTCAAAGCCAGTACAAAATAATTATCAACATTTTCTTTCGCTGCCTCCAGGATCGATGCGGCCACCGTGGGGGCCGTCGTCTCAAACCCTATGCCGAGAAAAACAAATCTTCTGGAAGGCTCTATTTTACTGAACTCTAGAGCGTCGTGCGCTGAATACACCACGCGCACATCTGCACCCGATGCTCTTTCCTTCGCTAAACTTGAAATCGAACCGGGAACATTAAACAGGTCGCCAAATGTACAAATAACCGTATTTTTGTTTTCAGCGAGCTTGATGGCTTTATCAATATCGCTTATCGCCGTCACGCACACGGGGCACCCCGGCCCCGAGATGAACTTTATGTGCTTGCCAACCATTTTCTGGATGCCGTTCTTCCTTATGGACATCGTGTGCCCGCCGCATACTTCCATAATATTGAGCGGTTTCTTCGAAATCGCCCTAATCCGTTCGGCAAGCGAAAGGCAGAGTTTGGTATCGCGGTATTCGTCAATATATTTAATCACGTATGCCCTTAAAAAATTTTATCGTAAATTTCGCGCTTTTTTCATCGACCTTCTGAAGAGCGTATCCCGCATGGATCAAAACATATTCCCCGACTTTGACGTCATTAAGAAGATCCAGCGCCGCGTCTTTTTTGACGCCGGCCACTTCAACGATGGCTTTATTCCCCTCCACCCTCACAACTTTTCCCGGGACGCTCCAGCACATATCACACTCCTATAGAGATTCTAGTCGTTAGTCGTTAGTCGTTGGTCGTTGGTCGTTGGCCGTTAGTATTTCAGCACAATATCATGTCATCCCGGAAAACCCGAGCCACGTTCTTTGTGCCACTCCCCTTAATGTCATCCCGGAAAACCCGAGCGCAGCGAGGGTTTATCCGGGATCTACGTGTCAAACTGTAGATATACATACAGATCCCGGATATTTCTGCCGGATTTCATCCGGCAGAAATTCCGGGATGACCGTGTAGGCGGAAATCTGCCGGTAGGAACACTTTCCAAACGGCACCGCTCATCAACTCAAATACTCGCCGCTACTATCGCCTGTCCCACTGAAACACCAATATCAGTGGTCGAAAACTTCTTATGCTTAAAAAGTTCCATCTCCGAACCATTAAACCTTTTTTCAAGATAATTAACAAGGTATTTGTTCTGAAAACAACCGCCGGAGATCACTACTTTGCCGAGCCCGGATTCCTCGTGCATAGCGCTGGCGGCCGCAAAAATGACCTCACCGACGGTGTTATGAAACTTGGCGCTTATAACACCGGGGGCAAGCTTTTTATCAATGTCATCGACGATCTGCCTTATCATAGGCTCAACCGAGATCTCCAGTTCTTTTATCTCGAACTCATAAAATTCCCCGATCCCCGCATCGGCCTTCTTTTCAAGCATAATAGCGCCTTCGGCTTCGAACGCGGCCTCGTCGCATATCCCTAATATGGAAGCCACCGCGTCAAAAAGCCTTCCTGCGCCCGATGACCCGGGCGAGTTAATGCCTTTATTTATCATCTGTTTCAACATGTCGACTTTCTTCGCGCCGATACGTTCCCGAAAACGCCTGTTTTTCGTGACAAATCCGTCGCCGAACGCGCCGATCAAATATGCCGCTCCCATTCTCCATATCTCTTTAGCGGCCGCGTCCCCTCCTGGCACCGGAACATACTCAAGGTGAAACCTGCGGTCGAATTTTCCGGTATCCGCGAACATGAACTCACCGCCCCAGCTTTTGCCGTCCGTACCATACCCTGTTCCGTCAAAAGCAACGCCTATAACCTTCTCCAATAAACCGTTATCCCACATCGCGCCCGCTATGTGTGCCTGATGGTGCTGAATTTTCACAAGCTCCGAATTTTTATATTCTTTTTGCAATTTTTCGGCAAGATGCGTCGAGGAATAATCCGGGTGCATATCGCAAACGATGAGGTCCGGTTTGATCTTATTCTGTTTTAAGTAAGCGTGTATAGCGGTCTCGTAAGCAAAAAGCGTCGCGGCTTCCCTGAGAGAACCAAAGGGCTCACCGTGATATAGTCCGTCATTCGTTAAAACCGAGAACGCGCACTTTCCTTCCGCTCCTAGAGCTAAAATGTCTCTCATACAAATTTTATTTTATCATACCGGCAGCCGGATTTAAAAAAAATATGGCAGAAGCCTTGCGGCTCCTGCCATATTTACTTATTCAGTAGCGTTATATTATTTCACCGCTTCTGTCACCACAGCCGGCGTTTTTTTCACGACTTTTTTCTCTACTTTTTTCTCCGCTTTTTTCTTAACGGTCACGACGGTTTTGGCTTTCGCTTTCTCGGGAGCTTTCGGAAGAGCAGGCGCCTGAACTTCCGCGTAGCTTACAGAAGCCGTAAACGCGCACACAAGTAAAGCTATGATCATTCTTTTTAACATGGTATTCTCCTTTTGTTTTGTTGCTGTTTTATACTATTCCTACCTCATATCGGTACCCTTACAAATACCGGAGTTACATCCACCACATATAAAATATTTTTGGTTTAATACCGGGCAGGAGGAGACTTTTCGTGCTGTTCCAAGTATAGAATGAGGGACTTAGGAAGAACTACCTTGGGGCTTTTTATGAAAACCCACTGCGACCATATCCAGAAAAGTATTATCTGGCATGTAACCAGCATATCCATGAACTGCATGGATTTCAATTCGTTATCGCTGTCGTCGCAAACACACACATAGCAGACGGCGAAAACGAACATCATTACAACAATAACCAAAATTTTAGTGAATTCTATCTTACGCATAAAACCTCAAACACAACCTATTTAGCCACACTAGACCGCACCGTACCGAGATAAGTATACCATAAACTAAAATTAAGTCTATGTCCAGGACCGCTTATTTCAATTTTTCACGATGATGCTTCACTACTTCCGCCTGGACTAGATAGATCACGTCTTCAGCGATATTCGTAGTGTGGTCGCATGCCCTTTCCAGAAACCTCGCTATCAAAAGGAGCTGCACGGCGCGCGGAGCCGTCGAACCGTCTTTTACCATGTATTCCTCGATAAGTTCTTTCTGGACGGCATCTCTTAACTTGTCGGCGTCGGAATCCGCCATAAGCACCATTTTAGCCAGTTCTATATTCTTTTTTATGAACGCGTCTATCGCCATCATTATCATGTGCTGAGCTACAGCCGCCAGTTTCGGGATGTCCACGAGCGGCTTCAGAACGGGTTTATCCACAAGTTCCAGAGTGCGTTGAGCGATGTCGACCCCAAGGTCCGCTATGCGTTCCAATTCGGAGTTAATTTTCATCGCTGTCGTTATAAAACGCAGGTCCTTCGCCATGGGCTGGTAGCGCGCGATGAGGTCGATGCATTTCTCATCGATAAGAAGCTCCAGCCGGTCGATCTCGGAATCGGTTTCTATCACATGCCTGGCCATATCTCCATCCCGCATTTTTAAGGCTTCTATGGATTTACATATAGCCTCTTCCGCGAAAACACCCATCTTCAATATTTCCTTATTCAACTCTCTTA
>JADFYD010000017.1 GCA_015233235.1 Candidatus Omnitrophota bacterium | reverse complement strand
CGCATATGGATGGAAGGCCGGCGAAGGAGTAGAAGGGAAAGTCCGGCTGGAAAACAGCATAATGAAAATAGTAACGGAGAAAAAAGAATTTGTGACCGTTAAGGAGATCTTGGCCTGGGACAAAAACAACGAATATATGGAACAATATGGCAAAGTCCTGGCGATGTTTCCGCTTACCGCCGGTGACGGAGAGATCACGGGAGTCGTTAACATAGAAAGAATGGACTTTTTGCTGTTCAATAAACCTAACCTGGTGCTTATCTCGCTGGTAGTGGAATGGCTCGCCCGCGCGCTGGACAATAGGAAACTGTACCAGGCCGCCGTGGCCAGGGAAATACGGGATGAAAAACTCGAGATATACACTTTCAATTATTTCGAGGAAGTTTCAGATAAGGAATTTTTAAGAGCACAAAAATATGCCCTGGACATGGGTGTAATATTCTTGAAGCTTAATAAATACGGATTTCTTGATTATTCCGCCCAGAATATGCTGAATAAACTCATGGTGAGCGTGTGCAAAAAATATATTTCGGGAACGAGCCAGCTGTTCCGGTACAAATATGACGGGACATTCGCGGCCGTATGTCCTATGGCGGGGGAAAAAGATCTGGCCGACATACTTAGAAATATCAGGAAAGAAGCGGACGAATTGGCTAACGAGAAAAAACAAACCGCGATTTTTCCGGGCTTTACCGCCGGCGCCGCGGCGCTCCGGGCTGGCATTAAAACTGTGCGCGAACTTAAGAATATTGCGCTTACCGAATGCGGCATACCCACGGAATGAACAAAAATATGCAAAAACATACTTTGCAGGACGCGAAGAAAGCTAAAAGAGCCATGGCGGCGGCCTTTATATTGATCTATGCCGGACTTGAGGCGGCTTTCGCTTTTTCCGTAATTCTCACAAAAAATTATATTTTTGGGGTCGCGCTGCATTGTTTAGGTTCGGGTTTTCTTATCCGGGGTGTTTTTATTATTAATAGCACTCTGTATAAAGACAAGGTCAAACCGGTGCTTTTTTTCGGAGCTATCATAACGGCGGTTTTCCCGATAATCGGGGCGGCCGCTTTTCTTTTATTGGCCGGGTTGATGCTTTTCGGTCCAAAGCTGAAAGCCAACGTTTATGGCGATTATGAGAACTATATTTCCGAAAAAGGTATAAACACGGATATTTACGGTGACAAGAGCGGCATGTTGAATAATATCAGGGAGGAAGTAAGTTTTGAGTCTTACGTGAACATTGTGCATTGGGGCGATATTGCCTCTAAGATGAAAGTTATAGGAAAACTTTCGGATTCTGCGGAGGCCGCCGACATCAGGCTTTTACGCGAGGCGGTCAAAGATACTTCGCCCGAAGTAAGGTTTTATGCTTCGGGAGCGCTCTTAAAGCTCGAAAGTTCCATAAGCTCTAAAATCTCCGAAATGGAAGAAACGGTTAAAACTCGTGGTTCATCCGCGGATTTCGCCCGGCTCGGAGATCTTTACGCGGAATACGCGAGTTCCGGGCTTGCCCCGGCCAATCTTAAAGAATATTACATAACTCTTTCCGCCGAGAACTACAGGAGATCGCTCGACATAAATACCGACCAGCCGGAAGTGATACTGAATTACGTGAAAGGATTATTCTCAACAAAAGAGCATCGGAAAGCGAAGCCCCTGCTTGATATGGCCATAAAGACCTGGCCGGATGAGGCCAGGCTGCTTTTACTCAGGGCAGAAGTGTATTTTTTGTTATGGGACATGAGAGAAATGTTTTTTTGTCTTTCCGGTCTTAGGATGGACGCGCTGACTGAAGAAGAAAAGAAGGTCGTGGAATTTTGGATGTCGTAACGCTGAAAAATAACGGAATAAAAGAGCTTGTAGATAATTTGTTCTCGGGCGCCGCCGCAGAACGGGATAAAGCGTTCGCGGAATTATGTTTTTTTATCGGCGACGAAGATATAGACAATATTTTTGTGACGCTTTTGGCCAGGGGAGACACTGAAAGCATATATTGGCTGGTGCGGTACCTTGTCGCTATAGAACATCCGTATGGGTTCGAAAAACTGTTTTCACTTGTCACAGGTGAGAAGCCGCTTGCTAAGGAACAGGCCCTATACGGCCTGGGCAAGATCAACGAAGAGAGTAAAATATCATTTTTCGCCAAAGTGCTGGCGTTTGACGATCCGAGAGATGTCAGGTTCGCGGCAAAAAAATTGGCGGACACGGCTAACATAAAGGCGACATTCCCGCTTTTGAAGGCGCTCGAAAGATGGGCCGGCGAAGAAGAGACAGGGGTGGTCATCATAAGGGCGCTTTCGCGCGTCAACGATCCCCGTGCCGGCAGCCAGTTGAGCAGAATAGCGTCCGAAAAGAAGGGCAAAGTCCAGGAAGAAGCGTTTCTCGCACTTTCCGCTCTCGCGTTCAGGATCAGTTATTTTGAAATAAAGAAATACCTTTCCTCAGCGAATCCCAAGGTGCGGGAGATCGCCTACTTTGTACTTCTAAGGCAGGGAAAACTTTTTTCCGAAAAAGTGATCGCCGATGCCTTGAAAAAAGAAGGCGAAGCGACAAAAACATATATTCTGTCAAACATAAAAAATATCAGGACCGAAGAACTTTTCAAGTCGGTCATAGATCTGATGGGCCATGGCTCCGGGCAGACCGTTACAACTATGGCTCGGTCCGCGGTGAAGAGGGTGAGGTCCAACAAAACTCTAAAATGGCTCATCAGCCTGGAGAAAAGAGCGTCCGGTCCGGAAAAAGCGTACATTTTAAAATTTTTATCGGAATTCAATGACAATGAAAAAGTGGCCGGTATTTTGTACGGTCATTATCGGCAAGGGACCGATATGCGTCTCAAACTGACCGCCATCGAATGCCTTGGGAGGATAAAAACCGAACAGACGGTCCAATTTTTGACGAACATTATCGGGGAGAATGATGTTTTTTCCCTGGAGGCAGCCATATCGCTGACCCATATGGCCGACAGAAATAATTTCGCCATTATTTTGAAAATACTCTCATGGGACCCGGCAAAATACACTGTACCGATACAGGTGTTATTGAGGATGATCATGAAAATGCCCGAGACGTTCGTCTTCCCGGCCGATATAATTGAGAGGATATTCAAATTGACTGACGACGGTGACGACGGCGTTAAATACCTCGCGGTAAGGTGTCTGGCTAAAATAAAAATAGAAGGGCGAATAGAAAACCTGCTTGCCGTAGCGGCACGCGAAGGAGCGACGGTCATAAAAAATTCGGCCATAAGAAGCATAAGAGAAATAATGCAAAAGGATCCCGAAGAACAGATGACGATGCTTTTAACGTGTGTCGGCGGCACGTGCAAATACTTTATGCTTTATAGGATCATGAGCGAAATGGAGACGGGGCCGGAAAACTTTATCGATGTGGTAAAAACTTTGCTCGGATTCATATGCGGGACGGGTCTGGGAAAACCAAAATCAGTGGGGCTGAAACAGGCGCGATTCATGTCTATTTTAAGGAAACAGATAGATAAAAACAAAATGCTGTCTATGGATCTTTTGCGGTATGTCGCCATGAGCGATGATGAAGAATGGATTTTTATGAGGACGATAAATTCCGTAGGTATATGCCATTACCCTGGACTTGACGCCTCTTTTATGGCCGAAAAATATACGCAAGCGTCGGCCGATACAAAAATCGAATATTTGCGTTTTTTTGCGTTTTTGCCGGTGCCGGGTGAGAGAACAGAAGAACTGGTGTTCGGCGCTTTGACGCGCGAAAATGACGAGAAGATATTAAAAGCGCTCAGAGAAACGGTATCTGCGTGGCTCGCGGGAGCGGGCATTTGAGAGATTCATGAATGACGTCTGTTTATTTCTTGAAGGGACTTATCCGTATGTCGCGGGCGGGGTCTCCGGCTGGGTCAGCGACCTCATTAAACGCATGGATGACGTGACGTTCAGCGTCGTGTACCTGGGCGCGAAAAGAAGCGCGGCTAAAAAAATGCATTATGCGCTTCCCGATAACGTTCTGGATTTTCGAGAGTTGTATCTTTTCGATTACGGCGTGAAAGACGACCGCAGAAACCAATTTACTAAAGGCCAAATTTCTCTGCTTGAGGATTTTTTAAAAGAATGCGTGAGGGGCGAGACAAAAAGTTTTTATAAATTCGCCGATAAAATGCTATCGGGGGAAATAACCTTTTACGATATTATATTTTCGTATGACGCGTGGAAAATACTCGAGCGCATGTATGAAAGGGACGCTTCCGACCAGTCGTTCCTTGACTATTTCTGGACATGGCGGTTTATGTATCTCCCGTTATTTTCCCTGCTGAAAGTTCAGCTCCCGCCCGCTCGGGTTTATCATTCGGTATCTACGGGGTACGCCGGTGTTTTGGGGGCGCTGGCCAAACATCAGCACGGACGGCCATATATCGTGACTGAACACGGTATCTATACGCGCGAAAGGAAGATCGACATCTCCCAGGCCGATTGGATATATTCGAAAGACGCTTCCGAAATAAAAGTCACGGAAAGAAGCGATATCTTTAAGGGATGGTGGATAAATCTTTTTATCTTTTTTAGCAAGATCGCCTATGAGAGCGCGGACTCTATAGTCACTCTTTACGAAGGAAATCGCGCCGCCCAGATAAACGAAGGCGCCGACGCCGCCAGTACCGCGGTCATCCCTAACGGCGTGGATTTTGACGAATTTCAGAAGTTGAGCAGGATACCGCGCGGCAAAAATTTCAGGATCGGTTTCATGGGAAGGGTCGTGCCGATAAAAGACGTTAAAACTCTTCTTATGGCGATGAGGATGGTGAAAGAAGAGCTCAAAGACATAGAAGTTTACATCATGGGGCCGACTGACGAGGACCAGGAATATTTTAGGGAATGTCAGCTCTTGGTGGAAACACAATCCTTAAAAGACGTTGTGCGTTTCACCGGCAAGGTCAATGTGAAGGAATACTATCCCAAACTGGATATCCTGGTACTGACCAGCATAAGCGAAGGGCAGCCCATTGTTATTTTGGAGGCACATGCCATGGGCATTCCGGTTGTCGCCACGAATGTGGGTTCCTGCAGCGAGCTTTTGTACGGGTCGAGCCGCGATGACAAGCTTCTGGGGCCGAGCGGCATAGTGACGCCGGTATCGAATCCGGAAGCCACGGCACAGGGGATCGTGAAAATACTGAAGGACCCGCTTCTATACAAGCGCATGAGCGAAACAGCGGTAGCCCGCACGTCCAGGTATTACAGGATGGAAGCCCTGATAGCCAATTACCGGATGATGTACCAAAAATATATCGAGGAAATAAGATGGCAGGCATAGGTTTTAGGCTCCAGAAAATATTGCAAAAGGATACGTACATAGACACGATCAAAGCGTATTTTTATTCGGCGCTTATTTTTTCGGGTCCGTGGATACTGAGCATATTCTCGCTTTTCGCGCTTGGATATTTCAACCCTAAAAGCATCGATACATATGAGCTGGTCTTTTTCAAGACGACAATAGTTTACATCTTCGCGTTTTCTCTCATATTCGCCGGGGTCCTGTATGTTTCGCTGAATAGGTACATCTCGGATAAACTGTACCTTAAAGAAGCCGAGATGGTCGTACCTATTTTGAATTCGGTCACGCTTTTGGTATTGGTATGCCAATTCGCCGCGGGCTGGCTTTTTTTCCATTTCCAGGGAGAAAGAGCGTATCTATGTTTTATCTCGGCGCTTGTTTACGCGGTGATAAGCATGGTCTGGGTACTTTTGATATTTCTTTCCGCGCTAAGAGATTATCGCATTATTGCGGCCATTTATTTTTTGGGGTCGGCGGTGACCGTAGGCGCGGCTCTCTTTCTCGGCAACATTTTCGGACTGGAAGGGTATTTCACGGGATATTTTCTGGGGCATTTCCTGATCGTGGTACTTTTCGCCTCGCGCGTTTTTATAGAATTCCCGTCAAATAAGATCTTTGACTCGGATTTTTTCGCTTTTCTGTTTAAAAATAAGACGCTGGTTTTTACGGGCGTATTGTACAATATGGCGATCTGGATAGACAAGATCATCTTCTGGTTCTCCCCGAAGGCGCTCATAGTGCGGCCGTGTTTACGTACCATGCCTATATATGACTCATCGGTGTTCCTCGCTTATTTGACCATCATCCCGGCGCTGTCGATCTTTGTCGTCGAGGTTGAAACGGATTTTTATCTGAAATACAGGGACTTTTATTCCGCGGTGCTTGAAAAAGCGCCTTATTCATCCATAAAAAGGGCAAAAACGCGTATGTCCGAAAGCTTGCGGAGAAGTTTAACGTTCGTGATCATTACACAGGGGGTGATCTCGCTCCTTGCCGTAACATTCGCTCCATGGATCGTGAACTCCGCGGGACTCGAACCGGAACAAATTCCCATATTCCGCATTACGACGCTTGGGGCGTATGTGCACAGCCTGGTCTTGATCTTGTTCCTTATTATTTCGTATTTTGATTTTCAGCGCCTTGCTCTAGCAGTGGCGCTGACCTTTGTCCTGTCGAACGCCGTTTTCACCTACTGCACTTTAAATATGGCGGTGCCTTTCTGGGGGTACGGGTATTTCTTCTCGGCGTTATTGACGCTAGCCTATGCTTTTTACACATTCGACTTCAAATATAAAAGGCTGGAATACATAACATTCGCTCTCCAACCCATCGCCGGGCACAGGGAGGAAGAAGGGTAGGTAGTGCCGCGACGGAGCGTTCCGTCCGGACACGCTTGACCGGTAAATGGGGACAGACCCAGGATCACGTTATCTTCAATGGATATCCCGCCTTGCGGTCTCTCGCTCCGGTTTTTACCGCCCCTCGTCACAACATTATCGGTAGTTCCTGTACCACTTGTTGTGCCTCTGGTCCCCAAAAGTTACTCCTGAATTTTCAAACTTGCCGGTTTGAAGAGCTGGATAGTTCCGGCTTCGAACAGTAGAAAATTCCCCCGCAGATTATTTCATAACGTAAACCAGATGCCATTATGCGGGTACGGACTAACTTTTGGTCGGTAAAAAAGTCGCTTCGAGCCCCGCAAGGCGGGATATCCATTCAGCATGTTTTTAGAAATGGTTACCAACAAAAACCGGAAAGGCTTGGATTGTTTTCGAGGGGCTGTAGGCGGCCGAAGCGGGCACGGTTCCCAAGTTCGCCGGCAGTTTGTTACAGGATTGGCGAACTTGGGAGAGCTCGGCCGCCTTTGGAGCAAAATTTTTCGCTGGAAAATTTTGCGTCCCTGAGAAAACAAGCCAAGCCTTTCCGGTAAATTGAATAAATAACTTCAAAACGTTAAAGGTGTAAACACGACACAATAATAGGTAAGGTTAAAGGCGAAAATATCTAACTATTTCCTTGACCAACCTAACAAATTCTAGTATACTTATCTAAAATAGATTAAGTGTACAAAAAGATAATAATATTGTAAAAAGGTGCCGCAAGAAGAAGGAGATCAAATGACACTCGTTTTTCTTAAAAAATTTAAAATTGTAACGTATATTGTAGCGATGTTGTTTTTGGCAAATAGCACTTTGTATGGCCTGGAAACAAAAACACCATCAGCGGACCGGCAAGATAAGCTAGCCACGTGGACCGGGCTTGATACAGATCAGTCCATACAAAGGATCCCAGCTTCACCGCTTGATTTAAAGGACTTCATGATGTTTGCCGATGACGCGGCGAAATTCTTTTTTATAGACGGCAAAAAACCCGCTGATTTCCCAAAAAGTATCGGTAATCATCTTCGTAACTGGAAACCATATGTAAAAAGCTTTGCGGAACCCGTTCAGGGAGACGCGGTCTCTTTTAACGATAACATAATCAGTATAACATTTGACATGAATGGTGTAGAATGGTTGGTCAAAATTCATAAAATAGAGTCGTTTGAAGGGACAAGGCGCCCGGGAGTTCTCTGGACAAATTTTGGGGACAGGAATCAGTATGTTCTTACCGCCGAAAAACTGGATCGCACGGGCACAAAGAGCGGGAATGTAGCAACTATCACGGAGTGGGACGAAATGAGAACGGAACTTATGGGGATATTGCAAAGTAACGCGCGATTGGATGTTTTTTTTGCTGAAATTGTCAGGTTCTGTAATAAAGTTTTAGATAAATATCGCGTTTCTCCGTCTAAGGAACGCGGGAAAGAGATCGCGGCCATAAAAGAGTATTTCAGCCTTATCAAACAGTACAGCATGGAACTTCAGCCGGAAACAGCTATCGCGCTTCAGCGCATATGCGGACAGGCCGAAAACATAATCGCCTGGACGAACAGTAAAGTCGCGGGAGCAGAGCATATGGTGGTTACGCAACATCCCGAGATGATGGTCGAAGCGTTGCCGAGAGATAATAGGGGCCCGAGCTATTTATCCATTCTAGGGCTTCCGAAATCCATCACCCATACGGAAGGCGACCCCGGCGCGTATTGGCGAGGCACCGAGGGCGTGGGAAAAATAGGCGAAGCCAATGTTTGCAAAGAAGCGATGTATGATAAGAAAAAATTCGACGCGGAGAACAAAAAACTGCAGATGTATATCATGCTTCATGGGTTTATCGAAGTCCCGGATGTATTAGTAAACCTTACAAAAGAAGACGCCAATAAAGTTCGAAGGGTAAGCACAATTCATGAGACCGCGTTCTTGGCGGACCACATTCCGGGCTCAGTCCAGTGTACAAGCACAGGGCCGGGACATTTTCAAGGCGCTAAGCTCGACATAAAATATGTGACGGCTGGCGAAGGCATACAATACAACAAATTTTACGATGAGAACGGCAAACTCGTCGCTGTGTATGCCCAAAAATTGCAGGCCGGAAGCTGGGCGTACGCTTTGCCGGGCGCGGTGGATTCCGTCGAGAACCTCGGGGGCTTGAGGTTTAACGACGTATCGGTAGAGGTGCCTGAAAACGAGATACAGGCGATGCTGTACAACGTGAATAACGGACTGGACTTTAAAAAACTTTTGGCAGGTAAGGCTAAAATAGACCAGGCGTATAAAGTGAACCCGTATTTCGCTTTTTCGGCGAACGGCAAACATCTTCTTCACAAAAATATCGTAAACGCGCCTGATATAAAATGGATATGGCCGATGCCGGCCATGACAGGCGCTCTTTTAGGCAAGTTATTCGGGTCAACGCTGGTCGGTATTTACCCGGACCTTACCGGTGAAAAAATCCCGTCTATGACCAGGGAACTCATCGAAACATTCAACAAAGAAACGAAAAGGGAAATACCACTTTCCGATGATCGCCAGGTGAAACTTGCGCTTGATATCAAAACTGTAGCGATGGCCGCTTATAAGGCCCGTCCGGTGGCGATAGCGGCCGAATGTAAAGTCATGAATTATGACTGGGGTATACCGGGCTCTATCTCGGGGGCGGTAAAACCCGAAGCTGAGCTCTGGATGGGCGCTCACCCGAAAGCCCCGGCGGAAATTGAAATTAACGGGGTTAAAGTGGATCTGTACGCGATGGTCCAGTTCGCGGCGGAAGAGATAATAGGAAAAGAGGCGAAGGATCGATATGACGCACAGCTCCCGTATCTCTTTAAGAGATTGAACGCCAATACGGCGCTTTCCATACAGGCGCACCCGAATAAGGCTCAGGCAGAAGAAGGGTGGAAGAGAGAAGGCGGCAAAAAAATAAATTATCAGGATGACAATCACAAACCCGAAATTATAATGGCAGTCACTAATTTCTGGGCGCTGAACGGATTTCGGGGAATAGACGATATTGTAAAAAACTTTGAGAGCTTGAACCTCATAGGGCTGAACCCGGCGTTCACGGCTTTCAAACAAGCTGTAGCAAAAGCCAAAGAAGAAAAAGATAAAGTAAAACAAGAAAAAGCGATTAAAGAAGCGCTTAAAACATTTTACTCCGAAATAATGAGACCGGTCAGGGAGCTTAAAGACGCGGAGAAAGCTAAAAACACGGATGCCGCGAGAAGCGCCCAATCAAAGATAAATATATCGGTCGTAGAGACCATTCTGAACGTAAAAAGGAAATTGGCGGAAGCGTTGGGTCCCCAAGTGATAACATTCAACGAACAGATCAATGTTGAGGACCTGAAAGATATTCCAGCCGTTAAGGCCGGCCAAGTTGATGCCGGAGAGCTTTTAAAAGAACTGCACGTAAAAGAGTATCTCCATAGCGATAACAGGTTCACTTTTAAATTCAGAGGCCTTAATGACGAGCTTAAAAAGGATCTCAGCAATTATGATGAAGTAACTGTAAAAGCGATAGCTGCCGTGTTCCAGAAAGTCATGGACGGTATATTCGACAAGATCTTCGCGATGGCTAAAGAACAGAAAAAGGTCGACTTTTTGCAGAACGAGCTATGGACACTCAGGCTCTATAACCAGTACAGGATGGACATGGGCATTTTGTCGGTGTATCTGCTCAACCTGGTTAAATTGAAACCGGGTGAGGCGATGTACCTTCCGGCCGGCGAACTTCACGCATATCTAGGCAAACTCAACCCGAACGCGACAGACGAAGGGTATGGCATAGAACTTATGGCGAATTCCGACAATGTACTGCGCGGCGGACTGACACCTAAACATGTGGATGTACCCGAACTCTCTAAAACGCTCACTTTTACGTTTGGCAAACTTGATATGGTGGTCACCGAAACAACGGCAGCCGGAGAACTGATTTACAAGACCAAAGCAAGGGAATTTGAGCTGAGTGTAATTGATCTGGAGAAGGGCAAAGAGTTTACGGCCAATAAACTGCATAGCGCTGATTCATTGATAGTCACCGCAGGGAAGGCAGCCTTGTATGACTCGAATGGCACGCTCATATTCGAACTTGAGCAAGGCGAGACATGTATGGTCCCGGCGGTAACGCGAGCGTATACGATCAAGGCGCTTGAACCGGGAACGAAAATTTACAAAGCCAGCCTCCCGGCAAGCGAACTAGACGCGGCGGAGGCTTTTGCCGTACGTGATAAGGACCATAAAAAACTGGCCGAAGTTAAAAAAGAAATGGCGAAGATACACTCCATGAACGCAAAACTACTCCCGGCCGTTCCTGAAGGGAAAACGCTTTGGCTGGTCATACAGGAAGACCTGATCCCGCTTTCCGCCAGCAATCAGTTCGAGGCCATGGTGAAACGGATGAACAGCGTTGAATTCAAGGACGTGCGGGAAAAAATAATCATTGTTCCGAAAAAGGATATTACATTCCAGATCGATCAGTTTTTAAGGGACGGGGACATGGTCTCAGCGGCCATCCAGGGTGGCGATAGCGCTAATGAGATGCTGAGTGGTATTTATGAAAGTGCTCAAAGCGTGACAGGCGCTCCCGGAAAGCACGCGCGTGCTCTTGTTTTTGACGGAAATATCGGATCGAATGAAGAATTTAAACAGCTGGAAATCATCATGACAGCTTTAAGGGCCTTGTATATGGGCAATGTTAAGGCTTTTCGCGAAATATACAAAATGTTGCCAGGCAGCTTCCTTGACGAAGGCGCGATAGCGAATATTACGGAAGAAATATTGAATAACCCGCAAAAACTGGCCCAGATCATCAGGTTCAAAATAGAACCGATAAAGGTCGAAGAGCTGAAACAAGCGAATGAAGCGGTTCTGGAGTTCATTCACGCGGCGTAAAGACATAGCTTATTTTCTGGTGATTTTGCACGCGATGTCTTTCGAGAACGGGGGTATATTTAGTTTCAGAGTGTTATCAGAGGCTTTCGAATTATCAGTCTTTAGCACCGAACCCGTCAGAGTATCCCACCACTCAACTAGATAGTTACCGTCAGGTATTTCCAGAACGTTAAAAGACGCGCCGGTGATCCTTTCGAGATCCGTTTTACCCGCGGCGAACCCTTGCCAGTCATAATTCTTGTTCTGTATCCAGAAGATCATGTGCTTGCCTATGACCATGCCCGTGGCACGGGCATCGGCAAAATTCCCCGAAGTGTAATTGGTCAGCTTTATGGTCTTTAACCCGACCCAGTCTTTCCCGGAATTTATGAGGCGTATTGTGTGTTCCCCTTTCGGGATGTCTACCGACACATCCGAAAAGTAATGAGCAATGTAAATGCCGTCAGCTTCTTTGTAAAAGCTGTTCTGCCACGGGCCTTTTCCCTTGCCGGCCGGCAGATACTTTGAAAGGACAAGAGCGTTATCAAGAAGGACCTTCAGGTTGGCTTCATCCGAAACCATGCCTATAGTAATGATGAATTTGCCGTTTTCCGGATAATTCACATGGAAGACCGGCTCTATTCTTATCTCGCGCCTTTTTTCGCCGTGCAGGTAATGGTTCACCACACCGCCTGAGATATCGCCGTTATTGTCTATTGTGAATACCTTATACCGCGTATCACCCCAGTCCTGTCTCGGTTTTATGACAACGTCGGAATATTCCGATGTTGTTTTAGGGTTTTTACACGCGAGCGATGTGGTTTTGGCGAATTTGACCACTTTAGAATCCCAGTTGATCCCTTCCAGGAATTTCTTGAGCGGGGCATATTGTGTATAAAGTTTTCGGGCGATCACATATTCGTCCCACCACCAGTTGAGCGCGGTAGAAAAAGAGCCGGAACAGGCGCATGCCCATAAACTGTTGTGAAAAGCTATCCCGTAACCCTGAAGGTCGCATGTTCTGTCGCTTTTCGACATGTCCATGCCGAACTCTTCCGTGATGACCGGTTTTCTATACACGGTGAGATTGGCCCGGGATGTCGATATGAGATAACCGGTAATGTCTTTCGACTGGTTGCCGTAAATATGTCTTTGTATGATATCCACAGCGTCCATGGACCAGACCAGTGACTCGTCAAAATTATTACCCCAGGGGTATCCTAAACTTGTTGTCGTGAATTGGCCGTGGGGGTTCAGGGATTTAGCGTAGAGGATCATTTCGGCTGTCCAACTCATGGGTGTATCCATCTCGTTCCAAAGTTCGAACGCCAGGATATTGGGCGAGTAGCCCCATCGGGCCATTATGTAATTAAGCCGGTTCTTGTAATACTTTATGGCGGTCGGATGAGTGAAAAAATCCTCCGGGGAGGAGCAAGGCCCGCCGTTATCGCTGTTATACGGGTTCGTATCCCAGGCGTTCTCGTCCCATGTCCCGGTTTCCGGCATGAGCGAACCATACGAATCGAGCGTAAGTATTATGTATATACCGTATTTTTCCGCGAGGGCCAGTATCTCGTCCAGTTTTTTCGCGTGTTCCATGTTGTATGTTCCCAGTTTTCCGTCCTCGACCTTAAGCGTCCAGCGGTTATTAAGCCATATCCTAGTAAGGTTGCAGCCGTTTTTCCGGAGATTGGCGAAATAAGCCTCATAATCCGCCGCGTTGTTGTTGCCGGACCAGGCGAGATTGTACCCTATGCCGAAAAAAGGCTTGCCGGAATCGAAGACGGTATATAGGTAATTATTTTTGCTTTTCCGTATAAAACCGTCGCTCTTACCGGGGAGTACGTTAAAGTTGGATTGCGGAGAAGTGATTTTTTTCCCGGACGCTTGCACGGTGAAAAGCCACGTAAAAACACCGGTTTCCCTGGGGGTGTAACGTATTTCCCAGAGAGAGGCGTCACCCGTGAAAAAACCGGGCACAGTCTCTTTTTTACCGTTCGGACCGATAAAATAACCGCTCACCTTGATCTCATCTTGGTCGAAAGGATTATTACATTTCTGATTGAGAACGAAAGATATGACAAAAGTATCGAATTGGCGTATGTCGGGAGCGCTTGATCTTAAGGAAGAATATACGCTGTCCCCGTGCGCCGCGGAAGAAAATAAAACACACACTATGATCGCCAGAAACACTATAAGTTCGCGGGATTTCATGCTTATGAGTATAGCGCATGTCGGGATATAATACAAATTGAGAGTTTCATATTACGTTTGTATTTACAAACGTAATATGCTATACTTGAGGCATGAAAAAGGTTCTCTGGAACGGCGAAAAGAATCTGGAGCTAAAAAGGACACGCGGCGTGTTGTTCGAAGAACTTTTGAACTCTCGGTTTCTCGGGATAGAGGTTCATCCCAAAAGAACAAATCAGAAGCTGATGCTTTTTGAGCTCGATAATTATATATGGGTAGTTCCTTACGTAGAAGATGAGTGCCATTATTTTTTAAAAACCGCGTTTCCGAGCAGAAAACATACCGCTAAATATTTAGGGGGCAAAAAATGAGGAAGATCAAACTTACTTCGGAAGAGAAAGAAATCATGTCCGCTATAGAAAATGACGAATTTGTCGCCGTGAAAGGAGAGGAACTTAAGGCCGTCGCCGATGCCATAGCGGCTCGAAAAAAAGACGCCACTTTAACACTACGAGTCAATAAACGTGATATCAACAAGATAAAAATGATGACCTGCCGGAAAGGTATCCACTACCAGACATATATCGCGGAGATCATACATAAGGTGGCGGAAGCTATCTAAGGGTGAGAGCCTAATACCAGGAATTACTACCATCTAAATTCTGTTGTAATAACCTAACCCAGAGGTTAGAATAGTAGCGGCATAGCTCATGGAACATAGGACTCAGTCGCTAGTCGCTGGTTGCTGGTCGCTAGTATGTAAATAGCCAGTTTACTAGCGACTAAGGTTCGCTGACAGGAGAACAATGCTTCGAAAACCATTATTACTGAAGATATACGACGCGGCGAGCATGCAGAGGTGGAACGATCAGGTGCGTTTTGTCGAGCTTACAGAGCTTGATAAACAGGCGCACAAGATGATCATCGCTTATGTTCTTGGCAAATATGAGGAAAAAAGGTCCGGTGATTTTGACTGGATCAAGGTCATTGAAGGCGGGATTTTCGAGCTTCTTCAACGGATCGTGCTCACGGACCTGAAGCCGCCGCTTTTTCATAAGATACGCGAAGATAAAGAAAAGTACGCTGAACTTAATAAATGGATATATGACAGCGTACACCCGGTCATCGCGCACATCGGAGAAGGGTTCAGCGCGAGATTTAAAAAATATCTTTTCAGTCCCGAATACGACATTCACAGGCGAGTATTGAACGCCGCGCATTTTTACGCGACGGATTGGGAATTCAAGATCATCGAGCGATGCAACCCCCAGGGTTTCCAGATCGGCGAGATAAAGAACGACCTCAGGGCTAAACAAGAAAAATATTATTCTTTGGACAGCATGAAAAGTTTTCTGGGTAATAACGACCTCAGAACGTTCATAGATATATGCGGCCAGCTGAGGTTCCAGATCAGGTGGGGCAATATACACAGGGTCCCAAAAACATCGGTGCTGGGGCACATGCTGATCGTTTCGATTTACGCGTATCTTTTCTCACTGCAAATAAACGCGAGCCCGGCGAGATGCATAAATAATTATTTCACTGGTCTTTTCCATGATCTGCCGGAAGTTTTGACTAGGGACATAATCAACCCCGTGAAAAGTTCGGTCAAGGGCCTCGAGAAACTGATAAAAGCGTATGAAAAAGAAGAAATGGAAAATAAGATCTATAAGATCATTCCGGCAGAGTGGCATGCCGATATGCGGACCTACACCGAGAGTGAGTTCACTGACCTCGAAGGGCCCGGAGGGGAAGTGCTTCGGGACGGAGACATACTGAAAGCCATCGATAATCTGGCGGCTTTCATAGAAGCGTACCTGGCCTGGAAAAACGGCATACGCAACGAATACCTTGTAGGGGCCAGGCACTCCATCGCCGAGAGATACAAAGCAAAGACCATTAAAGGTATCGATTTTAATGAGATATATTTGGATTTTGAGTAAAGGCAAATATGAGTTTTGAATACATAAAAAAAATACCGACGGTGGGGGAGATACTTGCGGAAATGCCTTTAGATAAGGCTCTTGCCGGTATCAAGGACTCGAGAGACAGGGAGATCATCGACATCTTTCAGGGAAAGAGCGGTAAATTCCTTTTGATCATCGGTCCGTGTTCCGCCGACAGCGAGGACGCGGTCTGCGAATATACAAGGCGTTTGAGGAAACTCCAGGATAAGGTGAAAGATAAGATACTGATGATCCCGCGGGTTTACACAAATAAGCCCCGCACGAAAGGCGAAGGATATAAAGGTATGGCGCATCAGCCCGACCCGAGCGCCGACCCTGATATTTCCGAGGGGATAAAAGCGATCAGAAAAATGCATATACGAATTTTAAAGGAAACAAGTTTTACCAGCGCCGATGAGATGCTTTACCCCGGGAACTACCCTTATCTGGAAGATCTTTTAAGTTATGTTGCGATAGGCGCGCGGTCCGCCGAGAACCAGGAACATCGCCTCACCGTGAGCGGGCTGGATATACCTATAGGCATGAAAAACCCGACTAGCGGCGACCCGACGATCATGCTTAATTCCGTGCATGCGGCCCAGCTTCCTCATACATTTATTTATAACGGTTGGGAGGTTAAAACTCCCGGAAACCCGCTTGCGCACTGCGTTTTAAGAGGCGCGACCAACAGGGCCGGAAACAGCATCCCGAATTATCACTATGAAGATATGATGGTGCTGGCCGATATGTATCTGGAAAGGGGTCTCAGAAATCCTGCTATAATAATCGACACGAACCACGCCAACTCCGATAAAAAATATTACGAACAGCCCCGTATAGCGATGGAAGTGCTTTACAGCATAAAGAAATCGGAACTATTGAAGAAGCTGGTCAAAGGACTCATGATCGAAAGTTATCTGGTCTCCGGCAAAAGGGAAGTCTCAGAAGATATTTTCGGGAAGTCCATAACCGATCCGTGTCTCGGGTGGGAAGAGACGGAGAAGCTGGTCATGGAGATAGCTGATAATATTTAACAAAATAGATATTGTCGCTAGTCGTTCGTCGTTAGTCGTTAGTTTTATTGTGCCAAGCGACTGTCTCGGCACCTTATAGCACACTAACGACTAACGACCAGCGACTAACGACTAACAGGGAGTTGGTATGAAAAAACGCGCGAGCGGAGTACTGCTGCATATTACGAGTCTGCCGTCCGATCACGGGATAGGCGACCTCGGTCCGGTAGCACATGGGTTCGTGGATTTTTTGAATGCGACAAAACAGTCGTATTGGCAGATCCTGCCGGTCAATCCCACAGATAACGCTTCGGGGAACTCGCCGTATTACAGCAATTCGGCCTTCGCCGGGAATCCGCTTATGATCAGTTTCGAGCGGCTCATCGGAGAAGGGCTCATTGCCAGCACTGATGTCGAATTCCCTCCTGAAAGCCAAAGCGACCAAGTCAACTTCGAGAAGATATATGAATATAGGATGGGGATATTGGAAAAAGCGTTCAAGAGCTTTCAAAAGACCAAGGAACGAGGTTTTTACGACGTGTTTTGTGAAAGCAACGCTTTCTGGCTGGACGATTATGCGCTTTTCCTGGCCCTCAAGAATAAATTTGGAGGAGCGGTATGGGTTACCTGGCCGGAAGAAGTGAAAAATAGGGAAGCGAAAGTCTTAGACTCTTACCGGAAAGAATATGAGGAGTTTATGGAAAAGATCAAATTTTTCCAATATCTTTTCTTTAAACAGTGGACGGCGCTTCGATATCGCTGTAACAAGCACGGCATAAAGATCATCGGAGATGTGCCGATATATGTGAGTTTTGACAGCGTTGATGTTTGGTGTAACCCGGGTCTGTTCAAGTTGGACGAGAACAAAAAACCTGTTTTTGTTTCCGGCGTTCCGCCGGACTATTTCAGCGCGACCGGGCAATTGTGGAATAATCCGGTATACGATTGGAAAGCGCTCGAGGAAACGAATTTCAATTGGTGGGTAAAAAGGCTGGAGATCACTTTCAGCCGTTTTGACGTGGTACGCATAGACCACTTCAGAGGGCTTGTAAAATACTGGTCTGTCCCTGCCAGCGAAGAGACTGCCATAAACGGTACATGGGAAGAAGTGCCGGTGTATAAATTTTTGGACAGGGTCCTCGAAAGGTTCCCGTTCAACAAAGTCATTGCCGAGGACCTGGGCGTCATAACCCCCGATGTGGTAGATGTTATGAAACATTACGGTTTCCCCGGCATGAAAGTGCTGCAGTTCACGTTTGGGTGCGACGATCCCGATCAGATGTATCTTCCTCATAATTATGAAAGAAATTGCGTCGTCTACACCGGTACGCATGACAACAATACTACAATGGGCTGGTTCTCTGGCGAAGCCCGCGACGACGAGAAGAACAGGTTCTACCGGTATGTGCAGTACAAGGGCGATGGCAAGGACATACACTGGGAAATGATAAAACTCGCCGGTATGTCCGTCGCGGACATCGCTATAACACCGATACAGGACGTTTTGGGGCTGGGCCAGGAAGGTCGTATGAATAAGCCCGGTACATGCTGCGGCAACTGGAGCTGGCGCCTCAGGCCCTGGCAGCTGAATGAAGAACACATCCGCAGGTTCAGGGAACTTACTGAGCGTGTACTCTTCGAGGTCCGGCTTATTGTAAAAAAGAAAGGTCCCTTTTTTGGTTTTTCTGTCGTAAGAATAAAATTCGACGGGGCCAGCGTCTTTAGAAACACCGACAAGCCAGGTGT
>JADFYD010000175.1 GCA_015233235.1 Candidatus Omnitrophota bacterium | reverse complement strand
GGGTGCCGTGATAAGAAGCACATCCGGGGCAAGAAGCGGCAAAAAAAGTAGCGGAGACAAGATCTCGTAGAAAAAATTCAGGTTTTGACGTGATGAGAATATTTCGCGTATGATCTCTCCGGGGTGGGTCAAAACATGTGCATAAACGTCGGAAAACCCGGCGCCGTATTTTGCGTAGTGGGCCGCGTACCCTATGGACGGATTGAAAAGCGGTTGTAGTTTCAGCGTGACCAGCAAAAAGTACCCGGCACCCATAAGCGTGACAAGAAAACCGAGTATCTTCTTCCGGGGAACGAAAAAAATGGTGTAAAGCCCGATCCCCATGACAGTAAGGGGGATGTTCTCTTTGCATAGCATGGCCGTTATTCCCGAAATGATGACCCAAAAATTCCTGCCGGTGTACACAAAATAAAGGGTCAATGTCAGAAAAAGCGGAGCCAGCGTTTCAAAGTGGAACTCATATCGCGCCGCGTAAAAAACGGGAGGATACAAAAAGTAGACAAGCGCCAGTAAAAATCCGGTATTATCGTTAAAAAATCTCTTTCCCAGGCTATATATAGGTAAAGCCGGCAGAGTAAGGGCCAGCGTCTGGAGAAAAAGCAGTGTTAGCGGATGTTTGAAAACTAAAAATACCGGCGCGATCAAATAGGCGATAACGTTAAAGTGATTACCTAAAAGTGGTTTATCTATTATCGAAATATAGGCGTTCCCATGTACAAGGTTCCACATCCCGTTCGAAAGAATCGCTAGGTCCCAATCTTTGTATTGAAGTGTATTGTAGCGGTAGACAGAGGAGTTGAAATGGACAGCGAAAAAAATGATGGAGGCCAGAAAAGTGAAGACAAACCCCATATCAAGTTTCTTTAAAGAGGGAATTTTCATCTATCGTGAAGCGTATCATAAAAATGGGAGAAAAGCAAAAAGTCAACTTTAATGTAAGCGGCTTTGATGGCATGTTCGAGCACCGCAGTGGCGGCGCCGAGGCCTTGATTAACATACTCTACAGCGTTACTCTACTCCTGCTTGATAATAATGGACTCGGCGTCCGCCCAAGGCGCGCAGAACATGCCAGCAAAGCCGCTGTGTCATCGAGGTTGTCGCTTTTCAACTCGACAAAGCGACTGCGGCGTTGTAAAATTCAGCGTAAGAGGAATAGTATGGCTGTGAAATATAGACTGATAGTATTGGCAGGCTTGGTTATAGGGCTTCTTTTGCCTGTAGTGGCAGCCGGGGCGGGCGGGGTGCTTGATGGAAAGCGCCTGTCTGAATACGCGGCAAGGGCGGATAGTCAGGAAATAGTGGGCAAGCTTTCCGGGAACCCGAGGGTAGCGGGGGATTTCCGCAATTTTTTACGGTATTTTGCCCTGGGTGTCGAGTATTATAAGATCAAGGAATATGGGCATTCCACGGATGCTTTCCTGAGATCGCGTGAATACTGGCCGGAATTTTTTGGTGTAGATCTCGCCATTGCGATGGCTTTTGACGGCCGCGGGGATGCGGCGAATGCCGCGAGATTTTATAAAAGTTATCTACTGAAACTCAAGAAATTCCGGGAAGGTGAGTATAGGATCTCCGCGCCGATCATTTCTTTTATTACCGAAGGGAAAGCCGAAAAATATGACGATGCCGAGAAAGAGATAAGGGAACATCTGAAGGCTAAAGGGATAGATCTAGACAAGGTCCGTCCTTTTTCGGACAGCTGGAAATATGTTTTTATTTGTATTTTAACGTTCGCGGCATTGGCCGTTTGTACGGCATTATATAAAACAATTTGGCCGGCTTTGAAAAGATGGCATCGAATACATAATCCACCTGAGGGGTTTTGGGTTTGCAGAAAATGTGGCGCGAGATCCCCGGTTCTCAGCAATTCGTGCGTAGAATGCATGCGCCCGCGCGGTTAACTTTGAACTCTGAACTCTGAACTCTGAACTATGAACTTCTTGTATACAACGTTAGTGAATGGATATTCTCATGGATAAGCCCGGCATTTTCGAGTTCTGTTACGGCACAACA
>JADFYD010000174.1 GCA_015233235.1 Candidatus Omnitrophota bacterium | reverse complement strand
AAGTTATAACAGGTGTTGTTACCGAGAAACGTTTCAATTTTAAATGGTTTATCGGTACCGGCGGTATGCCCAGCTCGCACGCCTCCGGGGTCGCGGCCCTGGCGGCCAGCGTTGGCATGCAGGAAGGTGTAGGGTCGGCCATGTTCGCTCTGGCCCTTATGTTCGCGACGGTCGTGGTCTTTGACGCGCAGGGCGTACGCCACTCCACCGGCAGGCAGGCGGAGGCGCTCAATAAGATCCTGGACGACATTTACTGGAAAAAGCGGATACAGGAAGACAGGTTCAAGGAATTAGTGGGCCATACACCGGTACAGGTATTGGCCGGGGTGCTCTTGGGGTTGATAGTGGCTTTTACGTTGTACGCTTTGTGATACATTACAGCCCGGTCTTATGGGCAGGGAGATACGCTCAATGCTGAATAAAACAACCGTGTGGAAACATATGTTCTCGGTCGCGGTCTCGGCCGCTATCGTTTTTGTTATGGCTTCTCTCGCGATAGCCGCTCCGGACGATGCCGCTATGAGAAAAAAATACCAGGACGCTAACACTCTCCTAAAGAGAAGTAAACTGACCGAAGCGAAAAAAGAACTCTTGGACATCATCCAGAATTACCCGGATTGTGTTTATACCCAGAAAGCGTTGCAGGACATTATTTACGTGTATTTGCAGGAAGGCGACTATGACGAAGCAGGGTACTGCTATAAAATGCTGGTCGATAATTTTTCGGTAAAAAGCGCTCCGGGAGACTCCGGGAAAGCGACAGCCGTGGTAAAAAATGCGGCGCCCGATAGTAATGTAAAAGAAACACCCGAGACGAAAAAAGAGGCACCGGCAGTTGCTGATAAGCCCGTACAGCCGGCAGCGCCAGAAGTGCAGCGGGTCCCGGAACAAACTGCCAAACCCGCGGCAGTACTGCCTTCTAAACCGTCAGCCGCGGCCAATTCCGCGCAGGACAGGGACAAAAAAATAAGCGAATTGAAAAGCAAATATCCGATGGTCGGCGACGATATTCTCCAATACACCGTACAGCCGGGCGATTCGCTCCTGGTTATCGCGAAAAGGTTCGGTACTAACGTCGAACGAGTGCAGGAACTGAACGGCCTTATTTCGGATGTGATACGGCTTGGTCAGAAACTTAAGATAGATGTAGCTAAATATTCCGTTTTTGTGGATAAAGCACAGAATACACTGGTACTTAAAAAGAACGGCGCGCCTATAAAGACGTACAAGGTTTCGACGGGCAGAAATAATTCCACTCCGGTAGGCACTTTTAAAATAGTTGATCGTATGATAAAACCGCCGTGGACGAAACCCGGCGTGGGTATCGTCATGCCTGAAAGCCCTGATTATGAACTCGGCGAAAGATGGATGCCCATAGATAAACCGGGTTACGGTATACATGGCACTAACGATGAGTCGACCATAGGCGGTCAAACGACTTCTGGGTGTGTGCGCATGTACAACAAAGACGTGGTGGAGCTTTTTAATATCGTCCCAAAAGGGACGGAGGTCGAGATCGTCGACGGGGGTAGCAATGGCCATAGTGCTTGAGTTCGAAAAACCGATAGTTGAGCTCGAGAAGAAAATTTCCGAGCTTAAGAATTTCACAGAGAAAGAAGATATCGATCTTTCCGACGAGATATCGAAACTTGAGGTTAGGCTGGAATCGTTGCGCAAAGAGATCTTCGGCAATCTCACACCATGGCAGAAAGTTCAGATAGCCCGGCACCCCGACAGGCCCTACACGATGGATTATGTGAACATGCTCATGACGGATTTTATCCCGGTTTACGGAGACAGACATTTTTCCGACGATAAGGCCATGATAACAGGGTTCGCGAGAATAGACGGACGCAAGATCCTGATCGTAGGACATCAAAAAGGACGCGATACCAACGAAAACCTCATGAGAAATTTCGGCTGCGCTCACCCCGAAGGGTACAGGAAAGCGATAAGGCTCATGAAAATGGCGAATAAGTTCCATATTCCGATAGTCACGTTCATCGACACTCCG
>JADFYD010000173.1 GCA_015233235.1 Candidatus Omnitrophota bacterium | reverse complement strand
GCAAAAAGTATCGCGAGCGGCTTATTATGCATGCCGTTTTGAAGAACATACATGGGTCCGCCGGAGTATTCGCCGTTTTTGTTTTTCACTCTGTACGTGACCGAAAGCACCGCTTCGCCATACTTCGTGGCCATACCGAAAACGCCGGTAAGCCACATCCAAAGCACCGCCCCCGGACCGCCAAGCGCAACTGCCGAAGCGACACCGACAATATTACCGGTACCGATAGTCGCCGCCAGTGCAGTCATGAGCGCGCCGAAGTGGCTTATATCGCCTTCACCATGATGAGACTTGTCAAAAGAAAGTTTTATCGCCCGGCCGATAAAACGCTGCATGAATTTAAGGCGGATTGTTAAAAAAATATGAGTGCCAAAAAGAAGGATAAGTAGCGGCGGACCCCACAGGAAGTCGCTTATCGTTGACAGCATGTGTTCTATGTTATGCATGTTTATGAGCAGACCTTCTTCCCGAGCGCGACCGCCTTCCCATGTACCCCGCGCAGTTTGACGATATCGCCCGACTCACCCGCGTTCGGGACAAGAAGAGACGTGAATTTCATGCCGGAGTAATCGGCTGTCAATTTGAAGGGTCTTGCAAGATCTTTAAGCCCTATATCTTCATACGCGCTGGCGAGCAACACCATCGTTTTACCCTTAAGCGGAGTTTTCATTGTGCCGGCTTTGTTGTCCCATTTATAAAGCGAGAACCACCTGTCAAAAATGACCTTGAGTTGCGCGCTTGGACCATAAAAATAAAGCGGGGTGGCCATAACGATCACGCTCGCGTCTATGATCTTCGGGAGGACCTGTTTTGCGTCATCGTTAATGACACAGCCGTATTCTTTGCGCTTCTGACAAACTCTGCAAGATAAGCACCCGGAGAACTTAAATTTCATAAAAGCGGTTTCGATGAGCTCGCATTCCGCGCCTTTTTTTCTCGCGCCTTCCATGAACCAGTCGACGAGACGCTTTGTATTGCCGTTCCGTTTTGGACTTCCCGATAATATCAGTATGTTTTTGCTCATATTATTTTTTTCCTTCGCCGCCGGTCTTAGTAAGCGGCAATACACCCGCCAGTTCCCCTATGACGTTCACAAGTTCCCCGTTGGCCGGCACGACAATTTTAGTATTGTTCGCAAGAGCCGTCTCAAGCGCCTGAAGTTTTCTTAAGATCTGCGCGTTTCCCACAAAATACTTCTCCGCCGCCTCGTTGACCAACATGATCGCTTCGGCATCGCCCTGAGCAGAAAGGATCTTCGCCTGTCTTATGCCTTCCGCTTTTTTTATTTCCGCTCTCCTGGCGCCGTCCGCCGCGGTCTCGGTAGCGGTGGCGAAATCTATGGCCGCGATCTTCTCATTCTCGGCTTTCACGACCTTATTCATCGTTTCCTGAACATCCTTGGGCGGATCGATCTCTTTCAGCTCGGTCCTCACTATATCGATACCCCAGCTTTTAGTTTCGTCGCAAAGAGTCCTGTGCAACTCCGCGTTTATTTTACCTCTTTCGCTGTTCGCGGACTTAAGCGTCAATGTGCCTATAATGTTGCGCAGGGTGGTTCTCGCCAGGTTCACTATCTGCCACTGATAATTGTTCACGCTATATTGGCAATTTTTCACGTTCTCCTCGTCGTGTTTTACCCTGAAATACACCTGGGCGTCGACACGCGCGTTCAAGTTGTCGTTCGTGATTATTTCCTGCGGTTCGGCATCGACCATCTGCTCGGTCACGTTCACAAGGTATATGACCTCGATACCCGGCAAGATCCAGTTAAATCCAGGCGAGGCGAACCTGTGATATTTACCCATCCTTTCGATAAGACCCCTGTGTGTGGGTCTTACTATCCTCATTCCGAGAAAAAATATGACCACTACCGCTATCGCTACAGCATATAAAATTGACATTTTTACCTCCAGTTCTTTATGTTAAATTGACATGATACGCGATAAAATAAATAATGTGAGGCGAAACGTGAAAGTAGCGATCATGCTTTTAGCGCTTTTTACCATAACCGGGTTTTCTGAGGCGAAAGACGGAGAATCCGGGCGTTACGGACTT
>JADFYD010000172.1 GCA_015233235.1 Candidatus Omnitrophota bacterium | reverse complement strand
TAGTACCGGTTTCTTTAATGATCCTCGCTTCCAGTATTTTTTGGGTCCTTTCTTTTTCGTCAAGTTTTTGTTTTAACGCCTCCGCATGGGTTTTGGTTGTTTCGAGCGCGAGTTCCGTATCCTTCTGATTGTCCATGTATTTCTGCCTTATGCCCCCGACAAAAACACCGGTTATCACAAAAGCCGCCGGAACGATAAGCCCCTGATTTTCGATGATCTTCTCGATGGCGTTCCTTCCCTGAAAACCTCCGAACTGGAGTATTATCATGTTACAGCACGCGAGTAGCCCCGCCAGGGTCCCCGGGACGAGGCCATACCTGCAGCTTATCAGAATAACAATTACCCAGTATGGATTGAGCGGTGCGCGGCTAAAACCCGGATCCGCCGGAGTAAAAATAAAATTCAGGCAGTTCACGATCAAGAACCCCAGTACCAGCTCTTTCAAAAAAGCGTATTTTTTCATTCCGCACCCCGTTCTTTGTTGCTAAGGATAGAATTGATCTTATCGACCCAGATACTGCTTCTCCTGTAGGCCGTTATGAAATACACTTTGTTCTTTTCCATGAGTTCGTATCTTTCAAAATCCGGTTCTTCCATCCCGACAAGTAATATCGGAATGCCCCTCTTTGCCGGACCGCTTCCTTCCCTTATGATCCTCGCCATCGCGAATCCCCCGGCGCTTCGAAGAGCGGTATCGACGATGAGCATGTCGTATCTTTCCTCCCCCATTTTTTTGAACATGTCCGCGGAAGAGCCTGCCTTTTCCACGGAGAACCCGTACCAGGCGAGATATGTGCTTATAATACCTAAATAGCTCGGATCATTATGTGCGAACAATATTTTATACAAGTCCTCTCTCCCGATATCCTAGAAATAGACCGTTATGTCAGCCTTGGTTATTTGCGTGTTCCCTGAGCCGTTCAGCCCGCTGTCGCCGTACATATACTCGAAACCAACCCCCGCCTTAGCGAAATCGAAAAACCACCAATCTAACGAAAAATTCGAATATGTCGAAAATACGTCCCTCTTGTAATCGTAATTCCTTGTCATGGACGCTCTCGCGGCCAAATTCGGCAGCAGTCTTTCCTCATAAAAGAAACCGCCGGACCATGCCTGCTCGGCCGTGAAAAACCCCACCACTTCATTTGCCCTGGTAAAAGGCCGCGCCCAATAGGCGTTTTTATAGTTAACATTGAACGAAATTAACGGATCCGTAAAAACAATGAGTTCGGCAAAAACGTTGTTTATCAAATTATTGCCGAGGTAATTCCCCTCGTTCACCTGGTTCTCCCCTTCCGGAATATGTATCCACTGCGATTCAATGTTGTGCCCCAGCCTCACATGGTCAAAGAACAATACATCTTCCGCAGATCGGAGATCGTCATAACGCGCTTTTTTAACGAGCGCGTCTACCGGGCTTTTGATCAGGCGGTTGTAATTGTAGTCCACTGCCCAATGCAGATTGGAAAATTCCGCGTCGCCGTGTACTCCAAACTCATGGTAATCTTTATTTCTTACATAGTCGGCCCTGTGATCGATCCCAAGGGTGACATTGTCCAGGAACCAGTCAACCCTCGTGTAATGCCCGACCGGGCTTTCGCTTATCGAAGGAGTGTCTCCAAGCTTTTTTTGTCTGTATGTCTCCTCGAACGCGTTGAAGATCATTCTCACTTTGTTCGTTATCCATGTCGTGACTCCCTGAGAATTTTTGAACCACCAAAGCGACTGCGGTCCCTGGGCATACTCAACATTGGAACGCACCCCGGTGCCTGCCCGTTCCAGTAAATTTTTATAGGGCCAGGCATACTCTTTTTTTCTTTTCGGATCTTTGAGAATGATCCTGTATTCTTTTTTGGCGCCCTCGAGATCCCGCGACTCGCCGAGGACATATGCGTATGCCGAATGGTAGTCGATATTGCCAGGGCTGCCTTTGAGGAGTTCTCCGTAAATAGCTCCGGCTTTCTTCCACGATCTTTTTTTGGTGTAGAGTTCCGCTTTCAGCCATTTGACATTTTCCGCATCCGGAGTCAGGGCCTCGAGCCTATCAAGAAGTCTCCCCCCCTCTTTCAAATTATTCTCATCAAGATACATCGTCACTCCAAG
>JADFYD010000171.1 GCA_015233235.1 Candidatus Omnitrophota bacterium | reverse complement strand
CGGTCATATTTGTTTTCATCTTCGATCTTTTTTATCTTAACCCTTGAATGACCTACCTCCGATCCGGCAAGCGCGGCATTTATAAGTTCGGTTCTCTCCGGCGTAAGCGCGGTCAGGGAGTGAAAATCTATAAGGTTATAAAGCCCGGCATATCCGTTCGGTATGGCATAACACGTCATCCCCAGACTAGAGGCCATGTTTGCCGTACCCTTAATGACGCCGTTAAGCCCGCCGCAATCGCCGCCGGAAGTTATAACACCTATCTTTTTTACCTTAGCCATTTTTCCTCCGTTAAGTGATGGAACTAGTTGTGAAAAAAGGGAATTTTTCGCAAAAATAGGATACTAGTTTAGCATAAACATTTCAAGAAAAATCGCCCTACACCATGTTTTCGAGAGACGCTTTGAACGGGGAATGTTTTGAAGGCATAAGTATCTTAAAACTTTTGCCGTCGATGATCATTTTTTTTACATCTTTATCACCGAAGTCCCAGCTGCCGCAACTAATAATGAATTCATAAACGTCGCCTCGTTTACGTGCCGAACTGATCTTGTAATCCTTGTACTCCAGTAGTTTAAAATCCGCGGACGCCTCCTCATACGAATACCCGGCTTTTACGCTGTCGTCGAGCAGCGAATACATCGCCGGTAGGTCTCCGGCCTGCCATGCGCCCAGAAAATTATTCACTACGGCGAACCCGGCTGGACATATTTTTTGGTCCGGCTCGCCTGCCATGCCCCCTATAGGAATACCTACAGCTGTGTTGTTTTCATCCATATCGGTGTTAAAATTAGCATATGCGGCGGTGGAAACCGCAAAAACGCAGATCAGGCTCATGACGAACAACATTAGTTTCTTCATATCATACCGTCCAGGTTTAGCGATATATTCTTTCATTTTTCCCTGTGGGAATCAAGGATAAAAGTGACCGGCCCGTCATTCACAAGTTCAACGAGCATTTTTGCGCCGAAAATACCTTTTTTAATTGTGATGCTTTCCGCGGCAAACCAGTTGTTAAAAACTTCCCAAAACTCATTAGCGTACGAAGGAGAAGCGCCTCCGTCAAAGCCGGGTCTGTTCCCTTTATGAGTATCCGCCATTACGGTGAACTGAGAAACGCTTAAAATGCAACCGCCCGCTTGTCTTATGTTCAGATTCATCTTTCCGTCCCCGTCCTCGAATATCCTAAGATCGGCGATCTTGCGGGCCATATTGACCGCGGTCTCAACGGAATCGTCTTTAGCGATCCCGACAAGCAAAAGCAATCCATGTGAAATTGATGCTGCAATTTTACCGTCAACTTCAACAGACGCTTTTTTTACACGCTGAATGACTATTCTCATTTTGTTACCTTATAGATGCGGCAACGGCGGGATATCAGAATTTCATGCCTTTCTGCGGCTCAATGGTAATATCTTTTGCCTTCAGATAATCACACATGCGGTCGACTTCTTCCGGATCTCCGGAAACACCGATTATCGCCCAACCGCTTTCCGCGGAAAATGACGCTTCGATGATCTTTATATCCACTCGGAATTTGCGTATAATATCGCAAATTATCGGTTCATTCTTCAACTTACCGGGTATCATAAGTTCTATCACGATAGATTTCATCAATTCCCCCTTTTGGCATTTCACTCTGTGTAATTCATTTCAAGAAAATTCTTGAGTTTCTTAGCCCGTATAGGATGGCGAAGTTTTTTGAGAGCTTTGGCCTCGATCTGTCTTACCCTTTCACGCGTTACCGCGAATATTTTTCCAACTTCTTCAAGTGTCCGGGGGCACCCGTCACCGATACCGAAACGAAGCACCAGCACTTTTCTTTCCCTTTCTGTGAGGGTTGACAACACGCCTTCCATCTGTTCTTTGAGCATGGTATACGCGGTAGCGGTCGCAGGCGAAACAGCGCTTTTGTCCTCGATAAAATCGCCGAAACTTGTATCACCCTCATCCCCTATGGGCGTTTCAAGAGAGATCGGATGCTGCGCGATCTTAATAATGCTTCTCACTTTTTCCACGGGAAGCTCCATTTCTTTACCAATCTCTTCCGGGGTAGGTTCGCGGCCGTTTTTCTGCACAAGCGACCGTGTCACACGCACAAGCTTAT
>JADFYD010000170.1:1370-2165 GCA_015233235.1 Candidatus Omnitrophota bacterium | reverse complement strand
TCGTCAGCGACCTTAATCCTTCGGCGCTCTTGTTCTTTATTTTTATATAGTCATCCATGAACCCGACTACGCCAAGCCATACCATGCCGCCTAGCGTGATTATCACAAAATCGTTGTCGAACCTGCACCATAAAAAACAGCTGAGAAGCACCGAGACAATAATTATCAGCCCGCCCATTGTCGGCGTGCCCTCTTTTGAGTTAAAGAACTCCTCAAGATTGTCGACAAATTTATGCCGCACATACTGGCTGAGTTTAAGTTTCTGCAGGTACGTTATGATGTACGGCCCGACTATCAACGATATGATAAAGGCCGTTACGGCAGCCATACTGGCCCTGAAAGTTATGTACCTGAATATGTTAAATCCGAACCACCAAACTTTCAGAGGGTACAGGAAGTGATAAAACATTTTACGATCTCCTCCAATCGCATCCGTCTGGAGCCTTTAATTAAGACAATATCACCGGGGACCAAAAGCCCCCGCAATTTATTTACGATCTCTTGGTTGGTATAGGCCATATCTAAATTTTGTTCAATCATACCATATAATCTGGCGCCGGCAAGTGTAAAGTTTGCATACTCACCGATGGCGATTAAATAATCAAAACCAAGCCTTTGAATATCTCGACCCAATTCAAAATGAAATTTTTCCGAAGACTCGCCAAGTTCAAGCATATCGCCAGCAATAACGATCTTTTTCCCTTTGGAATTCATATGTTTGAAAGTCTCTATAGCACGTTTAAACGAATCAGGGTTAGCGTTATACGCGTCATTAATAAGTGTTATACCGGAAGA
>JADFYD010000170.1:0-1326 GCA_015233235.1 Candidatus Omnitrophota bacterium | reverse complement strand
CATCCTGAAAGGCGGCAGTTTAAGGCCGGCAATACTTTTTCCGATCATTTCGTCATCGATACCAAAGTATTCGGCCACTATTATCGCCGAAACGGCGTTGTAAACGTTGTGCTCTCCGCAGAACGGCAACGTATACTTTTTGTCTCCCAAAATAAATTCCTGCCCGGAATCTCCGCAGGAAACATTTTGTATGCGGCGGCTGTTATTGTCACCTGTACCATAAAAAATCATCCTGTAGTGCCCGCTTCTGGCTGATTCCAAAAAAATATCATCACCGCAAAGAACAGCGATCCCGCCCTTCGCGATATAACGCAGAAGACTCGCTTTTTCATTAAATACGTTTTCTTTATTTTCAAAAAAACCCAAGTGACCCGAACCAATGTTGGTTATGATCGCGACTTCAGGCTTTAACACCTCGGCCAAAGCCGCGATCTCCCCCGGATGATTAGTGCCGAGCTCCATCACAAGTATTTCATGCTCCGGCAGCAGAGAGAACATGGTCAGGCTCAGGCCTAAGTCGTTATTGAAAGACTTAGGAGAGGCCAAAACATTGTATTTTGATGACAATAGATGCGTTACAAAATTCTTTACCGTAGTTTTGCCATTAGTACCGGTTATGGCGATAACGGGTATTTTAAGCTTTCCTCTGATAGACGCGGCTATCTTAAAAAGCGCCTTACGCGCGTCATTGACCATGATCAGGTTTTCATAAAAACCCTGGATTCGCGCCGGATCATCGGCAATAATACCAATAGCCCCGCTCTTGGCGGCGCTCGCAATGTACGCGTGCCCATCGACATTATCGCCGGCGAGCGCGGCAAATATTTCGCCAGGCTTCACCGTCCGCGAATCGATATTAATACCGGCGACTTTGCGGCCGATATCAACGGGATTGGTTATCTCCGCATTTAAGATCTCCGCAAGTTCTTTAATGGTCATGTCGATCATGTCTATGTAAGCCCCATGGTTTTCAAAATTTCCAAAGCCGTTTCCTGATCGCTGAAGTGAACCGTTCTGTCCGCGAACACCTGATAATCCTCATGCCCCTTACCGGCGATAAGGATCATATCGTTTTTACGCGCCATATCGATGGCCGATCGTATCGCCTCTTTTCTGTCAGGGACTACCGCATAATTTTTTCCGGCCATTCCGGTTTCGATCTCTGCGAGTATATCCTCGGGCCTTTCGCTGCGCGGGTTGTCAGATGTCAGCACCGTAAAGTCAGACATTTTCGAAGAAACCGCGCCCATCAGCGGACGCTTTTTTCTGTCACGGCTGCCGCCGCAGCCGAAAACCGTTATGAGTCTTGCCCTCTTAACATCCATG
>JADFYD010000016.1 GCA_015233235.1 Candidatus Omnitrophota bacterium | reverse complement strand
CCGAGCTCATCTACGAAACATGCAAAACATACCTCATAACCCAGGGCAAATTCATAATCATGCTGGAGATCCTCATTGGCATCGTTATGGCGGTTTATTTCGGTTGGTTGCGTCATTTTGAGGCGAATGTATACAGGAAGCGCGGACTGTACTCGATCTCCGTCCTATAAAAAGAGATCGCTTTATGTTTCTTCTCGAGCTCTTCGGCCGTTAAGTATTCTTTTGTCCAGGTGCTAACCGATCTTTCCATCTGTTTAGGCGCTTCCAGGCCGAGTTCTTTGTGATAGCCGCGCGGGTGCGGCCACTTGGACGCATGGACAAGATAAGGAAATACCGCGCTCTCTGTCACTTTATCCGCGACATCCCACAACGCGACCTTGAGGAAAAGATAAAACGCTTCATGGTCGACATTATAATCGGCGGGATGCGTAACGAAGATCTTGGTAGGCTTAAAATCAGACAGCACGCTCTCGATATCGCCAAGCACGCTTTCACCAGTGTAAGACGCGCCCGGAGTTTTCGCTTCGGGATAAGAGACCTGCTTGACCTTCGTCAGCATGCTCCTGTAAGGTTTACAGTCCTTCCAGCACCTTTTGAAGATCTCCAGCGTGCCGAAATCCGGGTATCCCAGGAAAACAATATCCTTTTCGGTGAGACCGAGAAAAGTCAGCGCCTTGATCGATTCCGTTCTTCTGACCTCTCCCATTCTGAGAAGCCCTTTTGAGCTCAATATCGGACGTTTTTTGTAAACAAGAAAGGCGAACTCGTTATTGTCGCCGTTAGTGAGCAGCACAACTTTTACCTTGGCGCCGGCACCAAGGGCTTTTTGTATAACGCCCGCACAGCCTATTGTCTCATCGTCCGGATGCGCCGCTAAAACCAGGACATTGTCATTTTTCGAGAAAGTTAGAGCCTCTTTGAATTCCTCACCGTGAACAGGGGCCGACATGAGGATCAATAATGTCAATACCGTTAAAACTTTGTATGGCACGCTTCCCCTTTAATGTCGTTAACCAAGATTATGGATTATCTGTGTTACGCCTTTACGTATCATCATGACGGCTATCGCGGCCAGAAGGAGAGAAATGATCTTGCTCAGAGCTTTTGTTCCGGACTTTCCAAGCACTCTGATCAGCACTTCCGAGAACATAAATACCACTCCCGCAAGAAGAATGTTCAGGACTATCGAGATAAGGGTCGCATAGAGGCCATGCGTCGATATTATCATGAGAGATGTCGTCAAAACCGCCGGTCCTACCACGAGCGGCGTGCCAAGCGGCACGAACCCCAGCTCTTTGGCGGAAGCGCGGCGGCGGCTTCCGGGATTAAGCATATCCATGATCGCTATGCAGAACAGAACTATACCGCCCGCTATCATAAAATCGGCTACCGTAATACCGAGAAATTTAAATATCGCATTTCCCAAAAAAACGAAACTCACCGCGACGACCAGCGCCGTCAAAAGCGATTGCGCGATCACGTGATTTTTGTCGCGTTTAGAAAGGCCTTGAGTAAGGTTCACGAATATCGGCAGCACACCGATCGCGTCAACGGCCACGAATATGGGTATAAACGCCAGCAGGATATCATTAAGCATATCTACGCTCCTTTCACTGTTTACCTTTAGGAGTGGGATAGAACCCCAGCTTCTTCTTGAACATGAGCCTCGTTTGCGCGTCTAACGCCGGGAACGACCCGAGAGTCGCCGATACAAAAGGTATGCAAAGCCACTGCAGTGCGATGGAAAAATATACAAGCCTCGAGACCTCTTTCGGTTTCGGCGGCAGAAACTCGCGGCTTATGATTATACAGAGGATCAAAGTGAACGTCAGCGAATTGAAAATGGTCCCGTTTATATAGGAAAGGTTACAGAACACCAAAAGATCCTCCCGCGCGTTCCTCCCCCAAAAAAGGAACAAGGGAGTTATAAAACTGATAATGATCCCCCATGTTGCCCAGTTGATGTGGCTGTCCAGGATCTGGAACATCTTCCTGAATTTCACGCCGAAAGATATGTCTTTATTTCCCAAAAGGCGCATGCCCATGAAAGCAAAAGTCTCCACACCCCAGGCCCATCGTCTTTTTTGCTTGTATTGCACTGCCACGGTATGAAAAATGTTTTTCCCTACGGCTATATCCATGTATACGGGCACTTCCAGCGAATAGGTTTTATATTCGCCGTTATACTTCAGGAAACATTTCCAGAATATCAGCGAATCGTCCGAAACAAGGTCTACCGGCCAGTAATCCACCTCGACGAGAGTTTTAAAACTCATGCTGTGCGAGGAGAAAGTGACAAATTTTTCATACCGCATACTCTCTATGAGCTGCCAGAATGTCGATCCCATCTCGATCACTCTGGCGAAAGCCGGGACCCTGTAAATGTTATTGCTGTATATCGGAAGCGGTTGAAAACTCGTCTGATGTCTCTTAGGATTGTTTAAAAAATGGTAAGTAAGGCAGGCGAAATAATTTTTGTCGGGACACGTATCGGCGTCGAAGCAAGAAAGCACTACGTTATCAGTGTCACAATTTTTACCTTCAAGATATATTTTCACCTGTTTCGCCGAAAAAGTCGCGTTAGCGCCCTTGCATGGTATTTCGCCTTCGATATCTTTCGGGTGTGTCGTTATGATCACATCCCTAAAAGTCCCCTTGATCTTCTCGCCGGCTTTTTCAAGTTTACTCCGCGAATACGGATCCCTTTCTTCCCCGGCCAGAACAACTATAACTTTGTCCTTGGGATAATTGATCTTGCCAAGAGACGCCAGACTTTCTTCTATAAGTTCTCCGGGTTCTTTATACACCGTGTAAAGCACGACATGCACAATATCCTCGAATTTCTTATCAGAGGCGACACCTTTACACAACGACAGCCAGACCATATTTTTTTTTGTCATCATCCGATGATGCGCCATGACAAGAAGAGTACTCATGTAAAGCAGGCGGCATGTCCAGAACATGAGGTAAACAATAAGAACTATAGCCGAGACCAGCGGTTTGAATACAAGAAGCCCCAGGAACCCGAATATTATGGACCAGCTCAGGGTTCCGGGGATAATTTCCAAAATTCTTTTAATCCGTTCTTTCTCCATGAATCAGCTTTATAAGGTCAACTCTGTATAGTGAAAACGTTTCCGACGGTGAAATTTTATCTTTGACATATATAGTATCGGATTCGGAATCGTAGAATATCGACGAGTTGACGCTGCGAAGTTCCATTATTTGAAAAACCACGTTCTGGTTCTTCGTGTCTATCACTACGATATTCAATCCGTCCTGCACTATCAGATACTTCTCTTTAAATCCGAAAAACACATCTTTCACACATTCCTCGCCGGTGTAAACAAGCTCGACTTTAGCCGGGGCCTTGTCCTGGAAAATATCCTGTATTTTAGGAAGTTCCAGCATCCAGACATTTGAGGTGTTCCAGAACACAATTTTCGTCCTGCCTTCTTTAAGCCCTGAGATCGTGTTTATCTGGGTACGGTCCAGATAAAGATCGGCTATTTTTTTCGCGCCGGTGAAATCCTCATCGACCAGATAAATGCCTTCATCCGTGAAAGCCAGTATTTTCTTGCCGAACATATATTTTACCGAGAAAAACTTATAGACGTTCCTGTCCAGCTTTAACCGGGCGATCTTTTTCATCTTCGGTATCATGGTAACGTCTATTTCCGAGACGAAAGATGACTTAACGACGACCGGTATGGCATATGAATAAAAATCCTTTTTGCCGAGCAGCACGGTATATTTACCGGGCATGATCTCTTTAAGAATAGTGGGGGTCAAACAATCCCGTTTTTTGCCGTTTATGGAGATCTCCGCTCCCCGGGGTTCGGTCTGTATGGATATGGCGCCTGTCCTCTCGAAGCGCTTTGTCTTAGAATCAAGCTTATACCCAAGAGAGTAGAAAGTTATAAGCGGCGTAAAAATGACGAATATCACGAAAAATAACCAGAAAAAAATGTGCCGGAAAACCAAATAATCTTTGTCTTGCATCTAAACGCCTTCGCCTTTTGTTCATTGCAAAGTAAAATGCGGTGCTAATTTTGAGCCGCCACCCTGCGTAGCCCTGTGCGCGGCGCGAAGTCCTTAAATGAGCCACCCCGCTGCGTAGTTCTGCGCGCGGCTCAAAGGGCCGTGCTCGAACTACTCCGCGGGGTGGCTTCGAAAAATTAAGAAGCCGTGCTCGAACATGCACTGAAAGCATCCCGACGTTATCTCATGGACTTCCGCCGGCCGATCCACCACATTCTATCACAATAACACCGGGATTGTCACAGAAAGCCGGCAAAATTATTTGGTTTTCCTCTACTGGGGGAAGCAAAATGAACAAGTGTTGTTTTTTGAAAGGCTTTGGGTATACTTGTGTGTATGAAAATTTTTACGACGTTATTCAAGGAGAATGAGACCAGGAACCAGCTCCCTCCGATCCTGGTGCTTACTTTTATCCTTGGACTTACGTGTATAAACAAGTTCTGGGCGCCTTACGACGACGGCATTTCTTTGTCAAGCTCGGAACTTATATACAACGGATACGTCCCTTACAAGGATTTCATACTCCTGTACGCACCGCTTCAGTTCTATATTACCGCTTTTCTTTTTAAACTTTTCGGGGCTAGTCACATCGTCGCGAGGCTCTTCACTGTTTTAATGTACACGACCATATGCCTTATCACTTACTATCTAACTAAAAAAGCTTCCCAAAACCCGCGGGTCGCTTTTTTTGCGTGGCTCATATGTGCGGCGTCATTGGTCCCACGGCTTGGCGCCAGCCTTTCCACTATGTGGGAGGGGATGGGGTTCGCCTTTATCGGTATGTTTTTCATGTGCAAATTCTTTGAGTTCAGAAAATATGTTTTTCTGGCAGCCGGAGCTTTCGCGTCAGGGCTTGCTGCGCTTTCAAGACAAGATATGGGGTCTTACGCGGCATTGGCTTCCGTGTCCGCTTTATTCATTTTGACTTTCAGCGAAGAGGATACATTAGCTTCGAAAATGAGGTGTTTTTTCAGGAATTCGATATTTTTTTCATTAGCTTTTCTCGTACCTATATCGCTGTTCTTCATATATCTCCGGTCTCACAACGCTATCCCGGATTTTTTGTATTCAATGCAGCTTGTTTCGCCAAGAACGCCGGTAGGCATAGAAAGCAGCCTGCATTTGTCACCTATATGCTGGGACTTGAGACAAATATTTTACGGCAGTTTGAATTTCATTTCAATGAACCAGTTTTATATCCCGTTCCTCGCCTACGTAACTTCTATATTCCTCTTTGTGTCGCTTTATTTCTCGGGCAATGATAAAAGAGGTCTGGCAAGGTACGCCGCGACCATCACTCTTTTTTCGATATTCGGGATTTTCACTTATTTGTACATACTCTACCGTCCCGACGACCATCATCTTCTCTACGCGCTCGCCCCGTCGGCCGTCGTGTTCGGCCTTATTTACGCCGGCATAACCGATAAAACTTTTAAACTGCCGTTCTCGTTGAAGGTATGCTTTAGGGTGTTATTCGCGCTGCTATTCTTTCTGTTCGTTCTGCTTATCATAAAAAATTTCGACAAGTATTCCAAAAATGTTTTTGTTAAACCGTATTTCGACAAAAAGATACTGCGCCTAAGCTCCAAAAAGGGTTCTATTTACATACCTAAAGATCAGTATGAGCCGGTAAAGAACGTTATTTCTTTTATCATTAAGAACACAACGAAAGGCGAAAAAATATTCATCTGGAATAAAGGCGCGAGCGGCACCTTTTTAGGGACTGACATGCTGGTTTATTTTTTCACCGACACGCTACCCGGCACGGAGAATTTTATCGTAATGCCCGGGTATACAAATACGGCAGATGTGCAGAACAAGATCATCGCTTCGCTTAAAAAGAACGCGGTAAAACTTGTGGTTCTTCTGGGAGACAAGAATACTGGGAACTGGAACGAGGCCGACAGAGGCCTGATCGATGATTACGTGGAGACTAATTTCACCCTCGCGGAGCGCATAGGCTACTTTTACGTGTATCTCAAAAAGTAGCCGCTATCTCTTTTCCAAGTTCAAATGCCTTCTCCATGCATTCCGTGTACTGCAGGACGTCGCCTTTTTCGGAGGGCCCAGCGCAGAATATTTCGTGCGAATATTTGGCGCCGATGGTAGCGAAGAAGTTTTTCGTTATCATTTTCGCGTTATCAAAAAAATCCTGTCTGAGCGAGGCGGATACCGCCGCGAAAACACCTTTTTTAGTGAAACTTTTATCGACTGTCCCATAAATGTACTTGGCCTTCCATAGACATTGAAAGCGGTCTATCATGCATTTTGTCTGTGCGCTTAGACTACCGAAAAATATCGGCGAACCCAAAACGACAACATCCGCTTTTCCGATCTTATCGAACACCATTTGCATGTCATCGGAAACACCGCATTCGCCGTTCTTATTTTGCTTTTCGCATTCTTGACAGGGAGAGATCTTGAGATCATTCAGCATTATTTTAGTACAGGAAGCCCCGTTCGCGGACGCTCCGGCGAGTATTTTATCGAGTATCATGTCGGTGTTGCCGCCCTTGCGGGGGCTACCGTTGATAGCGAGTATATGCATGTCAGTCGTTAGTTGTTAGTCGTTAGTCGTTAGTGTTAGAGCAGATGCCAAGGTGATTATTTGGCAAAATAGAACTAACGACTAGCGACCAGCGACCAACGACTAGATTACCGTTCCATCCGGTATAAGAGTATTCTTGCTGATGATAACTATCCCATCCCTCACAAAATAATTCGGGCCGTCGACGTTCTCAAGGCCCTTCACGTTGGTTATGCGCACATTGTTGCCGATGCGCACGTTTTTATCCAGGATGGCTTTTTCAATGTGGCAGTTTTTACCTATTCCAAGCGCGGGGATCCCTTTCTGCATATCATCCTCGAGCTGTTCCGCGGTCTCATAGTAGTCACAGCCCATTGTGATGGTATCTTTAAGGAACGTCCCTTCTCCGATCCTCATTCTGAGTCCTACGATAGAACGCGTTATTTTAGCGGGCGCTATTATAACTCCCTCCGAGAATATGCTGTCCTTGACCGTAGCATTCTCGAACTTGGCGGGACCCAAAAATCTTGAACGGCTGTATATCTGCCATTCTTCGTCAAACATATCGAGCGGCGGTACCGTTTCGGTGAGCATGAGGTTCTCTTCGTAAAAAGATTTTATCGTACCGATATCGCGCCAATACCCGGTGAACTGATACGCATAAGTCTTCTTTGTTTTTATCGCGTCGGGTATTATCTCGCGTCCAAAATCTATCTTGTAATCTTTGGTCAGAACGTCGATCAGAATGTTCTTGTTGAACATGTAAATACCCATGGATGCCAGACATGAAAGGCTGCCCTCATGCCAGAGCGACATTTTTCTGATATCGCTTTGGTCCTGCGGCTTCTCGATAAAGTCCTTGATCTTTCCGTTATTATCGACCGCCATTACCCCGAACCCATGCGCCTGATCATGCGGGACAAAATTGCACGCAACGGTAACATCCGCGTTCTTTTCGGAATGGTAGTTTATGACTTCTCTCAAATTCATGGTGTATAGCTGGTCACCGGAAAGTATCATGACATATTTTATGCTGGGATCGTTAAAATGCTTAAGGCATCTCCTTACCGCATCCGCCGTACCTTGGAACCAGTTGGTGTCTCCCGAAGATTGTTCGGCCGCCATGACTTCAACAAACCCTTTTGAAAAAGGGTCCATTTTATAAGTCCGATTTATATGCTTGTTAAGAGATTCGGAATTAAACTGGGTTAGAACATAAATTTTCTTGAGATTTGAATTGAGGCAATTGCTGATGGCTATGTCTATCAGCCTATACTTTCCGAAAAGAGGAACCGCTGGTTTACACCTGTCTTTCGTGAGAGGGTAGAGACGTGTACCCCTACCCCCTCCGAGAATTACGCAAAGCACTTCTTTGAATGGATTTAGAGACATGCAACTCTACCAAACTATTTCACCTTGTATTGTTTTTTAAGTTCCTGTTCAGCTCTGTACCAATCGCCAAGATCGTTACCATGCTGGTATCCACGGCTCTCAAAATAGTAATACGCCCTCTGGCCCACCATGCTGCAGAAATCAGTACAATTAAGCTGTTTTAATTTGTCACTGCTCATTTTCGAGCTGGCAGAGCTTCTTTTAGAGGAACTACTCTTTGTCGTTTTTGTTGTTTTCGTCGCTTTCGTCGTTTTCGTCGTTTTTGTTGTTTTTGCCATCTTATTTCTCCTTTTTTGCTTTAACCTTAAAACAGCCTGGAGATCACCTATAAATCCTAAAATCCACGTCCTCAAAAAGGTTATATTTCGATTCAGCCTCTTCGAGCATCTTGATGTCGATTTTACCACTTCTTAGCTGTTCGTTCAACGCTAAAAACCTTCCTACATGTTCACGGGTCCTGTTGACGGCATAGCTGACAAAAGTGCCTGTGTTCATTATGAATGCCCAATCACTTGATTGTGCCAACAAAAGCTCTCTAGCCATTTGATTAAGCACTCTTAACTCAAGTTCATTCGGATTTTGGTAGTCCCGGGCAGCATTAGTCATCAATTCTGCAATTTTATGTAAATGCTTATAAATCCAATCGTTAGATCCATCAAGCCATACTTCGCTGTACCCCTTGTATCCCCAACTTGACATAGAGGGAGTGATCATGGGAAATTTGTCATATAACCCTAAGAAGTCACCAGGGGTTGCTGTCTTCACTGTGTTTTGATCATAATGCATTTTCCTCATCAAATAGTCTATCCATTCCGGCCCCTCAAACCACCAGTGACCGAAAAGTTCTGCGTCGTAAGGAGAAACAATGATCGGTTTTCTGTCCATAATACCGCTAAGATGCTCAACCTGCTTTTCTCTGTTGAACATAAAATTGCCCGCATGTTCCGCGGCAATGGACAAAGCCGCCTGTCTATCGTAAATGTCTTTATCGTTAGTATCCCCGGTTATTCTGTGATATTTTATTCCGGTATTCACTCTGGTACCGCAATCAATGACGTGAGGTTTTATGTAATCGAAATCGAGGTCAAAACCGATATCCCTGTAATACTCTCTATACCTAAAATCCCCCGGATATCCTTCTTTTGAACTCCATACTGCTTTCGAACTGTCAAGATCCCTTCCAAAAACCGCCACACCTGACGGGCATAAATACGGGCTGTACACACCATACTTCGGTCTGGGGTGACCAAATAAAACACCGTGCGTTTCGACGAAGAAATATCTTATTCCAAATTCGTGTAATATTTTGTCATGACCGGGATGATATCCGCACTCGGGAAGCCACATGCCTTTGGGAAGCTGGCCAAAAACTTTTTTGTATGTGTCGACGGCCGCTTTTACCTGTCCCCTAACTGCAGGCTGGTACAGGTCCATCATTGGGAAATACCCATGGGTACCGGCACAGGTTATCACTTCTACACGGCCCAGGTCCTGAAATTTTTTGAACGCGTTGGTAAGGTCATTGCCATATTGATCAGCTACGATGCTTTTGGATTCTCTGTACCTGTCGTGGTACATATTGGCAAGCGCGTTTACCCGGCTGTCGTAGCGTGTCCTTTCTATCTCGAGTTCGGAAAGCCTTATCAGCCTGTCAAGGTGACGATGGTACCGGGACATCAAGAGCCCGTCCCTCATCATGCTTATGAGTGTAGGGCTCAGAGAAACGGTTATCCTGAAAGGAACATTGTCTCTTACGAGTCCGTCGAATACCTTAATAAGAGGCACATACGTATCGGTGATAGCCTCAAAAAACCAGTTCTCTTCCAGAAAACTGTCGTATTCCGGGTGCCTGATGAAAGGCAGATGTGCATGTAAGACTAAAGAGAGATAACCGTTGGCCATAAATTTATCTTCGCTTAGAGAAAAGGCTGGCACTCCCGAAGAACCAGGAAAGAAGACCACCTGAAGACATCCATTCTTTCAGGTGTCTTTGTATGATTTCTTTAATGCTGAGAGAGCTTTTACCTATACCGTAACCGCCCGCAATGGCGAACATTTTATAATAAAGATCTTCCGGACACATCCATCTGTCGTCGGATGTGTCAGACATACCATAAGCCGGCGCGGTCACCTGATTAGACCTTGCTATCGGAAAAAACTCCCCGTTTGTGCACATTATCCCTATCTCAGCAACCCATGTCCTCCCCGGCGCGTTGGTATGTACATACCAACTTTCGATCCAGCCCCGCAATTCAAAATCAAACTTATTTTTTGCTTCCAAAACACTCGCGCAATCCGTAATGTCATATACTCTGAGAAGCGATTTTTCCGCGATCAGTCCTCGATCATTGATCTTTTTCCTTATCCCGTCCTCGACATCTTTTCTAACTTCCCAGTAGGAAAAAATAGTCCATGGATCTCTAACAAGAAGTACCAGTTTATTGTCGCCATAGTATGAGGGTATGTGATATTTGTCTGCAGACTGAAGAGCCGGCGCGGTTTTTTTACTGCTTTTTTCTTGGTAGCTAGTGTTGCTCATTTTTCTCCAAAATTGAAACGTGAAAACCGCCGTGACAAAAACATTGTCGAAAGGCAATTACTGATTATAGTCTCAAGCAAATATTTGTCAACAAGTATTTTTCAAAAAAAATTTTTCAAACAATAAAAAAATTTATGTATTTCAACGCATTACACAACTAAAATAAATAAAACTAAAAATCCTGTAGTGAGTGATGCATAGTTATCACCATTATTTGTAAAGGCTTACGGAAATATGTATCAATCTTTCACAAAAACCTTCAATTGTCGTCCTAAAACAGGGCAAAAAACACGATCCTTGGTAGTTAAGTTCATATGCTTTTTCTGATAATGACACTGTTTTTATCGGGAAATGAAATAGACGACATTTTTCCGAGAAATTAATTCCTAACACATGCTTGACTTTATTTTCTCTTATCGATAAACGCACAACATTTTTAATATTCAAGCATTTTTTAAAACCATATTTATACCTTTTTTTATCGTTAATAATAAGCGTATAGTATTTTGAATCTGCCAGAGGCATAGTCAAATTTATCTCGGGACAGAAGAAACAATCCAATGTTTTTTCACTCATATTTTTCAGTTTATAATCAACTGAAAAGCTTGCACTGCTCGTGGGCAAAATAAACTTTTTAGTTATTGCTACTGCGCTGGATAAAACTTTTCCTTCTTTTTTTAGCACGACAGAAACAGCGCTGTCAGTTTTTTCTAATTTGTATCCATACTTGGCATCGGAAAAATTTCCTATCTCGGGATAAGAACCGGCCGTAATGTTTTTAAAATCAGTATCGGCCCTCATGAAATGGTCTATGAAATTGTGACGGCCCCGCCCGTCATAATCCAAATGTCTTGAAAAATCAATGCCGCGGCTTTCAAAAATTTCGTAAATATTTTCCATCTCACGATATTTTTTATTTTTTTTACAGAAGATCTCCCTGACACGTTTGTGGTAAAACTCTTTATGCCTTCCCAAAGTATTTATGAGGTTATCGAAATTTTTTTTATCATCGATCTCTTTGAGAACACCTCCTTCTCCGGGGGAACAATAGAGCGATATGTTCTTATTCGCGAAAATGATCGTGCCATCATCGAGGTCGCCGAACTTTTGAAAGTCAGTGTATAAATAATCGCCTGCGCCGTATTTCATGAACTCAATAAGTTTTTCACATTGTATAATATTCCGGTAAACGGCCTGCCTCAAATGGAACAAATAAAGCCCTCCGAAGATGCCATGCCAGTAAGCGCAGTTGCATTGCGCCTTATACAAGTAGATGCGAGCTCGCATTAGAAGTGATTGAATATCAGTCGTTAGTCGTTGGTCGTTAGTCGTTAGTATACATCTTCCATTCGACTGACGACTCGCATCAGCTTGGTTCTCTTCCATCATAGCATGAAGCTTAGCGCTTACCGAAAGCATGCGTTCATGCATGTATTCGGCTTCGGGATATTTCCTGAAAAATCCGTTCCAAAAGTCCGTGCCGACAACATCCTTAAGATAAGCTTTTTTACCCAGAATTTTAATATTGCCTATGAAATATTCATGCTCTTCCTGTATGTCGCCGGGAAGAGACCATTCCATCATCTCCTCATATGCGCACGACCACAGGTGCACCTTTCGGGGCCTTTCTTTTTTTCTCTCTATGCACTCCGAAAAAGTGAGCGTATCCAGCCAGTCATTATTCCTGGTAAGTTCTTTAAAAAATTTTGCCAGCCATTTCTTCCCGTAAACAAGCGTTTTCGTCCCTGGCCAGGCGCCGAACTTTTCGGCGTCATCGGCATAGGTAAAGACCGGCGCACGAGCGGTTGCTTTCGTCAGGCCTTTCATATACGCGACACTTGTCAAGTAAGTTTCAAACGGGATCATGTATCTCAAGGTTTTATTCGCCGGAAAAATAAAAATACCGTTACCGTCAGTACCGGTCTCAAAAATATCGCATGTCTCCTCTTTTGTTAACCCGTTGTAAATAAGGTGCGCATCGTCTAAAACCGCATACTTTATACCGGTTTCATGAAAAATACCTGCCAGTTCCGGCTGCCAGACACGTTCAGGTACCCATATCCCTTTGGGTACAAATGAAAACTTATCTTCGACGTACCTACTTAACAATTTTATCTGTTCTGACGCGTCTTCCCGGGGTATGAAAGCGAAGATCGGCTCGTAAAAAGCCCCTCCTAAAAGTTCCGTCTGGCCGCGCACGGTGAGTTCTTTGATAATTTTTATTATTTCCGGACGGGTCATATCGAGCCATTCAAGCAGCGCGCCGCTGAAGTGCAGGTTTGCTTTTATCTGCGGAAATTTTAAAAGAAGTTTTAATAGCGGAAGGTACGCGTCATCGCAGATCTTATCGATAACCCTGTTAAAGTTACCGACCGGCTGATGGAAGTGGAAACACATTGTGAAGCTCGCGCGCATTGGTTCCTTTATAAAAGCATCTTCCGATACAGCGTTTCATACTCGCCGGCCGAATGCTGCCACGAGAAGTCATATGACATGGCCTGTTGCATGAGGCGCTTCCAAGCGTCTTTGTCGCTGTATACCGCAAGGGCCCTTTTGATGCCTCTCAAAAAAGCCTCTGTGCCCGGCGGAGCGAACTTAAACCCGTTGCCATTCTTAGGGTCATCGCCAAAATCCACTATCGCGTCGTCAAGCCCGCCGGTAGCGTGGACCACGGGAATAGTGCCGTATTTAACGCTGTACATCTGGTTCAACCCGCACGGTTCATAACGTGAAGGCATGAGAAAAATATCGCAACCGGCCTCTATTTTGTGGCTGAGTTCATCATTGAACTCATGGCACACCCTTACATGAGCGGGATATTTTTCCGCGGCAGCCTTGAAAACAGCGTTATATCTTTCCTGCCCGCTGCCTAAAATTACGATGAACACATTAAGTTCAACAAGTCTGTCTATGATCCCCGACAAAAGATCTATACCCTTCTGATGCACAAAACGGCCGACATATCCCAAAACGGGCCTTTCTTCGTCAAAAGTCACACCAAAATATCCCATAAGATCTTTTTTGCACTCTGATTTTAAGGCAAGGGTATCCCTGTTGTAGTTTACCTTAATTTGTTTGTCTTTCTCGGGACTCCATATGTCGTAATCCACGCCATTGGGTATACCCGAAAGATCTTTCTCTCTTGTTTTAAGGACACCTTCCATCCCCGCGCCAAAATCCTCGGTCATTATTTCCTCGGAATATTTTTTACTGACCGTGTTAATGGCGTCGGAGTACAAAATACCGGATTTCATGAAGTTGATATTGCCATAATACTCCACCCCTTCGATACGGAACAACTGCTGCGGTATTTTTAGCATATACATGTAAAATTTCTCGAAAATACCCTGATAAGCGAGGTTGTGTATCGTGAACAATGTTTTTACATTTTTAAATATTCGTCCGTGTTCGGAGAATTTAAGATAAAGCGGGATAAGGCCCGTCTGCCAGTCATTGCAGTGTATTATGTCCGGCTCAAAGTTCACAGCGCTTAAAGTCGGGAAAACAGCCTTGTCTAAAAAACCAAAACGTAAAGCGTTGTCTACATAGTCGCCGCCTACCGGCCCGTATACGTTTTCCCTGTCGAAATATCTGTTGTTCTCTAGAAAATAAAATTTTACGCCTTCGGAATCTGTCTCGAGAAGGTTAAAACCCAATATGTTACCGGAAAGTCTGTGTTTCACTGAACGGGCGACCATCTTGAATTGCAGACCGGTATTTTTGACACACTTGTAGAAAGGCATTAGAACGCGCACATCATGGCCTCTCCCTACAAGCGCTTTTGGAAGACTTGCCGAAACATCCGCGAGTCCCCCGACCTTAGCGAAAGGCACGGCCTCGGACGTGACAAAAAGTATTTTAAGGGGTTTTGCCATTATCCGCGGTACCCCTCGGGAACGGTGACTCTGAAAAAACCGACTACAGGCCACGATTCGAGAATTTCTTCTTTCTTCGCGATATTGATCTTGAAGTTTATTTCATCCTTTTCATCCGAACCGAAATATGAGAACGGAAGTTTCACTTCCAGTATTTCATCGTAGGCGAACGTCATAAAAAACACCCGTTTCGCGTCTTTCCCGTTTATGTCGCTGGCGATGATCTCGCCTTTAGACTTTTTATCAAGAGGCAGTTTGACCGATATCCTTATGGGGCTGGCTGCATTTAGCGCTGCGAAGATATCTTTATAGTCGTTCTTATTGTCGTGGAAATACTTCGAGAATTTGAGCATAAAATACATGTTTTCCCTGTCGATGCCGTAGAATATCTCTTCTATCAAAGCGCCGCTTTGAGCCATGGCCATGGAAAGCTCACTGGTCCTTAAAGCTTTTGCCGTCTGCCATTCGAGGTCGTATGAGAACTTACCGTCTATGTCCGGCGGGGACATAAGACCCGGAAGCCCGTCATACGAGTGTATTTTTCTTTTGTATATCGGTTCGTCCACGTAGGAAGGGACCTTTTTGTCGAGTATTTTGTATACATTCCGGAGATGCATACGGAATATCTCATCAAAAACGTAATTCAATTCTGTACCGAAATCGTCATACCACCAGAACCAGTCGCTGCTTTCGGCTATGTATATTTCCTGCCACGCGTCTTTGTTGGTACTCTTTGACGCCGCCAGGTCTCCTCTTACCTTCTGCAGATATTCCCACGCAATATTTTTCTGAAAGGAACCTATCCATTTCCTGAAATCGCCGTTTATCCATGACCCCCTGGATAAGTTGGATATTCTTTTAGGCTTTATTTGCCGGAAACATTTGTAGAACGTAACCGGCCGGATATCCTTGCTTGTTGTCAGAAGCTCGAAAAGGCTCGAAAGAAATTTCTTCCCGCCGTCGTGGTAATAGGGCCAAGGGTTCTCGCCGTCAAGGATAACAGAGACCACATGGTCGCCTTGTTTGTTCTTTACGGCCTCTTTTATGTTGGTAAAATGTTTAAAAAGTTCCGCCGCCGCTTCGTTTCCCGGTTTATTGGAATATTTGAACCCTATCTCGTTTGAAAGCCATGTGTCCCTGAACGCGATGAAAACACCGCTCAATTTGTAGGGAACAAAATAAGGGCTGAACACCATCTCATCCCTGTTGAAATGTTTTCCGCCAAAAGTGCTCTTCAGTACCGCCTCGTCGGTAGCTATCCATTTTATGCCGTTGGCGACAAGCACCGGCACTATAGATTGGCCGACGCTGCCTTCGGCCGGCCACATACCCAGCGGTTTTCTGCCGAAAAAGCCTTTATACGCTGCTACAGCTTTTTTTACATGCCATTCCGCGTCTTCCTTAAAATCAAAACCTTCGTTCTTTTCCCTGCCGGAAAGAAGCGGAAGTATCGGGTGGTAATACGGCGTCGTCGATATTTCTATTTTACCCTCATCCTGCGCTTTTTTGTAAAGCGGTATTATCGACGCGGTGATCTCACGCTGACGTTTTAATAGCGCTTTTTTATCTTCTTCCGAATAATTGCGGCCTTTTTTCAGAAGTTCTTTAATGATGGGGTCTTTTTCTTTCAGCGTAAAACCACACCATGAAAGATTAAAAAATACCTGCAGGTCACGGAAATCGGATTCACGAAAAAGTTGGACTTTTATCCGCATTATCTCGTCGGCCGGATTATCACCTCTTATCTCATACAACTCCCTGTACCGGAAAATGGGATATATCTGAGTCGTGGCGTTGCAGGAAAAAAAGTTCTTCAAAATGAACACTTTATCGTCGTGGCTCAGGTATTCGGCTTCCTTACGCGATAAGGTCAGGAAGACATCATCGACCTTTTCGTTCCTGGCGATGTCGTCTAGCTGTTCCAAAAGTGAGGGAGTGAGGTTAAAAGTGCACCGCATCTCGGGGAATTCACCGACGATAGAGATCATGTCATAATAAGAGTATGTCGCATGCAGCCTCACCCAGGGCAGAAAGTACTTGCCCGTCGGCAGGTCCTTGTACAGCGGCTGATGCATGTGCCAGAGAAAGGCGACCGATAATTTTTTATCCATAGTATTCCCTCGGGTAACATTCCATCACTCTAATATATACCATGATCCGACCGAGTCAAGGGGAAATAAAAACGTTTATCGGTTCTTGCAGGCGGCTAGCCCCGCGCATTTAAGTTTTTTCACATCGACCCAGAGATTATCGCTTTTCATCATCGCAAAAACTATTTTAGGCTTCAGCGAAGCGTCACAACCTACAAAAGTTTTTTTGGCGCGGCGGGTGTAACCGGTCTTTCCCCACACCACGTCACTGTTACGCCTGACAGTTCTATTGTGGGTCCTTAGATATATTTTTTTGCCGTCGCTCCCCTGTATAACACCGAATCTCTGCGACATGGTCTCAAGTATGAATGCATTCCGTGTTACATACCTCATCATGACCGCCAGGTCATACGCCGTGGTATATTGGGTATCTTTGGGTTTTTGAGGAAGTCCCGAGGCCGTAGTAAACTCCGTATTGAACATGCCGAGTTTTTTGGCTTTTTCTGTCATAAGTTCGGCGAACGCCTCTTCGCTTCCGGAAATGCCTTCGGCTATCGTTATCGCGGCATCATTGGCGGAGTTAATAAGCGCCGCCAAGACAAGATCCCTCAATTTATACTCGGCCCCGGGAGTGAGGCCCACGCGCGTTGTTTCGACCCTCTTCACATTCGGCGAAGCTTTTATCAAAGAATCCAGATCGCGGTTTTCCAGCGCGACGATCACCGTCATTACTTTCGCCGTAGAAGCCGGCAAAAGCCTGAGATCGGCATTCTTGGCGTAAAGTATGCAGCCACTCTCAGCGTCCATTATAACGGCGGATCTGGCGCTAAGTTCAAGGTTTCGTATGACCGGCTCAACGCGGGGGGTTATAGGTGGAGCGTCAACCACTTCATCGTGTTTCAAAAGAGATAGATCGAGAGGCTTATCCGGCTTGATATCGGGGATAACGTTATGCCCATCCTTCTTGAGATTGGCATCGCTTTTACACACATCCCTCTTGACCTTGGTATAATACAACGCACTCGCGCCCGCGGCAAGTATTGAGATCATGGCCGCGATAGCGAGAGTTATCAATATTTTAACGTGTGGTATTTTCATAATATCTACGAACGCGTCTTCTAGAGGGGTTAAAATATCCCTTCAATAAACGCGGAAACTCTTTATGCACCGAATTTATCAAAACATCAACGCCTATCATCTCACCCCGGGCAGGCGTTATTTTCATCTTCCGAAAATAATCCATCGGATCATAATTCAAATTGCGCCATTGTATCATATCTACCCTGTTTTTATGAATAAAATCGAACAGCGCGTCCGCTTCGTTCTTTAGATCGGTAAAACCCGGGACCAGAAGATAATTCAAAGAGACAAAAGCACCCGCGTTTTTTGCTGTTTTTACGGATGTTACGACATCACCAAAATTATACCCCCGCGGTGAGTAATATAGGTCATAATACTTTTTCCGAACGCTGTTAATGCTGACCCTGATAGAATCCAGCCCGGAGCGGAAAAGTTTTTTTAAGACTTCGGGTTTACTGGCGTTTGTGTTCATGTTTATCATACCTTTTAACGTTCCGCGCCTGATCAGCTTAATAGCTTTTTCTATCTCGACGCCCGAAAGGAGCGGCTCACCTTCACAACCCTGCCCAAAACTTACGACCGGATCCTTGACGCTCTTTATGTGGTGCACAGCCACTTCCGCGATCTCGCGAGCCGAAGGTATGAACTTTATTCTTGGCTGGGTCATGGAACACTTCTTTCCTCGCTGGTAAGAAATACACCCTAAACAATCGGCATTACAGGCCGGGGATGTGGGAAGAGGCGCTTCGTACCTTTGCAGAAAAAAATTCTTCGCGGCCGGACAGCCGTAACGAAGAGCACAGTTCTCTAAGTGCCGCACGAGCCTGTTTGACGGGAATACTTTTTTGAATTTTTTCACACCGCGCTCTATTTTTGAACAGTCCATGCCCTTTAGTTCCTGACGCTTTTCCCTGTCTACTCTTATGGCAGTGGTATAAAATTCGTTCTTATATAGAACCACCGGAGCATAACAG
>JADFYD010000169.1 GCA_015233235.1 Candidatus Omnitrophota bacterium | reverse complement strand
GTTCACTTCAGGAAATAATTTGCGGGGGAATTTTCTACTGTCTGAAGCCGGAATTATCCAGCTCTTCAACCCGGCAAGTTTGAAAATTCAGGACTAACTTTTGGGGACCCGAGGCACAACATGAGATAAAGGTACTACCGATATGGTTGTGCCGAGGGGCGGTAAAAACCGGAGCGAGAAACTGAGTAGCGAAATGTCCACACTCGATGACCACTTCTAATTATTGATTGTTAACAATAATCTCGCGAGGGTTTTGACGGCGGATTTGACGAGAGGAGTGGGTTTGGAGGCAAACTCCAGCGTTTTGGGCTGTATCCCGATTATTATTATTTCGCAATGTGTCGACTGATACAGGTAATCCGCAAGAATTTTAATGGGCAAGCTATGCGTGCAGAACGAGGCGCCTTTTGCGTCTTCCGGCTCGATGAGTACAATTGTGCCGGGCTTTTCGCCGGTGTCCACCGCATCTGCGATAATTAAATGCGTGGGTTTGAACTTTTTTATTTCGCCGGTAAAGTTCTCGGGAGCGGTCTCTCCGAACAAAACTCTAATTTTATTATTACGTTTGGTCTTTGACTTGGAGATCTCTTCGGCAAGGAGCATGCCAGCGGCGTCGTCACCCCGTAAAAGCGACCCAACACCGAGAAAAGCGATGCGTTTCGCGCCTTTAAGCTTTTGCGCGATCGCCGTTTTAAGCTTTGGGCCCTTCAGGCTTAGGGCTTTCAGTCTTTGGGGCATCTTGTTTGGGCGGTTCCGGCTTTGGGGCTTTGGATTCGTCATAAGGAAACACAACCACCAGTTTTTTACGGTCCAGCTGCGCTAACTCAAATTCTTTAGTTATTTCAAGCGCCTTTTTTGGGCAGACATCCACACACTGAGCGCATGAAATACATTTCGAAAGATCCACTTCACATTCGAACTTTTTCTCTCCCACCTGTCTGATCGTGATCGCGTTCGCCGGACAATCTCTCATGCACATCTTGCAGCCGATGCACTTTTCGGAAAAAAAGTTCAGTTTACCGCGGAACCCTTCCGCCATAGGCGAAGGATTGGCCGGGTAATTTTCGGTGGCCGGCTTTTTGAATATATGGGCCAATACTTCTTTTAAAATTTTTCCGGGAGCTATCATTTCAGCAACACCAACTTTAATAAAAGGTTGATCAATATCTGCACCAGTGCCGCGGGAGCCGCATATTTCCAGCAAAAATCTATCATCTGGTCTATTCTTAAACGCGCGACTACCGTGCGCATAAGAGCAAGCAGTTCGATCACAAAGAGAACTTTTACGATAAAAAGTACGAATATCCATTTATGCCCAAGACCCAGACCAAAAGGAAGGAAAACCGCTGCTATAAGAGCCGCCCCTACTATTGCCTCAATATCTATGGCCAGACGAAAGAACGCGAGCCTCTTGCCGCTGTATTCGGTAAAACTTCCGGCGACGATCTCGGTCTCGGCTTCGGGAATATCAAAAGGCGTTTTTTCAAGTTTTCCGAGCAGCGCCACGAGGGAAACCGCGAAACCGATGATATTTACTACCGTGTAAAGAGGATGCGCGGAATAAAAAACAGTCATTTCACTTATAGACCAGGTATTAGCCAAAAGCGCCGGCGCGAGTATCCCCATAAAAAGCGGCACTTCATACGCGAAAAGCTGAGTTATGGCCCTTACCGACCCGATCCTGGCATAAAGTGAAGTCGAGTACCATCCGCCGATAAAGAACGCGAGCGTCGGGATGGTCAATAAATACAGCACTGCCACAATATCGCCCCTGAAGGAGTATAGCGCCTGCATACCTGTCACGGGAATATAGAAGATCGGCACTATTACCGCCGTAAGCGCAAAAAGCGGAGCAAGCGTAAACATCGTTTTGTTCGCCTCGGTCGGAATGAGTTCCTCTTTCGCGATAAGTTTAATAAAATCCGCGAAAGGCTGGAACCACGGGGGACCTTGCCTATTCTGGAGCCTGGCATAGATGATCCTGTCCAAGTATTCGGCCAGGAGGCTGAATATCACCAGGAACAGGATGCCGGGGAATATTAGGATTGAGAATAATTGGTACATAGTTCTAAATCACCGCTCATTTTTGGTTATTGGTTAATGGTATTTGGTTAATGGTACCAAGTACCAGTAACCAAGTACCATTAACCGAACGCCTTGAACTATCTGTTTAG
>JADFYD010000168.1:1331-2249 GCA_015233235.1 Candidatus Omnitrophota bacterium | reverse complement strand
GGACGCGAACATCGGAGAGGACGCGGGGAGAAGACTGAAGATAATACACGAAGAAGCCAAACGCTGTTCAGGCATAGTTCAGGGCCTTTTAGGTTTCGCGATGCCCAAGCCTTTTGAAAAAAAGAGGGTCGACGCTAACGAAGTCATAGAGACTACGCTAAAAATAGCCGGTTACGCGATCGGTAAGGACAATATAAAAATAATCAGAAACTTCGCGAAAGACGGTCTTTTTATCATAGGGGATCCGGCGCGTCTGGAACAGGTGTTCATGAATATAATCATGAACGCCCTGAACGCCATGCCGGACGGTGGGACGTTGACAGTGACTACCAGAAAAGAGGAGGAGGGGAACGGTACCAAGGCGGTCGTTTCTTTCAAGGATACGGGCATCGGGATGACGGAAGAGACAAAGAAGAAAATTTTTGAACCTTTCTTTACGACGTCTTACGATGAAGGCAGGAAAGGCCTCGGGCTGGGCCTTTCGATAAGCTATTCCATAATAAAGGCGCACTCGGCCGGCATAGTTGTCGGTAGCGAAGGGCTCGGTAAAGGCAGCGAGTTTAAAATAATATTCCCAGGAGCGTGACAAAAATGGTTTCTCGGCATAAAATATTGATAGTCGACGACACCCTGCCCAACAGGCAACTTTTGAGAGAGATCCTTTTAGATGCCAAAGAAGGATATCTAGTCGCCGAGGCTTCCGGCGGGCTCGAAGCGATCGAAATGGTTAGGCATGACGCGCCTGACATTCTTCTTCTCGATATACAGATGCCCGATATGGACGGCTTCAAGGTGTGCGCCGCTCTCAAAGAAGATGAAAGATATAAGGATATTCCGATAGTTTTTATCACCGCTCTCGTCGATTCCGAGGACAAGGTAAAAGGTTTTGCCGTCGGTGGAGCCGACTATATAACAAAA
>JADFYD010000168.1:0-1315 GCA_015233235.1 Candidatus Omnitrophota bacterium | reverse complement strand
TAGATCCGAACGAAGTCAAAGCCAGGATTAACGCGCACTTAAAAAGCAGAGAGACAGAAAAACTGCGTATAGAAGCGGAAAGACTGAGGACGGCGAAAGACATGGTTACGACGTACAACCACAATATGAACCAGCCGCTGGCCGTTATTTACACATACATTACGATACTTGCGGGTAAGTTTGATAAAACCGATAAAACATACGCGACGATCGCGAAGATAAGGACGGAATTGGACAAGATAAACAACGTGCTGAAGAAGATCCAGTCTATCTCCGAGGTCAAACGCAAAGAGTATTATGGCGCCATAAGCATGGTGGATCTGGACGATGAGAAGAAACAGTCATAGCGTTGCTTGACAAATAGTGATACTAAACGTATGCCTTGCTTATCGTTCAATATGATGTGATCTTATTAAAAGGAGACTTATACATATGGCAAATAAGACGGAAAATGCTTCATTCGAAGAGATCGTCGCGGTGAACAGTAGTACGCTGCAGATACCCGGACCGATCTACGCGAAAATAATTAAGGCGGCTTTGGCCGAGGGCGACAAGGATTTACCGGCGCTTGGAAAAGCCATAGAGGCCGTGGATATTGATTCTACACAGAAGATCTCGCATCGCATGAAGGGAACGTTTGGTAATTTGAAACTGATCGCGGTCGCTTCCCCGGCAGAAGCTATGAACAAGATCGCGAAGACCTGGATCGCCGGGACGGGCAGTGTCACTAATGATATGGGTAGGGTGAAAGAGTTATTTGGTGATGTGCAGAGAGAATTCGAGAAGTTGAAGCAGATGGCGGAAGACGCGAAATAAGCGCGGAAAAAGAAAGATGCAGTTCCAGTCGTTAGTCGTTGGTCGTTAGTCGTTAGTTTTATTTTGCCAAGTGACTTTCTCGGTATTTTATTTCATACCAGCGACTAGCGACCAGCAACTAGCGACTAGCATGCTATTAACTTGTAATGAAAGGAGCTACGCACAATGAGCCCACTACAGATGACCACACGCTTAAGAACGGTACTTTTGATCTCGTTCAGTGTTATTGTCCTTATCGGCGTGATATACATTTCTTCGCGTTTTGCCGTCATGCGCGGATTTGAACAGCTTGAACAAAAGTACGCCGAAAAAAACACCACAAGGGCCCGTGAAACGGTTTTTGAAAAGCTCAACAGCCTGAGCGTGAAGATCGTCGACTGGTCCAACTGGGACGATAGTTACGCCTTTATGGAAAACCGTAACGAAGCGTTCGTAAAATCCAACCTTAAGGATGACTCTCTTAAAAACCTCAGGATCAATTTTATAGTGTTCATCAACA
>JADFYD010000167.1 GCA_015233235.1 Candidatus Omnitrophota bacterium | reverse complement strand
GCCAAAGAAAAACTTTTAGAACACCTTTCTGAACGCGGGAAAAAGTGCGTTCCTTTCAGCGATTTTAGCGAAGTGTATAATTATCTCAAGGGAGGAAATATATGTCAGGCGTAAAACGTGAGAATACTCGGGAACTATTGGAAATGGAATCCAAATACTGCTCGTGGGGAGATACAGTTCACTACTCGAAAAACCTTAAGATATTCGAACGCGCCGAAGATATTTACCTGTACGACTCCGAAGGAAAAGAGTACCTGGACCTGCAGATGTGGTATTCGGCCGCGAATTTCGGCTACAAAAATAAAAGGCTCAACGACCGCCTGAAATCCCAGCTGGATACTATCCCTCAGCTTGCTTGTCAGTACCTTCACCGCGAAAAAATAGAGCTGGCTTCGAAACTCGCGATCATGAACGAAGAAAAATTCGGCGTGAAGGGCCGTGTGCATTTTAACGTCGGGGGTTCCGCGGCGGTTGAAGATTCTCTTAAGCTTGTGCGCAACGCGACAGGAAAAAACCTTATGTTCGCGTTCTACGGAAGTTATCACGGCCGTACGCTTGCCGTTTCCGAGATCACTTCCAGCTACAGATACCGCAGGCGGTTCGGGCATTTTTCGAACCGCGCGAATTTTGTGCCGTATCCGTATTGTTTCAGATGTTTTTACGGCCAGAAAAAAGAATCATGCGGTTTTTACTGTATAAAACAGTTCGCGAAGCTTTTTGAGACGGAATATTATTCCGTGTATGACGCGAAAGCCCAGGCATGCGAATTCGCCGCTTTTTATATCGAATCGATACAAGGGACATGCGGTTATATTGTCCCTCCGGAAGGATATTTCAAGGAACTCAAGAAAATACTGGATATGTACAAAATACTGCTCGTCGATGACGAGATACAAATGGGATTTTTTAGGACCGGTAAATTCTGGGCGATAGAACATTTTGGCATCAAACCGGACATTATAGTTTTCGGTAAGGCCATGACGAACGGTTTGAACCCTCTTTCCGGTGTGTGGGCGAAAGAAGAACTTATCTCGCCTGACGTTTTTCCCGCGGGGTCCACGCATTCCACGTTCTCTTCGAATACTCTAGGTACCGCAGTCGGGCTTGAAGTAGTGAAGATCATAGAAGAAGCGGATTTCGAAAAAACCGTGAACGAAAAGGGCGCCTATTTTGTGAAAAGGTTTAAGGCTCTTCAGAAAAAATATCCTGAAATGGGCGACGTCGACGGATTGGGGCTTGCTCTCAGGGTAGAAATGTGCGAGCACGACGGTTTTACGCCGAGCAGGGACCTCGCCAACAGGATGTTCGAGATCGGACTTGAGGGCAACCTTTCGGTCGGCGGAAAGAAAAGAGGTCTTATTTTGGACATAGGCGGATATCACAAAAATATCTTCACTATCGCGCCTTCGTTCTATATCACAAAGGAAGAGACGGACCTTGCGGTAGACCTGTTTGAAGAGTGCCTTAAAACCGCGCTTAAGAAATGATGATATTGTGGGCGGTATACTGAAAAGCCGCCCGCTCCGTCATAGATCGTTATTTCAATCCTACGATGGTCACGCCTATTACTATCAGAAATATCCCGGTCCACCGCATGACGTTAACTTCTTCCTTCAGATAATTTTTGGCAAAGATCGCGATGATTATATACTGCATACTGTCGAGCGGATAAGCCTGGCTGAGGTCAGCGAAGGAAAGAATGACAAGCCATATGAATAAACTCACGGTATTCAGGCCCAACCCTAACCATATTTTTGCGTCCCTTAAGCAGGTTTTGAGAAAGTGCAAGATACCCAGCGGGGAGGCAATGCTCATTCCGCCAAGCGTATTAAGGCTTTTTTTTATGGTTGTTTGACCGCACGCCAGTATCAGGTCGTGCATGAGTATGAATAAAAGTAATTTAACCATGCGTGGTGTTTTGGGTTCCGGGTACCGTTTCTTCCGAACTTTTTGCGATGAAAAATATTCCCAATATGACGAACGCGGTGCCGATAAAACGGTTTATATAAACATGTTCGTGTAAGAAAACTGACGACAGGAAGAGCACAAGAATATAGCTGAGGCTGCCCGCGGGGAACGCTATGCTTAGGTCTATCTTTGAAAGGATGGCCAGCCACAGAAAAGCGTCCAAGACCACAAGCGCAAGGGCCAACCAGAGTAGCGGAGTGGTGGCGATCCCTGCAAATAATTTGACGACGAAGCTTAAGTCTGTTAAATTAAGGCTTCCGATAAGGAGCATGCCTTTTTTCGCGCATATCTCGTACGCCGATTCTAGTATGCCGGTAAGAAGGATAAGCGGTATAACTTTTAAAATAAGGTTGTTTTTTTTCAT
>JADFYD010000166.1 GCA_015233235.1 Candidatus Omnitrophota bacterium | reverse complement strand
CGGACCTCGCGATCGAAAATTACCTCGCGGCCCTCAGGCTTGACAGAGACTACCCTGCCGCCTATCTGAACCTGGGCTGCGCTTATATGGATAAGGGTGAAGCGCGGAATGCCGCCGGATGTTTTTTAAGAGCGATCCGTCTTGATCCGCGCCAGGCGATCGCGCATTATAATCTGGGGCTTATTTACCTCTCTTATCAAAAATACGCGGGAGCGAAAAAAGAATTCTCTGAAACTGTAAAACTATTGCCGCAATTTTACGATGCCTGGAACATGCTGGGTTTTATCTACACGAAGATCGGCGATGCGGCCTCCGCGAGAAAGGCTTTCGCCGAATCGCTTAAGATCATGCCGGGGCAGAAGCTCGAGTTGTAGCATAAGGAATTACATGCCGGTCGCTAGTCGTTAGTCGTTGGTCGTTAGTACGAAATCTGCTGTTGCGGCTCCCGCAGAAAAACATAAAACTAACGACTAACGACGACCGACTAACGACTAGAAGTCTTCTTTCGAGAAACGGGTGAAGAAACCGAAGAGTTTACGGAAGAAAGTGGAGACGCGCCGTTTTATGACACGCGGAGCGAGATTTTTGGAATAGATGCTTCTCATCTGTTCAAAGATGGAGAACACGCACGGCACCATTACAAGCGTAAGGGTCGTCGCGAAAAGAAGTCCTCCTATAACCGCTATGGCAAGCGGCCTCCAGAGGTTAGAACCCTCGCTTCTATCAAAGGCCATCGGCACTAGACCGAAGATAGCGGTAGCTTTCGTCATAAGAACAGGCCGGAGCCTGTCACGCGCCGCGAACAAAATAACCCTGAAAGTATTTTTATGTTTTTTCTTAAGCAGGTTGGCATGATCGATTAAAATTATACCGTTACTTACAACTATACCTGCGAGCATCATCATCCCTATCAGGGCCCCCATGCCTATCGATATACCGGCAATATAGAGCGATCCTATGGCCCCGACCATGGCTAGCGGAACGGTGATCATTATAATGAACGGCTGCTTATAAGATTCAAAACTCGCCGCAAGCACCAGGTATATCAGTATGAAAATTATGGCGATCGTCAGGTTGAAATCTTTCTGGGTCTGCATTAAAGTCTCGTAATCGCCGCCTACCTCATAATAATAGTTTTCGGGCAGTTTCAGGTCAGAGAATTTCTGGTCGACTATCTGCACCGCCTGACCGAGAGGTATCTGCCCTATATTGGCGCTGACCTGTATCATACGGGACCTGTTCATACGCCATATTTCGCTGGGTCCGAGGCCGTACTCAAAATTCACCGTCTGGTCGATCTTGACCTGGTTATCGCCTCGCTTCGTGACCAGCAGATTATGTATGTCTTTAACTGTTCTACGGTCTTTCTCCTGGAAACGCGCTATCGTCTCGACCTCGTTAGCCTTGGTGTGGAACATCGTGGCCCTGACGCCCCTTACACCGGCATGGACCATATCCGCGACCTCTTTCGTCGTAAAGCCGAACACACCGGCCTTCAGTTTATTGACGCGCAGCCAGAGTTCCGGCCGGCCTTCCCTCATCCTTATTTTAGTATCGGCGAAATACGGTATTTGGCTCATCCTCGTAGTCATAGCGATCGCTATTTCTCGGAGGACGTCATAATCGTAGCCGTATACGTTAAGTATTATCTCTTTCGTGCCGACTTCCTGCTCTTCCTCAAAATAAATGAACGCCGGCTTATATTTTGTGACTTTCGGGCGCAGGCTTTCAATAACGTCTGCCACGGATTTTTTTCTTTTTGAGATCTCCACAAGGTTCACGTAGATCTTGCTCGACCAACCTTCAACGCGGGAAGTGAACTCTTTCACTTCGGGATATTCCTTGAGTACTTTTTCAATCTCTCTTACTATTTCGTCGCTCGCGTCAAGTTTCGCGCCGGTGGGAAGTTCTATAAAAATGGTAAATTTGTCCTGTTCCGTCGAACCGAGATACTCTTTGCCCATTATGTTGTACAGAAAAATAGCCCCGGCGAAAAGAACGAATGCCAGGCTCAGGAACAAAAATCTTCTGCGAAGCACATACAGTATGGCCCTCTGCTGGATGGCGTAAATGGGTTTCAAAATATCGCTCTTCTCGACTTTTTTGGTCTTTTCGTGCCCGGAATATTCCATCTTGATGCAAAGGAGCGGCACAACCATGAGGGCCACAAAGAACGATACCGAAAGCGAATATGTCACTGTCCACGCCACGCCGCCGTACATAAGCGCCATGGATTTACCTACGAATATCATAGGCAAAAAAACTATGATGATCGTGAGCGTGGAGACAAAAATGACCAGCGTCATTTCGGTGGACCCGTTGACGGCAGCTTCCAAAATGCCCATGCCTTTCTCGCGTTTCGACGTAATA
>JADFYD010000165.1 GCA_015233235.1 Candidatus Omnitrophota bacterium | reverse complement strand
AGTATCGGAACTTTTACTCGCGGATAGCCCTAGCCCGTCATCGACAGTAAGAGTGACTTTATAAGAACCGCTTTTCGCGTATGTGTGCGTGACCTTCTCACCGCTCTTTGTGTTCCCATCGCCAAGATTCCATGTGTAGCTCAGTTGTCGCCCGTCGGCGTCATTGGAAAGCGAACCGTCTAATTTAACGGAATAATCTTCCTCTCCTGCCTTGACGGTCTTCGTTACGTTGCCGCCCGCGTTAGCTACCGGAGGAGTGACGATCTTGATGATCTTGCGGATGCTGTCGGCGCTCGCGGCCGTGCCTGAATTGTCATCCACGAGAAGCGTTACCTTATACTCTCCGCCTTTGCCGTACGTGTGGCTGACGGTTTTTCCTTCACCGCGCGACCCATCACCAAAATTCCAAACATACGAAAGTTTTTCCGGAGTATCGTCTTTAGTCGCACTGGCGTCAAAAGTCATACTTTCCCCGACAGCAACCATATCCGGAGCCGTAAAGTCCGCTACGGGGGGAATATTGGCGTAGATCTTTTGTGTCGTTGTCGCGGTACTGAATGGCAGACCCATATTGTCATTTACCGTCAAGGTGACCGTGTATTCGCCGCCTTTCACGTAAGTGTGCGTCACAACGGCGTCATCACTTTTCGTGCCATCGCCGAAATCCCAGTGATACGACAGTTTCTGCCCTTTATTTCCGCAGTAGGAACCTGTCGCGTCGAACGTGAATTCATTTCCCTTCTTCGCGGCCGCGTAAGCGCCAACAGCTAAGGATGAGACAAAGATCGCGGCAACAAAACAAGCGAGCACTTTCAGAATTTTATTCAGCATACGGTAGGCCTCCTTTTATGACATGTATCTTAAAACTATACAACAATTTACGTTATTATCCTTCCCCATGCTGACTTTTGTCAAACGTTTTTTAGATTAAACGCTCAAAAAAGAAAGGGGAACGACTTTTTCAAGATCGTCCCCCTTTTTTTATGGCCTTATTGTTCTATTGCTCCAATGCTCAGCCACACATTATTTCTTGAATGAATCGCCTAACGCGCTCCATCCCCATTTTTCGTCATACGGGTAGGCTTTCGTATCCGCCGGGTTCGGCAATAACGCCGAAGTCATGTCGCCTGCGCCTTCAACTTCGCGGCCCAGGAAGAACCATACGCCTTTGACTATACCGATGTCCCACGCTTTGCCCTTAATGCCTTTCGCTATCTGGCCGGGCACTTCGAGAACGCCGAAGAACGCGTTGCCCGCGCCTCTCAGAAATTTGCTGCCTATCGGCACACAAGCCCCGTCCCAAAGATTGGGTTCGAATATATTGTAAGCATCCCCTTGCTGCCAAGCATACTCGGCGTCAAGCGGGAGACCTATACCCGAATTGGATTCCGCGTCTGGAGCCCAGAACGTCACGGCGTCTTCTACGCCCGAGAAGGTCCTTCCGGCAGAATGTGAAAGGCCAGTAAAAATACCGACTATGGCACCGACAACTTTATTGTCTTCGTTACCCATGAAACCTTTGTTCCAGCCTTTCACAATCTGCGCCGGAAGTTCCACCCAGCCGGTGAATGTGTTGACAACACCTCTGAAAAGCTTAAGACCCATACCCTCGGCGACATTGTCTGACGCCGCGTACACATAAGTACCCGAGAACGCTACCGCTAAACACACGAACACCGTCAGTAACAATTTCTTCATACTTTCCCTCCTGTTTTTTCATGATTTTACCCCGCAACCCTGTACTCATTTTCACTCGCAAATTTCACGATAATAATACACTGTTTTTTAAACATTTGCCAGAAAAAAAGTTGCTCCGGCATTGTTGACAATATGTGTCGAGCCAAACCTTCCCGGCTAACACATCTCCACCATTTGCAAATTCGGTCGGCTAGTACATATTCTTGTTCGGTTGGATATTTCACCTTGCGGTTTTGAAGCGACTTTTTTACCGACCAAAAGTTTGTCCGTCCCCGCATAAAGACGGGAAGCAGGATCTCCTCATATGTTTCGTCTTTGCACTGGACATATTGTACAAAATATTGTACACTTTATATGGAGGTAAAATCATGGATCATATTGTTCCGTTATCCGAAGCGAGAAGCAATCTTTCAACCCTCATTAAAAAACTTGCGACGATGAGTAAACATCTCGTCATAACCCGGAACGGCCGGGCCGCCGCCGTAATGATGACGCCTGAAGAGCTGGAAACATTGGAAATAATGGCCGATAAGATTCTGCTAAGATCGGTCATCCGGGCAAAAGAAGACGTCAAAAGAGGCAAGCTTTTTAAGCACGAGGACGTTTTTAGAAATGTATAGACTGCTCTACACCGATGAAGCCAGAAAAGAGATCTCTAAACTCGACGGACGAAAAAGCACTCAAATTAAAGAAGCTATCGAAAGGATAGCCC
>JADFYD010000164.1 GCA_015233235.1 Candidatus Omnitrophota bacterium | reverse complement strand
GCGGCAAGCGTCAAAAATATCGTCGCTCTCGGCGACGCGCCGTACTCGATGTAATTTTTAACGTCCAGTTTATACGCCGCGGGTTCGCGCGTCGCCATAACGATATCCACGATGTAGGCTTCGAGTTTTTCATCCAGATATATCTGGTCCACAACGTCGCGCGCGCGGAGAATGTCTTCCGGTTTTATCACGGCGAATATCTGTATGTTTTTTTTCACTTTCGCCATGCGCCTTAAGATCTCCTGCTCTTCTTTTTTGTTCGGGTAATTAACGCTGAGTTTCAGCATAAAACGGTCCACCTGCGCCTCGGGCAGGGGATAAGTCCCTTCCTGTTCGATCGGGTTCTGCGTCGCCATCACCAGGAAAGGGGCATCCAGCTTCATCGTACTGTCCCCGATCGTGACCTGCCGCTCCTGCATCGCTTCAAGCAACGCACTTTGCACCTTGGCCGGGGCACGGTTGATCTCGTCTGCCAAGATAATATTCGAAAACACGGGCCCTTTTTTTACGGAGAAACTGCCGTCTTTCGGATTGTATATCTCGGTACCTATAAGGTCAGCCGGCAAAAGGTCAGGCGTGAACTGTATGCGCTTAAAATCCGCCTGTACGGCTCTTGCCAGGGTGGATACGCTCAGTGTTTTGGCCAGCCCCGGCACGCCCTCCAAAAGCACATGCCCATCGGCGAGAAGCCCGACCAGCAGCCGGTCGATCAGGTATTCTTGCCCGACAATGAGCCGGTGTATCTCCTCTCTCAGTCTTTTAATGAAAACACTCTCATCTCGCACTTTATTGTTCAGTTCCTGTATTTCTTCGTGTCTCATGGCGTCTCGCCTCCCTTGTGTAATCTAATCTCTAATTTCTAATCTCTCGGCACCTTGCTTGAAAATCGAATCTCGACTTTCTCGACATGTTACTACTTTTTCACAACTCGTTTAAATTGTATCACAGGTCGAATTAAGGGAAGCTTAAGAACAAATTAAGATTCGTTAATGTCCCTGACGACTAATTTGTTGGTAAGATGACCGTAAATTCGCTGCCTTCGGAGGGTACGCTTTTGACGGAGATGTCGCCGCGGTGGGCGCGCGCGATCATTTGGGCGATGCTGAGGCCCAGCCCTGCCCCTCCGTCTTCGCGGGAGCGGGCTTTATTAACGCGGTAAAAACGTTCGAAGATCTTTTTCTGGTGTTCATGGGAAATGCCTATCCCGGTATCCTTCACGGATACGCTGAAGCTCTCGCCGGTTTTAGAGAGGATCACATCAATGTTCCCTTTTTCCGGCGTATACTTGATCGCGTTCTCGAAAAGATTCGAAAAAAGTTCCTCCAGTCTGACTTCATCGGCCAGTAAAACGAACTCACCTTCCGCGGGAGCTTTAAAAACAAGTTCCTGTTCTTTAGCCGTTGCCAGCGCCGAGTAAAAATCCGTTAATTTTTCCAGCAGGTCCTTAAGGTCCACTTCTTCCATGATCAGCCTGTCTTCGCCGCTATCCGCGCGGGCAAGAGAAAGGAGCCTATTGATCATTTTCATAAGCCTGTCCATTTCCTCGATTATGCTTCCGAGTACCCTTTGATATTCATCGAGGTCCCTTTCTCTCTCAAGCACGACTTCGGCTTCACCTTTGATCGCCGTTATGGGCAGCCGCAATTCGTGCGAAGCATCCGCCGTGAAGGCGGCTATCCGGCGATATGATTCTTTAAGATCGCCGAAAACTTTGTTGAACGACGCGGCCAACCCGTCCAGTTCGTCTCCAGCGCCTGTTAATGATAAATTTTGTTCTTCACCCGTAAGCGATATTTTTTTTACCGCGTTATTCAGAACGGAAACCGGCGCCAGCACTCTGCTTGTCAAGATCACGCCTCCTAAAACGGATATGACCAAGATCATGGGGACTATCAAAACCAGCGCTTTCCTGTATATGGCAAGCATACCGCGTATCTCATATCTCTCCATTCCAAGTTGCAGATATGTGAGCTTGCCCGCGGAAGACAAGAACCCTTGTGTTGAAAAGAACATTCCGCCGGAATTCGTGTTTATAATGTCTGTTTTTGTCACAAGTTCCGACATTGCGCCCGACTTAAGAATGCCCCGGCCCGCTTTTCTCACGGCGGACTGATCTTCCGAAAAATCTCCGGATTTCGCGATAAGCCTGCCGTCCGCCGAGAACACCGCGTATTTTATATTGAACGGCCACTCTTCTCTCGCCGTTTCCCCGGCAAGAAAACCGGCCAGGCCCGAAGCGTCATTTTTAGCTTCGAGACCGGAGCGGACCGTCTTCTTAAGCCGTCCCTCAAGAAAATTCCGGGTGTTCTCTGTGAATTGGCGGTCCATCTGGAAATACAGAAATCCGAGCAGGATAACAACACTGGCCAAAACGAAAAAAATATACCCGAACACAAGGCGGGAACGTATGCTTTTAAAAAAAAACAGAAAATTAATCTTCCTTAATAACATAACCTACCCCGCGCAAAGTATGCACAAGGGGAGACGCGGCCCCTTCGTCTATTTTTTTCCGCAAATTAGTTATGTGCACGTCTATTACGTTCGACATCGGGTCAAAATGGTACCCCCACACGTTCTCG
>JADFYD010000163.1 GCA_015233235.1 Candidatus Omnitrophota bacterium | reverse complement strand
CATAAACGAACTCCATAAAGCCGGAATGGTGATCAAAGAACTGAAACCCGATCACATTTTGATCAGGGAAGACCGCTCGGTGTGTTTTATCGATAACTAGAGCATGTTACCGCTCGGGTATGATTGGGGGACAGATTCTCTAGGTATCCCCGACGAGACATTGACGATGATCACGGAAATATATTCGGAAATGACGGACACTGAGATCAAAAGGCAAATATCGCGTGCCATGACCGAGACAGGGACAGCGCCCAGCGAGACTTATAAAAAGATATTTGATGTACAGTGGGATATTTATAGTTTTGGACTGGTCCTTTTGAATGTGCTTGACGGTGAAGAGATCAATAAATATGAACCGAATTGTAAGTGCCTGAATTTAAACGATGCGGCTATTTTTGAGCAGATGGTACATGAAACAAGGCGAAATGTCGGGACGGCGTTAGGGTACAGGGTGTATGACAAAAAAACCGGTTTTATGTACAAGATCGTGGAGAAGTGCCTGGAGAGCCGAGAGACACGTTACAAAAATATGGATGAAGTCATTGCCGCGCTCAAAAACGTCTCCTCTTGCGCAGCAGGTCCGGAAGGAACCGTTGCTGGAAAAAGTGATAGCGGCTCCGCCAAGACATTGAACATGACCGCCGAAGTCTTCGAAAAAATAAAGGAGCTTGCCGCTAGAGTAAAAGATGCCGGCGCGGGCGATAAGTCCGTAGCGATATTCAGGGAAATGATAAGCCTTTATTCTTTTGATACGCTCGAGATAAGAAAAAGCGTTCTGGACGCGCTTAAAGCTTTTGCTGCGAAAAAACATTTTCTTGAAGTAAAAAAAGCTCTTCTGGAAGCGGCGGCTTCCTCTAGTCCGGCTATAGCCGCGGGGGCCGCAGTGAGCCTTGGCTATATTTACTCAAAAGCCGATATCAAGGTTAAAAATGAGATAGTGGTGGTATTAGCTTCTCTCATTTTCGGCGAGAACGATAATGTGCGGTGTTCGGCATTTGAGGCGCTTCGATACATAAATTGTCCGGCCGCCGGCGAGTTCATGAAAAAGGCACTTTACAGATTACCTTTCAACAAACTGGCCCTGGTCCTGCAGGAATACGAGTTTACGAAGGAACAAGATTATATCTTTCCGATATTGAACATTTACAAAAAAGAAAAAGGGGTTAAGAACGGTAGGCTGAATATGCCGGATCTGCCTACGCATATCGCATGTCTTATCAACGCCGGATGGATAGCGCGCGGGTTGGAAAAGAGTGTGGAAAAACCGTTTAAAAATATCACGTTCCTCGAATATGTGGATATAGCTTTTAAGTTCGGGTACATAGATGACGGGGTTTATGCAGGGCTAAAAAAAGAAAAGCCGACTGTCGACCCGAAACTCGTATCAGAGATACTTTCCGGCGGTATCGAGACCGTGACGAGCACTCTTTATAACACCTACAATGATACCGCCGAGTCAGATCGTCAATTACTTTTAGAAAAATGGATGAGACGTGTTTCCGAATTCCAGAAAAACCTGACGGATAAACGATCTGTTGCCCGAAAGATCGCGTCCGTAAAAACGGGACAAGAAAAAGAAGATTTATTAGACCAGGCGCTTTTCTTTACGGCTTTAAGGGTAGAGGATAGGAGCAATATCGAAGCCAAGATAGCGCCTAAGCCTTTCGAACGTAAACATGAACTCGAACAGTCAGCGGGGGAATTTTATTTTTATAACGTTTACCGCAGAGCCGGTAAACATGAGATAAAAGTCTTCGATGCGCCGCTCGAAAAGCTCCGCATGGTGTTCAGGGAAAGGTTAATTGACGGCCCCATCTTGCCGGAACTCGAGAAGGTACTGATGCCTTTTGCCATCGGCGATTATTTTAAAGCAGCTCTTGAAATGAGGAAAGAGGAACATAAATGGCAAATGATGGAATTCTATTCCTGCTGGGAGACACTTGCCAGGGTCCTTTCCGTTAAGGGCGATCGGCTGTTGTTAAAAGACGAATACCTCGCGGTTTTAAGATCGGACGGTTTCATCGGCCGGGAAAGCTGCGCCCTTGACGATGAAAAAGGCCTGGCCGGTTTTATATCGGACCTGGCCGCGAAAGGCTTGAAAAAAACTTGGAAATGGGCGCTTCTTGATGTTCCCGCATCAAGTGGAGCAGCCGAACTTTTGCGGAAATACTCAGATAATGTTCTTTGGACCGAACTTTCGTTCGGAGCCCATGGTAACGACGGTTTGAAAGTGTACCAATATCGGCGGGATGACATGTACCACTCTTTGACATGTTGACCAAAATATTCCATTTTTTGCGTGCCAACCCCCATGCTTTTTTAGACAACACTTAAAAAGCAACTGATAATTCGAGCCAGCCACAATAACTGTCTCGGAATGCTTAATCGTTCATTTTCTTGCGATGAGTTTCTCGATAACTTTGTCCCTTTAGGTGAAACACTTCGGATCTTTCGATGAGCCGGTCGATAAGAGCGTGCGCCATAGAATCATTATGAAAGGTCTGGTTCCATTCCCCGAACGGCCGATTTGTCGTGATCATAACAGATCTTTTGTGTTCGTACCGTTGGGAGATGATTTGGAATACCAGATTGCTGTCTTCCTCGCGCAGGGCCGTATAACCG
>JADFYD010000162.1 GCA_015233235.1 Candidatus Omnitrophota bacterium | reverse complement strand
CGCTTATGAGGCAACGGGAAGATGTTGATCCTGACGTAGCTTATCAAAGAAAACGTGTTTCTCTCCTGAAAAGGCTTATCGGCGGTATACGTTCGGTTAAAGAAGAGATACGTGTTTTAAAATTGCTTCCGGCTCCGGTTATCACGGAAATAGAGAAGTTGATCGCTAAACTTGAAACCGAGGTTAAATAAATGATAAGTTTAAAAGATATCGTAAGTAAGTTCACGGGTGCGGGTATCGGCGAAAAAAGGGCCATGGAAGATAACTATTCGGAATTTGTACTTTTATCCCTTGAAAAAGAAAAATGGGAACCTGTGATGGAAAGCGTATTCGGCCCCGCGGCCAAGCCCAGGGGCAGCCGCCTGACAAAGGAGGACGCTGAACTTACAAAAGAGTTTGGCGGCTTATGGCCCGACCAGACACTCTATAAGAAAGAAGAGGACGGGCAGACCGTCATCGCGATGCTTTGGCCCTGGCAGGACCAAAAACACGTTACGGTTAAACTGGCATTTGTGATGAAAAAGGACGGGCCCAAGAACGGGTTTTTGAAGAAATTCTTTGCCGTATTTTTTCTTGCGATAATATTCGGCATATCGGCCTATGCTTTTGAATTTGACGGCTACAAATGGGGGACCATCCGCAGCGATGTTATGTCCCAAGGCACGGCTAGCGGAAAAAACGTTACGGATAATAGGGATTGCCTGTCTTTCGAGGATACGATGTACGGCAAAAGATGTTTTGTTAATTTTTATTTTACGCCCGCGACCAAAGTCCTTTCGATGATAAAGATCCAGTGGCCGGATGTTATCGATCCTGTGCCCCTCATGGAGTTCAAGGAAAGCCTTGAGGATACCCTTACCAAGAAATACGGAGAGCCCAGCGATTTTTTGCCGGGACAGTTCGAGACACACTGGGGTGTCGACGATAGCTATGAGCTCATAGTTCTTAAATACCAGCCTACGATCGAGCTTACTTATTATGGAGCTCACTATTACATACAAGGGATTAAGGAAGCGGATTCGGAAAAAAAGGCCGACGACGATGAGCTGTAATGAATAATGTTGTAAAAAAGGGGGCAGTTATGAAGAAAACTTTAGTAATGCTGGCACTTCTTGGCATGCTGGTTTTGCCGGCTTACGCGATCACCGAAATGGTATATGACTTTAAGGATGGTACGACGTCCGGATGGAATGTCCCTGACTGGCAGGGTGATTCCAAGGACTATGTTACAACCGCTGTTTCTGTAGGCACGGACGAAGCCATAACTGGTAATGCGCTTATGGTCGTTGGGGATTTCCCTGGGAACAAATGGCGGGCTTCATGCGCTGAGCGCGAATTCAATATGGATATGACGGGATATTCAAGTATTTCGGCGGACATTTATCTCCCCAAAAAGGCTCATACCGAACTTCTGCAGGCAAGGATAATCCTGACCGTTGGGCCGTGGTATTTTGTCGAGATGAGGAGCCCCGTAAAGTTAGAACGCGGAAAATGGACGACGGTCAAGGCTAAACTTGATGTGAACAATAAGAATGAGACGGATTATTGGCGAGTTAAGGAGAACGATTCGCCTAAAGGGCTTTTATCGAACATTACGCGGGTAAGAAGAGTCGCGATAAGAATAGAATATAACGCTTCCAGTGAAAAGAACACCGGTGAACCGTATAACGGCCCGGTCTATGTCAGTAATATCACGCTAAAATAAGAGGGTTTAAAATGTCATTAAAATTATCATACGCGATCATTTTGGGTTTTGGTTTATCCGTCGCAGCTAGCGTGACGGCTTCGGCCGGTGAGGGTCTTGATAATCTGATCCAAGTCGGGAAGAGCATGGAAAGCGGCCAGAAGGCCTTGGCGGATGAAACCAGTGTTTTTAACGCCGTTAAAGCCGCTGTCGAGACCGGCGCCATAAAACCAGGACAGACCCAGGATGAGATACGGACGAAGTACGGACAACCGTCCACATTTCTGACAAAACCGAACGGCCGGTCAAAGTGGGTTTACAAACCAGGGTACGGAGATTATTTTTCAGGGACAAAGGTATATCTTTTGTTCGACGCTGGTAAAAAATTGATCGAATCCAGCGTAATCACGCAGAAAAAAGAAAAAAAATAATACTCTAAAAGGCTTGATAAATAATCGGTTTATGATATACTCCGTTTGAAGGAAAAAGGTGACACGCATGGGGAAAATATTAAGTATAGCAGTAGGTGCGGCGGTGATAATCGCGGGTATTTTACTCATGTTTCGATGGATTGACCCCTTCAAAATGTTCATAAAAGGCACTCTTCCGGCACTCCTAATATTTGGCGGGACGATAGCGCTTATGGCAGGCATAAGCGAGTTCCAGGACACGCTGAAAATAAAAGAAAAAAAATAAACATTTCCGCTTATATTTCGTCATTTCCGTCGATAAAGCACAATATGTTGTGTTGGTAAAAAATATTAACACAACTTATTGTGTTTTTTGTTGACAGCTAAATTCACGTGTGTTATACTCCGAACGTGAAATTTTTTCGGGAAGAAATTATCAATAATATCAATCAGGAGGGTGAGCAAAATGGCCGGACAAGAGAACATAATAAAGCTGTCGGAGAACGCCAAAAAAGTCCTGGCAAAAAGGTATCTCGCGAAGAATGAGAAAGGCGAAGTCATCGAAGCGC
>JADFYD010000161.1 GCA_015233235.1 Candidatus Omnitrophota bacterium | reverse complement strand
ATAAGCGGCCAATTTATCAAGAAACTGTTTCCTGTTCTCGTCTAAAGCCGAGTCCCCGGTAAGCCCCGTAAAAACCGCTATGATCTCCCCGTCAGGAGAAAGAGTGCCAGCTATACCCGCAGCCGCCATAGTCTGAACCGCCTGTTCTGGGCCTCCGGCCTTGATCTCTTCCGCCGACATCACGACCACCCTTATAGCCCGTCCGTTTTGGGACATATAAAGCGCCGGAGCTTCCTGCTTAGACTGTATCAATTTGTCAACCTGTTTCGCGGCGCCGTTATCCAACTGAGCGCGTCTTTCCGCTTTAAGTTCGTTAATACTTTCCTCAAGAGCTATTTGCTCGGGGCCGCTGATCGTTACATATTTTCCGTCGGCCGTGCGGACACTCACACCGTCCGTGAACACGGGAACTACCCTGTCCTGGCTCTCGACGATCATCTCGGTGGGAGTCTCAGCCCCGGCGGCACGGAAACCCCTCCCTTCAACAACCGGCCTTTGTACCCCGCCTTCGACGTTTCGCGCTTTTTTTACAACTTCAAGGCCACCGGTCTTTTTTACCGTAAAAACCGTTCTAAGTCTCCTGAAGATATTGACGACAGTCCTTTTTGCGGCTGAGAATACGGGACCTAATACAGCTTTAATAACCATCGAAACCTGCCCGAAGAATTTTTCCGGCGCACCCTTTATCTTTTCGGTGTTTTCAACCGTTTGCCCGTTGACCCATGCGGCCTCAGGAGCCGGCTCTTTCAAGGCCTCGATGAAAGTCTCGATAAACGTAGGTGGTTTTTGCGCCGTGACATGTAATCGCCCTTCGGGGGAAGTGCTTTTCTCAGCCGAGGCTTTATACGCGGGCCTGCGCCCTTCTTTGTCAGCGATATTGACGTTTTTCAGTTTATCCTGTTCAACAACTTCCATGCGTTTGGCTTTCTGCAGCCTATTATCGGCCAAACACTGCGCGACGGTCCTCATTTGAACGTCGGGATCTTTCATCATTTCATCGTAGATCTTTTTAAGTTCTTTCTGATAATCAAGCGGGGATATGGGCAGATTTTTGATCTTTCTTTCACGCAGCCTCGCCTCTTTGGCCAGAAAAACCGTGCGGACTGTCTCAAGCGCGAAAATTATCTCCTCCTCGGTTATCCTCACGGAATCTTTGCGGACCTCGAAGAGCTGTTCGCACATATAATCCACGATCATGCCTTTATCCAAATGGTCCAGTTTCCCCGCGCCGAGTATATTTTTCAGCGTCACACCGTTAATAAATTGTATGCGTTCTTCCGCGCTAAGCCCTTGAGCGAGCCCCTCTTCACCGTTGATCCAGTGCCCGAATACCTTGGCAATTTCCCAGTTGAGTTTTCCAAGCTCTTTCTTTATGTCGTCTTCACGTGTGGCGTAGTCTTTATCGTTTCGAGCCCTTTTCTTGGCCGTCTCTATCGCGTTCCAATATTTATTCACAAGATTTTCAACCATGATCTTGCCCACGCCGTCCTGCATTTTTGCGAGCGATAGCAATGTCTGCGGTTCGGTGCGCATCCATTGCTTGAGAGTTTCTTTATTGTTCTCTTTTATGTCCATTCTTATGAAATCAAGAACGTCGTTTACAGTAAGTTGCGTAAAAGATCTTTTCAGGACAGCCTGAAAATTCTTCTCAAGCTCATCCGGATCAGACACGTCGAAACCGCGTATGAGTAGACCATTTCTGGTAAGGACGGGTTTAAATCTTGTGTGAGTCTTTTTTACGCGCGCCGTCACGGCTTCATTTATTTTATTAAGCAACGCGGCAAACTTACGCCGGCCGTCCGGTGTATCAAACGACTTTCGGGACAACATATCGACAATATCCGAACGGAAAGACTCTTCCCCTATACCCGGAGTTGAGGCGCGAGTCTCATATATGACCCCGTTGATGGTCACGGCAAGGTCCGGGGGGATGCTTTGAAATTCGGTATTGACATTCCTTTTCCACTTAAATAATTCGGTCTGCGGCCCAAAAACGCTGCGTTTATCCATATCCATACGGTTATTCTTCTCGGCGTTCTCCCTGCAGAGCTGCGCAGCATAGTAAACCTGTTGCATAACACGCTGCCTGAGGCTTAGTTCATCTTTAGCGTGATCGATCTCTTCGTTAGTTAAACTTTCAATACGTTTTCTTCTCATCGGCACAAAATAAGTATCAGCATAAGACCACGTATTGATGGTATTCAGGTCTGTTTTGAGGTGCTTTTGGTTTCCAAGCGCATCCTGTACGTTGGCGATAGATGTTTTTAAATTTGCTTCCAAACTATTCAGACCTTCTGTCATTTTTTGTTTCGAATCCGCGTTCGGCGCCTTGGCGGGGATGTCTAACGGAGAAGAGGCCGCTTTGAGCGATAGTGTGCGTAACGATGTCCAGAATATGATCCTCTCCCGGTACATGTTCGGGCTGTGTTTTATCGGTCAGAAATCGCCTCTTATCAGGACCGATAGACAGAAGCACGGGCGCGCCGGTCGTTCCGGTATGCCGGGAGAATATATCGAATTTATTGAGGAGGGCCTAGCCGAATACGGGCAGGGTACTCATGAATACAGGATGGCTGAAACACTTCACGGACAACTTAACTTCAGACTTGATGAACTAGAAGATTCGATGAAGCTTGAATTGCAGGATTGGACGGGTAAGTCCCAAGAAATC
>JADFYD010000160.1 GCA_015233235.1 Candidatus Omnitrophota bacterium | reverse complement strand
AGGTCCCCGACTTCTGTTGTCGAGTAACCCATTTTACCGGCAGCCAGACTTTTAAGTTTGTTCGCCGTCACATACATGACCGCTTTCTCTATTTTGTCGCCGAGTTCTCTCTCTCCAAGCGCCTCGGAAAGCATCATGCCGCCCGCGCATATCGCGGCCAGCGGGTTGATCACGTTTTTGCCCGTATATTTAGGAGCTGACCCGCCTATCGGTTCGAACATAGACACGCCTTCGGGATTGATATTACCGCCCGCGGCTATACCCATACCGCCCTGTATCATCGCCCCGAGGTCTGTGATAATATCACCGAACATATTGTCGGTAACAAGAACGTCGAACCATTCGGGATTTTTTATCATCCACATACACGTCGCGTCAACATGGGCATAATCGGTCGTGATGTCGGGATACGATTTCGCCATTTCTTTAAAAGCCCTATCCCAGAGACCAAACGCGTATGTAAGCACGTTCGTCTTCCCGACAAGCGTCAGCGTATTTTTCTTATAGCGTTTCTTCGTGAGTTCGAACGCGTATTTCAGACATTTATCCACGCCCTTTCGGGAGTTGCGCGAAACTTGTATGGCCACTTCGTCCGGTGTATCTTTCTTAATAAATTCGCCTTCGCCCACATAGAGCCCTTCGTTGTTCTCGCGGACAACGACAAAATCTATCTCGTTAGGCCCTTTGTCCTTCAGCGGCGTCCAAACACCGGGATATAATTTAACGGGCCTGAGGTTAATGTACTGTTCAAGCTCAAACCGAAGTTTAAGTAGAAGCCCTTTTTCAAGGATCCCCGGTTTAACATCAGGGTGACCGACTGCACCTAAATAGATAGCATCCACGGTCTTAAGCTCTTTTATAACGCTGTCAGGAAGAATTTCGCCCGTCCTTTTATATCTTTCTCCGCCGAGATCGTACATGATCTTTTCATATTTTAATCCCGTTGCGTCTAAAACTTTCAATCCTTCTCGAATTACCTCGGGGCCTGTGCCGTCTCCGGGTATTACAGCGATCTTGTACATTTCTCCTCCTATATATTATCTCTTTTTCTTTTTGGCGTACTCAATGAGCCCGCCTGATTTAATTATATCCTGGATAAATTTCGGGAAAACTTCGGACTTGTAAACTTTTGTGTTACCCGCTTTTTGTATCTCCCCTTTGTCCGCGTCGACGGAAACCGTATCTCCTGTCTTAAGTTCGGTTGCGGCTTCCGGGCTGGTAAAGATAGGAAGTCCTATGTTAATGGCGTTACGCGCGAATATGCGCGCGAAACTTTTCGCGATAACGCATGAAATACCGGCGCCTTTTATGGCGATCGGAGCGTGTTCTCTGCTTGAACCGCATCCGAAATTGTCGCCGGCGACTATCACATCGCCGATTTTCTTCTTATCAACAAATTTCGGGTCCGCGTCTTCCATACAATGCTCCGCGAGTTCTTTGGGGTCTATCGTGTTCAAATACCGCGCGGGTATTATTTCGTCGGTATTCACGTCATCGCCGAACTTAAAGACTTTTCCTTTAAATTTCATGTTAAGCTCCTCCGCTATCACCTCATAGCTCGCCTGGCAGCCGTCGCCGCCGCGACCGACGGGTTCGCGAGATAAACAAAACTTTTCGGATGCCCCATACGTCCGACAAAATTCCTGTTTGTCGTAGCCAGCGCCACTTCGCCTTCGGCAAGTATACCCATATGTCCGCCGAGGCAAGGACCGCAATTTGGAGTACACACCACACCGCCGGCTTTAATGAAGATCTCGATATATCCTTCTTTCAGAGCTTCCTGATAGACCGCCTGGGTCGCGGGTATTATGATGAGCCGGATACCGGGATGTATCTTCTTGTTCTTCAGTACCAGCGACGCTCTTTTGAGATCAAGGATCCGGCCGTTCGTACATGACCCGATAACTACCTGGTTGACCCTGACATCGCCGAGTTCCTTCACCGATTTAACATTCGAAGGAAGGTGCGGAGCGGCAACAACCGGCTCTATTTTAGATACGTCATATTCCCTGACTTCCGCATAAACAGCGTCTTTGTCGCTTCTCTGGATCTTGTAGCCTTTTCGGGGAGGCCCGTATTTTTTTATAGCGGCTTTTACATAGCTTTCAGTTATCTTGTCCGCGGGTATTATCCCGGCCTTCGCTCCGGCCTCGATAGCCATATTGCTCATTGTGAACCTGTCATCCATAGAAAGTTTGTCTATGGTGCTTCCGGTGATCTCAAGCACCTTTCCCATGGCTCCGGAAACGCCAAGGTCGCCTATGGCATGGAGTATAAGGTCCTTGCCGGTAACCCATTTTTTACATCTTCCCGTGAAAACAAGTTTTATCGTTTCCGGCACTTTGAACCAACACTCGCCAAAAGCCATTACATAGGCTAGATCGGTACTGCCGACGCCGGTCGCGAACGCGCCGAGCGCGCCATGCGTACAGGTGTGGGAATCCGCGCCGATGACGACATCACCCGGGAGTATAAGCCCCCTTTCAGGCAGAAGCGCGTGTTCGACACCCATCTCGCCTACCTCAAAATAATTCATAATGCCGTATTCTTTCGCGAAGTTCTTGAGTATAAGCGCCTGATTCGCGCTTTTAACATCTTTCGCGGGAATAAAATGATCGGGTATAAGCCCTATTCTTTTCGGGTTAAAAACCTTCTTTTTACCTAATCGTCTGAATTCC
>JADFYD010000015.1:17596-18719 GCA_015233235.1 Candidatus Omnitrophota bacterium | reverse complement strand
TCTTTGTTAAGCACCTCGGGTATGTTTTTCCAAACCCTGGGTGTTTCCACGAGCGACGCGACATTATCTTCCGTAACGCGCTCGGCCACAAGAAATTTCCAGAATGTCTTTATCGCCGCCAGATTACGGGAGATCGAATTGTCCCCGAGCCCCTTATCTTTAAGAGACATCATGAAATCCACTATTGTCTCTCTTTTGGCCGAATTCAGTTTTATTTTTAGCTTTTCAAAATATGAGGCAAGTTTTAGGAGATCTCTCCTGTAAGCCTGGATCGTGTTCTTGCTCACACCGCGCTCGACGGTCATAAAGTAGATGAACTGATCGATGTGTTCTTTCATAGTTCAGAGTTCAAAGTTCAGAGTTATACGTTATGTAAGGGTTATTGCGCTTCTCATGCCCGATCGTCGTCGCCGGGCCGTGGCCCGGATAAACTTTCGTATTATCGGGTAAAGTAAAAAGCTTGTTCTTTATCGATGCTTCCAGTGCCTTCTGACTGCCACCCGGAAGATCCGTACGGCCCACACCTTCGTGAAAAAGTGTATCACCCGCGAAAAGGACATTACCCGCAAGAAGACATATACCGCCCGGAGTATGCCCCGGAGTATGTATTACCGTAAACTCTAGTTTGCCGGCCAAAATCTTATCGCCGTCTTTTAATATTTTAAACGCTTTGACCTTCGGGACGGTCATGCCCGCAAAAAAACCAAGATTCTTTGCCCCATCGGTAAGGAAGGGTTCGTCAAGTTCATGTATATATACAGGATAATCAAAGAATTTATTTCCCGCTATGTGGTCACCATGGCCATGAGTATTCACCGTGTATTCGATCTTTAAGTCGTTCCTGAGTATAAAGTCACGTATCGCCGTCTCCGGATAACCCGGATCGATCAATATGCCGGTTTTATTCCCGTCGTAAGTCAAATAGCAATTTGTCCCTATCGGCCCGACCTCAAACGCTTTTATCTCAATATCACGCTTGTCTGAAATCATTTCTGATGAACCCTTTCATATCCGTGTAACTGTATTTAACTTTGATCTCTCTGCCAAAAGATTCGAGCTCCCTGCGGATGCGGACCTCTTCTCCTGTAGTGACATCTCCCCTCTTGATCACGGTCTGTATTTT
>JADFYD010000015.1:0-17539 GCA_015233235.1 Candidatus Omnitrophota bacterium | reverse complement strand
TTCGTCCTCGAGCATGTTCCACATGTCGCTCAGATTGACTATCTCCTGATCAATGGCCGTGGCTCTCCTTTTCTGGCTGACATCGTTAAGCACCTTCAGCATTTCCGTATGCCAGTTCCTCCAGTAAACGTAACGCTTGGTGTAAAGCTCAAGAGTCGGCTTCACGTCAAGTTTATGCACGGCGTAATATTTTTGTGTCCGCGGCTCTTCTTTCTTTTTGCGTATAAATTTATCCATTACGCTTTGGCAGCCGGTGAGGAATATTAAAGAAACAGCGGATACAACTATCAGGTAAATCAGCTTTTTCATATACATCCTTTTGTCTTAATGCCGAATCTTAAACCCGTTAAACTCACCCGTCGGGTCACTCCACAAAACTTTTACGTCGCGGATATATCCCGCCATTTCCAACTCTATAGCCACGATAAATCTTTCTACCGTCTTTTGTTCGCCTTCACAAACGACCGAGACCGAACCGTCGGACATATTCTCCACATATCCGCTTATCTCATGGAACATGCCGGCAATGTTCCGCGCGGCAAAGCGAAACCCCACACCCTGAACATTTCCGGAATACGTAATTTCTGCTCGCTTGATCATGAGAAAATAAGCACGCCCTTAGACGGGGGTATTATAATTGATTTTGCACGTGCTAATCCACATATTTTTATGAAAGTGGAAATTACGAAAGATTTAACAGAAATCGGATCTGGAAAATCTTGCTTGCATTTTTGGATATTTTAAGTATACTTACAATATACTGAACTACTGCAAGGAGAGTGAAGTATGTTTAAAACTTATGTTAGCAGAGATAAATACCTGGACAAAATAAAGCCGTTCATGGACAAGGATATCATAAAGGTCATCATAGGCCAGCGCCGCGTGGGCAAAAGTTATTTTCAGCGCCAGATAATGGATTTTCTAAAAAACAACCGCGACGTCAAAGACGAAAACATAATTTATGTCAACAAGGAACTGCATGAATTCGAGACTATTAAAACACACTCCGATCTCATGAAGCATATAGCCAGCAAAGTTAAGGGCAAAAAAAAATACTATGTTTTTGTGGACGAGGTACAAGAAATTGAGAGTTTTGAAAAAGCGTTGGAGAGCCTGCAGGCATCGGGAAATTTCGACATTTACTGCACGGGTAGTAATTCCAATCTGCTCTCATCGGAGCTCGCCACCTTCTTAAGCGGCAGGTTCGTCGAGATAAAGATATTCAGCTTATCCTATGACGAATTTCTCATCTTTCATGCTCTTGAAAACAATAACGAAAGTTTTTTAAAATACATTAAGTACGGCGGCATGCCTTTTCTGCGGAATCTGGAACTCACCGATGAGACTGTCTACGAATATTTAAGGAATATCTACAGCACTATTCTTTTTAAGGATATAGTACAGAAATACTCGGTACGTAACGTAAATTTCCTGGAAAGGCTGGTCGAGTATCTCGCCGACAATACCGGGAGCCTGGTCTCGGCAAAAAGCATAAGCGATTTTCTCAAGTCCCAGAAATTGAGCATCTCTCCCAGCGTGATACTCAATTATCTGTCGCACCTCGCCGGCGCCATGTTCATTTTCAAGGTTCGGAGGTCTGACATCTTCGGCAAAAGAGTTTTTGAAATAAGAGAAAAATATTACTTCGAGGACCTCGGGCTCCGGCATTCCATAATCGGCTACAAGCACCCGGATATCGGTAAAATATTGGAAAATATGGTTTACATCCATCTGAAAATTAACGGGTACACCGTTACCGTCGGGGAATTTAAAAATACGGAAATAGATTTCGTAGCCGAAAAAGGCGGGAAAAGGATATACGTGCAGGTGGCATATCTATTGCATGATAAAAAGACCGTCGAGCGCGAATACGGCAATCTGCTCGCGATAAATGACAACTACCCTAAATACATAGTTTCGATGGATGAAGGAGCGGGCGGCGGAGAGAAAGGGATAGAGCATGTAAACATACGCAATTTTCTGTCTAAACAGTGCTAAAATGTCCACGGTTACAACGCCTTGGCGACTGCTTCCCATGCCTTGCGCTGGTCGGTCACGTCTTTCCAGTCGATCTTGCGGATAGTGAGGATAAAATCAGACTTAAACAGTTTACTCAGGATATCCGCAGGATTCTTGTCACCCGTCATAGCCGCGAGCATATCCAATAAACCGCGGTGCATGTCAGGTGATTTATCCTGCGCCCTGTCATATTCGAGCATCTGAAACCCTAGCCCGAACTGCGACACAAAGTCAGGATCTTCTCCCTGTGACCTGCCCCCTAAAAACTGTGCCATTTCCAATTAGAGGTTAATGTGGTAAAACTTAACCTAAGGAGGCACAAAATGAGGGGCAAAAGGTTCACAGAAGAGCAGATAATTCACGCATTAAAAGAAGTCGAAGCCGGGATGGCAGTAACAGAGATGTGTCGCAAATACGGCATAAGCGACGCGACATATTACAATTGGAAGTCGAAATACGGCGGATTAAGTATAAGTGAGACCAAGCGGCTTAGGTCGCTCGAGGATGAGAACTCGAAGCTTAAAAAGCTAGTGGCGAATCTTATGCTTGATAACGACGCCTTGAAGGCGTTGATCTCAAAAAACTTTTAAAGCCCAAGGTCAAGCGCATAGCAGTTGAATATCTGGTTAAAGACTTTGGGCATGATGTGAGCGTACGACGTGCTTGTGCGATTATAGATTTCGCGAGAACAAGTTATTCGTATAAGGCTATTCGCGATCCGCAAGACGCGGATATAACGAAACGGTTAAAGGAATTGGCCGAAAAGCGACGCAGGTTCGGATACAGGCGTTTACATGTGTTATTAAAACGAGATGGATACATGATTAATCATAAACGAGTTGAACGAATATATCGCGAAGAGCGGCTATCTATAAGGATTAGACGGCGTCGCAAGATGGCCGCGGCATTACGGACAGAGTTACCCAAAGCTACACAGCCTAACCAGGTATGGAGTATGGATTTTGTGCAGGATTGCTTAAGCAATGGCAGAAGGATCAAAGCATTAACGATAGTCGATGCTTATAGCCGCAAGTGTCATCATATTGAAGTAGATACATCTATTAACGGAGTACGTGTAGTCAGAGTATTAAATGAGATAGCTTTAAGGGATGGGCTGCCGGAGACAATCACAATAGATAACGGACCGGAGTTTATCGGTAAAGCGTTAGATGCTTGGGCATATGAACGAGGGATAAAACTATTTTTTATACGACCAGGCAAACCAACAGACAACGGGTATATTGAGAGTTTTAACGGCAAGTTCCGAGATGAATGTTTGAATGAGAACTGGTTTATGTCATTGGAACACGCAAGAAGCATTGTTACGGAGTGGCGAATCGATTACAATGGCGTGAGGCCGCACAGCTCGTTGAACAACCTGACGCCGGATGAGTTTTTGAGAAAAATTCCTGCAGGTATACCTGCAGGATCATCGCAGGAAGGAGCTGTTTACTCTAATTGAGAGTGGTGCTATAGACGGGGGCAGGTCAGACTTAATCTAATTTCTAATCTCGAATTTCTAATGCTCTGTTCAAACAAAAACGCCAGTCTAAAGACTGGCGTTTTTGTTTGAACTGGTCGGGGCGGTCGGATTTGAACCGACGGCCTCCACGTCCCGAACGTGGCGCGCTAAGCCAACTGCGCTACGCCCCGAAAAGCGTCTAAAACCATGGGCATAGAGCAAAGAGCATAGGGCACAATTCCAATTCGCCATGCTCTATGCCCTATGCGCTATGCCCATGCTGCTACATTCAAAAATCGGGTCTATCCACCGGGATATTCAACCCATGCTCCCACTCATACTCCGGGTTTGTCAATATCGGCTTATATCCTGACGGTAACGGAACCGGGAAGGTAACCGTCTCATAAGCACCTACCGCTAATCTTTTGACAGTTCCGCATATCCCATAAAGTACACCTGTAGTCAAGCTTCCTACGACACCATGCTCGTCGGCGCCTTTTTTCATTCCTGCAAAAAGCTCAAGAGGACATGTCACGACATTCGCGATGCCGCGGCCTAACTTTGTCACAGGCGACCCCTTGACCTCGTCGGCGGAAGAAGCGGAAACCCACCCGAAAGTAAAAGCCGCCAGCACTAAACACACAAGAATTTTCCTCATTTTCCATCCTCCTTTTAATCTAAAACCCGGAACTTTGCAATTTTTCTTTCGTAAGATCCGCGGCAGTCGATCTAGCGTAATATTTGGCAGCCAAATCGAACTCCACATTAACATAATCACCTGTTTTTTTCAATTTCAAAATTGTCTTTTCAATTGTTACGGGTATAAGGAATGCCCTAAAGAACCCGCTATGAACATCAGAAACCGTCAGGCTCACGCCGTCTATCGCAACGGAACCCTTTGCGACCAGATATTTTTCGTCGCCGCTTTCCATATTTACTTCCAGGATCCATCCATCACTTGTTTTCGCGTTCTTTCTGACGGTTCTTTCCCCTTCCACATGTCCGCTTACGATGTGCCCGCCTATTTTATCGCCGACTTTAGCGGCGCCTTCCATATTAACAGGATCACCTGCACGTAAGCGTTTTTGACCGGTTTGTTTGAGCGTATTTTTTACCGCATCAAAAACAACGGTGTCTTTATCTATATCCGCCGCTGTCAGGCAAACGCCGTTAACGGCTACGCTGTCGCCCTTATTCAGGTCTTTTGCGATTTGCGGAGAAAATATTTTCACACGCATCCCGTATGATGTGCGTTCTGCTTTTTTTACTTCGCCTATTTCCTGTATTAATCCCGTGAACATGTTTCTCCGGTAACTAAAATATCTTCTTCGAACTTTCTATATTTTACATTTTTCAACTTTACAGCCCTGTCAATCGACTCTGAACCCTTACCCCTGACTGCAAGATACTTATCTCCGCCTATGATCTTCGGAGATATAAAAAACATCCATTCATCGACCAGTGACTCATCGAATAAGGCGCCGGCCAGGCGGCCTCCGCCTTCAACAAGAACATTGACCGCGCCTTTCGCCCCCAGATATTTCAAAGCGGCTCTAAGCGGCACTCTACCGCGTTCGTTCTTAAGAACAACTATTTCCGCCCCTGCTATCTTCTTAAGTTTAATTATTTTTGACTTGTTTGCCAGGTCTGTAGTAAAAATTATGACCGGACAGACCTCGGCAGTTTGAAAAAGCTTCGCCGCGGCGTTGACCCTCAATGTCGTATCGACCACGACCCTGTAAAAGTTAGTTTTTAGAGACCTCACACCGAGTAAAGACGGGTCATCATTTATCGCCGTATCGGCCCCGACCACAACGGCGTTATACCGTGACCGCATTTTCTTAACAAAGGTCCGGGAGTTTTCACCCGTTATCCACTTGGAAGAGGCGTCGGATGCGGCGATCTTTCCGTCCAGAGATTCGGCCAGTTTTATGGTCACATATGGCAAGCCGGTTGTTATATATTTTATGTACTTTCTGTTCAGACGCCCCGCTTCCTCGCGGCACAACCCCAGTTCGACTTTTATACCGTTTTTCCTGAGAGTCGCGGCGCCTTTGCCGCTAACCATGGGGTTGGGGTCGAGCATTGCCGCGTATACTTTGCCGATACCGGCGCTTATGATGGCCTTCGTACAGGGGGGTGTTTTGCCATAATGGTCGCACGGTTCGAGAGTAACGAACATCTCGGCACCGCGGCAATTATGACGTGATAATTCCGCGTTCTTTATCGCTTCAACCTCGGCATGCGGCATACCGGCCTTTTTGTGGTACCCTTTTCCGATGACCACGCCGCGCTTCACAATTACCGCCCCTACCATGGGGTTGGGATAAGTCGCGTCTTTTGCCTTTCCGGCCAGACGCAAAGCAAGCTGCATAAATTTTTTGTCATCTCGCGGCAAAGTTCTTTTCCCTTATTTTTTCGGATTCTTTCCGGAGCGCGTCAACCGTATCACGTCCCACCGTAACGGTTCCCATAAGAACTTTTTTTTCTTTGAACCCGTGGCAATCAGACCCTCCGGTGGCGATAAGCGAATGTTCTTTAGCGATCTCCAAATATTTTCTCACGTTCGACTTGCTGTGTTTAGAGTGATAGACTTCTATTCCCTTTATCCCGTATCTGACAAGTTCTTCTATATGTGTATCGATATTGTCCAGGGCCGGATGCGCCAAGACCGGCACTCCTCCTGCCAAAAGTACCATATTAATAGCGTCAAAACACTCTAAACGCTGATGCCCGACATAACATGGTTTACCGCTCCCGATAAGTTTGTCAAACGCCTGCTGAACGCTTGATACGGCTCCATGCTGCACAAGGGCCTGTGCGACATGCAGTCTGCCGATCACGCCGTCTTTCGCCTTGGCGATTATGTCTTCGACCTTAATATTAACACCGTTCTTATTGAGCATCTCGACCATCTCTTCGGCGCGCCGGAACCTGTTTTTTTTCATATTTGCCAACCGGCCAACTAGAACAATATTTTCCCAGTCAATAAAATATCCAAGTAGATGCATCTCCTTATCAGATACTAAGCAGGAGATTTCAATGGCGGGAATAATCTCAACAGTACTGCCACGAGCGGAGGATAGTACAAAAGGCATACCTTCAACACTATCATGGTCGGTTATAGCTATGGCGTCGAGGCCCCGGGAGAGAGCATGTTCCACCACTTCTTTAGGTGAAAAAGTGCCGTCGGAATAGTCCGTATGAACATGTAAATCGGCTTTGTATGTTACGTTATCCATCGTCCGTATAATCTTTGAACTTTGAACTCTAAACCCTGAACTATGAGCTTGCGTTCTTTATATCTTTTATTTTATCAAGTATCCCATTAACGAATTTCCCGGAATCTTTACTTCCATATTTCTTAGCCATCTCAATGGCCTCGTTGATCGCGACTTTAGGCGGGACATCATCTAAAAATATCAGCTCAAAGATCGCCATGCGAAGGATATTGCGGTCGATAACGGCCATACGCTCTATTTTCCAATTAACGGCGTACTGCGATATGTATTCGTTTATCTTTTCGATATTATTCGTGACGCCATCCAGAAGCATCTTAGAGAATTTTAGAATATCGGGATCGGTCTCAGGCTCAAAAGAGTCAAATTTTTCGCTGATATCCCCGATAGTTTCTTTGGAAATATCCTTGGCGTACAGAATTTTTAGCGCCGTCTCGCGCGCCTGTGTGCGTTTTCGCATGATCATCTCCTGTTATATTAGCCCGTACAAATTGCTCATCTCCACCGCCGTGAACGCCGCGTCCCTCCCCTTGTTCCCACTCTTCGTGCCTGCCCTTTCGACTGCTTGTTCGAGATTGTCAGCCGTAATTATACCGAATACGCACGGCACCTTACCGCCCATGCCTACTTGAGCGATGCCTTTCGCGGCTTCAGAAGCGACAAAATCGAAATGCGGCGTCTCACCCCTGATTATAACACCTAAACAGATAACAGCGTCGCATTTATCTCCCGCGGATACTTTTTTTGCGACCATGGGTATTTCAAAAGAGCCCGGCACCCAAACCACGCTGATATCCTTCTCTTCGGCGCCAAGCTGGATAAGGCCGTCTACGGCGCCGTCAACCAGTTTGGAAGAGATGAACTCATTGAAACGCGAAACGATTATACTGAATTTTTTACCTTTCGCCCCAAGTTTTGCCTTGATCTCATTAACTTTCGACATGATATCCTCCCCTGTTATACGTTCTTCAATTTATGTCCCATCTTCATTTTTTTAGTTTTTAAATATTTCATGTTGAATATTTGCGGCTCTATCTCCAGCGGCACTCTTTTTATGGCATGTATGCCGTAACCGTCGAGACCTACCACTTTACGCGGGTTGTTAGTTAAAAGCTCGATCTTTTTCAAACCCAGATCCGCGAGTATTTGCGCGCCTATGCCATAATCCCGGAGGTCTGCCTTAAAACCCAGTTTATCATTGGCTTCCACCGTATCCATACCGCTATCTTGAAGTTCATAGGCTTTTATTTTATTCAAGATCCCTATACCGCGGCCCTCCTGGGAAAGATACAATATAACGCCTTTCCCCCGTTTTGCGATCATTTTCATAGCGGTTTCAAGCTGCATGCCGCAATCGCATCTTAAAGAATGAAAAACGTCTCCCGTAAGGCATTGAGAGTGTACACGCACCAGAATATTCCCTTTTGAGACATCACCCATCACAAGCGCCATATGCTGGAAATCATCGATCAGGGACCTATAAGCGTAAAGTCTGAATTCGCCGTGTATCGTGGGAAGCAACGCTTTGCCGACACGCTCGATGAGTATCTCTTTCTTCCTGCGATATCGTATAAGGTCCTCGATAGACCCTATCTTCAAAGAGTGTTTTTTCGCGAATTTTATAAGCTCAGGAAGGCGCGCCATCGTGCCGTCTTCGTTCATGATCTCGCATATCACCCCTACCGGGTACCTGCCGGCAAGCGACATAAGATCCACACATGCCTCAGTGTGCCCCGCCCGCACCAGGACACCGCCCTGTTTAGCTTTTAGCGGGAACAAGTGCCCCGGCTTCACAAAATCGGCGGATTTGGAATTTTTATCGGCCAAAAGTTTTATGGTAAGTGCCCTGTCATGCGCGGATATACCGGTAGTCACGCCCGCTTTGGCATCAACCGAAATAGACCACGCGGTTTTATAAGGATCTTGCGCGTTTTGCGACATATTGTATAAGTGCAGCCGATCTGCTATTTTCTCCGCCATAGGCACACATACTAATCCGCGACCGAATTTAGCCATGAAATTGATCTTCTCCGGAGTGGCACTCTCCCCCGAGAAGACAAGATCCCCCTCATTTTCGCGTGATGGATCATCGACAAGAATGACCATCCTGCCAGCGGAAATATCTCCTATAATATCCTCAGTTGTATTCAGCACATAACTCATAGTTTTATCGCATGTTATGAAAACCGACGATGCCGCACGGAGCGATTCGAGCACGGCTTTACCGCCGCGCGCAGAATCGCGCAGTGCGGCACCCCATCTGAAAAAAAAGGCCCTGAAACTTCAGGGCCTAGAGAATACAAATATTTCCTTCACTTCTCCCATCCCGGCTGTACGGTCGGTGCCCGATTCTAACGGGCTCAGGTCCCTCGAAAGGAACCTCGCGGCACTTGTCCCGATCTATCGGGCTTCACCGCCGGCTAAGGATTTGCGCGTATCGCACTAACGCTCACCTTACCCTGAAGTACTTTATTGATTGTAACACGTTTTTCTAAACTGTCAAATTGAAAATTTTATTCTCAAAATTACCATGATACCATTATAAAAACTTAAAAAAACAGTAGCGCACCCTTAAGGGTGCGCTACAATTGTTCATAACTCTGTAACTCATTTTGCGACAAATGGTTACATCATTCCACCCATGCCGCCCGGCATCCCGCCGCCCATACCCGCCGGCATTCCGCCGCCACCCTTATTTTCTTCGGGTTTTTCGCATATGACGACTTCCGTGGTAAGCATAAGTGCCGCTATACTTGCCGCGTTCTGTATGGCGGTTCTCGTTACCTTTGTCGGGTCGATGATGCCGGCTTTCACGAGATCCGTAAATTCATCGGCTTCCGCGTCATAACCTATCTTGTCATTCTTTTCCGCTTCCAGTCTCTGCACGATAACTGAACCCTCTTTACCGGCATTCGTCGCGATCTGACGGAGAGGAGATTCCAGAGCCTTGTAAACTACTTTGACTCCGGTAGCTTCGTCGCCCTCAAGCTTAAGATCGGCAAGTTTCCTTCTGGCTTTCAGCAGTGCCACACCGCCGCCCGGAACAGTCCCTTCTTCGGCAGCAGCTTTTGTGGCATGAAGCGCGTCTTCTATGCGCGCCTTCTTTTCTTTCATTTCAACTTCAGTAGCCGCACCAACGTTTATAACGGCCACACCACCTGAAAGTTTCGCCAGTCGTTCCTGGAGTTTTTCTTTATCATAGTCGGAATCGCTGCTCTCTATCTGTTTCCTGATCTGAGCGATCCTAGCCTGAATGTCGGTTTTGGCCCCGGCACCCTCGACTATTGTCGTGTTGTCCTTATCGATCACTACTTTTTTCGCTTTGCCGAGATCCTGAAGCTGAATGTTCTCAAGTTTTAAACCGCGGTCTTCCGTTATTGCCATACCTTTCGTCAACGCGGCTATATCTTCAAGCATAGCTTTTCTTCTGTCGCCATAACCCGGCGCCTTGACGGCGCAGCAGGTCAATGTGCCTCTAAGTTTGTTAACAACAAGGGTCGCCAGAGCTTCGCCTTCGGTCTCTTCGGAGATTATAAGAAGAGGTCTCCCGGCCTGGGCGATCTTTTCAAGAACAGGCAGAAGATTTTTCATGTTGGTGATCTTCTTTTCGTGTATCAGTATGTACGGGTTCTCAAGTACACACTCCATCCTTTCGGGATCGGTAACGAAGTAAGGCGAAAGATAACCCTGGTCGAACTGCATACCCTCAACGAGCTCGAGAGTTGTCTCAAGTGCCTTGCCTTCTTCAACTGTGATAACACCGTCTTTGCCGACTTTTTCCATGGCCTCGGCTATTTTTTCGCCGATAATTTTGTCGCCGTTAGCCGCTATTGTGGCTACCTGAGCTATCTCTTTCGTATTTTTCGTCGGAGTGGACATTTCTTTCAGCGCTTCGACAATTTTCTCAACGGCTTTTTCGATGCCTTTTTTGAGGTGCATGGGGTTCGCACCGGCGGTAACGTTTTTGAGCCCTTCCTTATATATGGCTTCCGCGAGTACCGTGGCAGTTGTCGTACCGTCGCCGGCCACATCGCTCGTCTTTGACGCTACTTCTTTAACCATCTCCGCGCCCACATTCTCGAACGCGTTCTCAAGTTCTATCTCTTTCGCCACAGTAACGCCGTCTTTTGTGATCGTCGGCGCGCCAAATTTTTTCTCGATAACAACGTTCCTTCCTTTGGGGCCAAGCGTCACTTTGACGGCATTGGCCAGTTTCTCGACGCCGGCAAGAATACTTCGGCGTCCTTCTTCGCTATATTGCAATTGTTTTGACATATGTATTTCCTCCTCTTAAATTACAAAACGGTTATTAGTTCTCATTTAGTCATTATGCCAAGGATGTCCTCTTCCCTCAGCATCAAATATTCGTTGCCGTCAAATTTCAGCTCGGTCCCCGAATATTTGCCGAAAATGATTATGTCTCCGGGTTTAACTTCCGGTGCTACTACCTTGCCGTCATCGGTCACTTTGCCTTTACCCACGGCAATGACCTTCGCCTGCTGAGGTTTCTCTTTCGCGGTGTCCGGAACGATTATTCCGCCCTTGGTCTTTTCTTCCGCTTCCAAAACCTCGACCAGAATCCTGTCTGCTAGTGGTTTTATCGCCATATTACCCTCCTCCATTTGTATTTTTTGGTTTGTAATTATTGTGACGCTTCGTTTAGCACTCTAACATCGCGAGTGCTAACTGTCAAGAAAAAATTGAATATTTAGGAGGGAATCAATAATTTTAGCAGTCGACATACAAGAGTGCTATAAATTTAGCCATGCAACTTTGTAAAGTTCAAGAGCCCGCCGGCTTTTATTATGCTCTTCTGCCTGTCGGTAAGAGAATATGTCATTTTGAAGTCCAAATGCCTTGTCTCATCCTTCACAACAATATTTTTGCTTTTATCCAGACACTCAAAAATATCATCAATGGAAAGCGTATCATTCTTGTCTATTTTTTCATAGTCCGCCGGGTCACCGAAGATGAGCGGCAAAATCCCGAAATTTATCAGGTTCGCCGAATGTATCCTCTCAAAAGATCTCGCGAGTACCGCCTTCACCCCCAAATACATCGGGCAAAGCGCCGCGTGTTCCCTGCTTGACCCCTGTCCGTAACTTTCGCCCGCGACAATGAACACCGCTTTATTATCGTTTTTCAGCTCAAGCGCTCTTTTATAAAAATTCTTGTCTATATTCTCGAACACAAATTCGGCGTATTTAGCCACATTTGACCGGTATTTAAGACGCGCTCCGGCCGGCATAATGTGATCAGTGGTTATTTTGTCTCCGACTTTTATGGCCACCATACCGTGCAAACTGTTCTCAAGAGCCGTATTCCTTGGCGGCTCCCCGATATTCGGGCCGCGTACGATCCTTACGCTTCTTCTGCTCGCGGAAGGAGGTATGATCATATTATCGTCGATGTCGAATATTTTAGGCAAAGTTATCGCCGGGAATTTCAAGGTCTTAGAAGCGATCGGGTCGACTATCTCGCCGCGAAGGGCGGCGAGCGCCGCTACCTCGGGAGAAACCAGATATATCTTGGCCGAGGCTGTGCCTGACCGTCCTTCAAAATTTCTATTGCTCGTACGCAGAGATACCGCGTCGGTATTCGGAGCCTGCCCGTTACCTATACAAAAACCGCAGGCGCTCTCCATAACTCTGGCGCCGGCATCGATCATCGACGACAGTACGCCATTCTTAGCGATCATCGAAAAAACCTGTTTTGAACCCGGCGCGACCACTAAAGATGTGCCGGGGGCGACGGTACCGCCTTTTAAAATTTTTCCCGCTACCGTCATGTCCCTGAGAGAACCATTTGTACAGCTGCCTATCGCGACCTGATCGACTTTTAATCCCGCTATTTTCCTTATCGGAACAACATTTCCCGGAGAGTGCGGCACCGCCGCCATAGGTTCGATCTTCGACAAATCGATCTTTATGGTTTCCGCATACTCGGCATCCTTATCCGCCGCGAGTTCTATCCAGGCTTTACCTCTTTTTTGCGCTTTTAAAAAATCCCCGGTTACATTATCCGAAGGGAAAATACTCGTGGTAACGCCGGTCTCCGCGCCCATGTTGGTTATCGTCGCTCGTTCGGGAACGCCGAGCGTCCCCACACCGGCACCGGAATATTCAAGTACCTTATTTACGTTCCCTTTTGTGGAAATGACACTCAAAATGTAAAGTATCACGTCCTTCGCGCTGACCCACTTCCGTAATTTACCGGACAGTTCCACTTTCACCACATGCGGAGCGACAAGGTAGAACGGCCCACCGCCCATGGCGACGGCTACATCCAACCCACCGGCACCTATGGCTATCATCCCTAGCCCGCCGCCGGTAGGAGTATGACTGTCGCTGCCCAAAAGTGTTTTGCCCGGCGCCGCGAATCTCTCAAGATGGACCTCGTGACAAACACCGTTACCCGGACGCGAAAAATACAGCCCATACTTAGCGGCCACCGTCTCAAGATATCTGTGATCATCGGCGTTCTCGAAACCTTCTTGAAGAGTATTGTGGTCCACATAACTCGCGGATAACTCCGTTTTCACTTTAGGAATACCCATAGACTCGAACTGCAGATATGACATGGTACCCGTAGCATCCTGGGTCAGTGTCTGATCTATTTTAATCGCGATCTCTCCGCCCGGAACAAGTTTGCCGGACACAAGGTGCTTTTCCAAGATTTTATACGTCAGGCTCCTGCCCATACATGCTCCTTAAACAATAAAAGTGACATTCACTCATACCATCTTCTTATCACAAAGCACTTCGCTTTACCATTCACCGGATATTCATCACACGGCACTCTTTCAGCCATTACTTCCCTTAATGCGGCCACTAGCGGCCTGATCCTCACTCCGCCTTTCGCTCCATCACTGTATTTTTGTCTGGATTCGATAATATTCTTCTCGTCCAGAATTATCACAACATGCCCCTTCCACACCAAAATATCCAACGGTCTAACTTTACCCATTATGGCAGCGGCATCCAATCCATTAATTCTAACACCTTTTCCATATGTTACAAGAGAACTTGTATTTCTCGGTGTGTATCCGTCAGTCGCCGAGTAGAGCAAACCCGAACAATCGATACCGTCCAATATCCATTCTTTTTTTATTTCCCGGGATATATTTCCCGCCGGCGGATAGAACTTAAGTAAGAGCGGTACACCACCTCTTATATTGCCGCCCCAAACATATGGTTTGCCCTCTAATTCAACCATCCTTTTGATAATTTCTTTTTTTGTCTGCAAAATCTTTATACGGTTCTTAGGTCTTACGGGCGAAGTTTCCATGAAACGGCTATCGACGTAAAGTTCATCCCCCATTTCAGACGGATATTCGTCGGTCCGGACACTGTAAAATTCTGTTCCTCTGAATTTAACTTTGCCGTATACCTTAAATACAGTTCCGGGCAAAGCGATAAACTCTACCTGACGTATAAGGCCGCCTCTCTCCTTCAGCAATTCATCTCCGGATGGTCCGCCGAATACGCTGTAAAAATTCGACGTTGAAAGAACAGGGGTTGGAGTTTTGCTGACCGCGTAAAACATGGTATTACCGCCTTCCGCAATATTGACAGCCACCAAGAGCATAACCGTAAAGACAGCCGCAGATATTTTTTTCATAAGTACGGTATTATACACTAGACGCCGTAAAACTGTAAATCGCAGTTAAGCATTAAATAAAAAAGGCGCGGAACTTATTGTTTAATTCCGCGCCTTATTTTACAATATGTTTTTCCGGTTTATCGGCTGCTCGCCTCACCCGTTGAAAGACCTGCCGAACCTACATTCATTCCTACCCCGCCGACCTCGACTATACCCGAGGCGCCGCTGTCACTACCGCCCGATAACGAACTGCTTGAGACATTGAGAGCATTTTTTAAATTCTCCAGATCGGACGAGGACAATTGTACCATTTCCTGAGGAGTCTCATATTGCCGTATTTTTCTCGAGTAACCCTGCTCTATCCAGATTTTCTCGTTACTGACCGTGCCGGTTTTATTGATGCTTCTAAAGTATACTTTGCTGTCGAAAACTTTTATATCGGAATCAACGCCGTCGGTTGAAACGCTCCAGCCTGTTCCCATCGCGGTGCAAAGCCCGGCAGGACATTTGATCGTGAACGTATCGGTACCGTTCATTCCCTGCAAAGAAGTCACTACTTGCCCGTCGAAAAGTTCCAGTTTTTCGGAGGAAGTATTTTTCAGGACCACCAGCGTATTCTCCTCAAGTTTGGAAATATTTTTACCGGTACTGTCAAAAGAGATCTCGACATAAGCACCGCCGCTGGTCGTTATCCAGTCGCCGGTCTTTAGAACCATCTTCGGTTCACAAGCGTAACCGGTAACGCTGTCAGAGCGGACGATCTTCACGTCCCCGCTGCACGCCAAAACTGTCGGTTCGCTAAATGAAATATTTGCATAAAGTAAAATACCCACTGCGCTAACCGCGCAAAAAATAAAATTTATAGTTCTCATATGCAACCTCCTGTTTTGCTTAAAGTGTATCATGTTTCTCTTCAAAAGTAAAGAGTTAATGCCTAAAATAGTTAGATAACTAAAAATAAATAATATAAACTTATAGCGCGCCCGGCAGGACTCGAACCTGCGGCCGACTGGTTCGAAGCCAGCTACTCTATCCAACTGAGCTACGGGCGCCCCATATCTCCCAAAAGTTCTAATCTCTAATCTCTAATTTCTCGACATCCACACCACAAATTGATGTCAATGAGCAGTTACTGTTTTGTTTTTACTTCCACATCCGGAGTCTGGCTCAAACGTTGCTTATACAGGTACTCCAGCAAATTGACCTTTTCGCCGTCGACAATAACCGTCGCGTTACCGAGCCCGTTCCCAGCGGGTTTCCCGGCATCGGCATTTATATTAGCCTGACTATTTTCAGGTGTTTTAGGACCCGCCCCTTTCTCATATGTTTTTTGCACATGATATGCCACGACCTGCTCTTTGAACCACTTCACGAGATCCTTCGGGGCGGTTTCCGCTTTTCCAGGGTCCTCAAAATTGATGGTCCTCCGCTGATTACCTTCTGCAACCCAGCACTTATCTTTCTTTACCGTTCCGTCTTTATTGATCCCGCAGATCATGACTTTGTTATCGAATGACATTACAACGGTATAGGAACCGTCGCTTCTTGCCCCCCACCCGCTATTCTCGGCTTCGGCTACCGCTGAAGGCGTCAATACCCTGAAAACTTCGCCCTTTTCGACATTCTCCAAAAGCGCGTAAAACTCGCCGGCCATAAGCTGCATTTTGAAATATCCGTCAAGTTTGATGATTATAAGACTGTTTTCATTGACGGTAATTATATTCCCGGCTTTTTCATCGAAGGCCAGTTCAACAGAACCTTTTTCACCGGTTTTGATCCAATCTCCGGCATGCAGCATCATATTCTTCGTGCAGATTATGCCCAGATTGCTGTCTTTGTATACAACTTTAACATCACCCGTGACAGATACGACCTTGACAGTTTCACCCTGACCATGCGAAACGTTCAACGCGACAAACAAAAACAAAAAAACAAACCATCCCAATACCGTTAATTTCGTATTTTTCATTTTTCTCCAAGTATACAACTAACAGCCTAACAGTAAATGTACCGTATTTTTGCCAAAGTTGCAAATCCCGAACAATCTTTCTCGCGGAAAAATATCGTTTACTCAATATTCACCGGGTTCTAAAGAGGCCGAGCGCCAAACATCATCGGGCTCCATGCAAAGATAAACCACCGCCGTTTTATTTAAGCGTCTTATCCATTCCACGAATTTTTTATAAATATCCGTTCTTAATTTTCTTGGGTATCTCAGTTTACCGTCACTATCCTCCAAAAAATCGCCCGAGTAGTACAGGCGGGTGTCCGAAAACCTTTGTTCGGCGGCCTGTTTAAGAGAAGGAATATATCTCAATGTCCCTAAACTCACCCACTGAATACTGCGATTCAATTTGTTGTCGGAAAATATCTTTTCTACAATTCCCTTATATTCGGCTTCCCATCCTGGATAATAAATGATCGGATCAAAATGAAACCCTATCTTATAACCGGCTTTGACGACACAGGCGGCGGCCGCGAGCCTTTCCCCGATAGATGCGCCTCCTAGTTCGTATTTGCGGGCGGCGCTTTCGGTATTCACAGACCATGATATTACCACGTTTTCATGCGGTTTTTCTTTGAGCACATTACTTACATCGATCATTTTAGTTTTAAGTTCAAGCACTAAATTTTTTGTACCGGCGAAAAACGGGATAAGTTCTCTCGAATAATTCGTGTACCTATCGAAGGCTAGCGAATCGGCGAACTCGCCGGTGCCTATCCTTATCCTCCGTGAAAGTTTTTTGTCAAATTCCGTTATCCGGAAAAAATAATTTTCTATATTCGCCGGAAGTATTATCCCGGGGGCATTAGAATAGGCCTGCAAATAGCAATACGCGCAGTCGATCGGGCATCCCGAACCGAGGTTAAGTATCCAATAACCGCAGCGCCGATATTTTTTGGTGCACGGGCATGCCTTTATGAACGAATCTTTACTTTCGATAATAAAAATATTCTCGAGCCGACGGTTGTACCTGGAAGCTTTACCAAGGTCGTAAAAACGGTCCGCCCCGGCTTTTAACGACCCGACTTCGATACGATCGGCCGAAGGAAAACGCGAAATAAAGTTTTTTGTCCACACCCTGCCGCTGATGCTTTTTTCGATAAAGATCGTTTTGGGGTTTAATTTTCCGTCCCAGGGAACAACCTCCGTTGATTCGGCATCGATCTTTAACGACAAAAAGTGCGGCCTGGCATCTATGGCCGCATCGGAGAA
>JADFYD010000159.1 GCA_015233235.1 Candidatus Omnitrophota bacterium | reverse complement strand
CGGGCGGTAACATTGTACGGCCGGCAGAGCACTTCAGGGACATACGGGTTTTTGCGGGAGCATGTTCTGAAGGCTGACTACGCACCGACAATGTCGGCCCTGCAGGGCAATGCCGAGATCGCGGAAGCGGTCAAGGCTGACAAGTCGGGTATCGGGTATGTGGCACTCGCCTTCGCCCGTATTCCGGGGTTGAAGCCCCTTACCGTTACCGGGACAGATGGCGTTCCGGCAGATCCTTTATCCCGGGACTCGGTCCTGGCGGGAAAATATAATTTAGGTAAGGCCGATCTGATCGGCACCGCAAAACTTGCACCTGCGCCGGTTGTGTCGGCGACTTCTACTGCCATGAAAGCGGCGCCGTCGCGCGCATCTACAGACAGGGAAAGGCGGCTGGAATATGTCAGGGACCTGCAGGAATTAAACGCCAAACTCAGGGGTAAAAAAGTTGATAAAGCAAGTATGAGAGAGTGGATCGCAGGATTATCAGAAATACAGGCGAGATATGAAAAAGCGCCTAATGAAGTTGACGCGGTAGTGTATGAGACTTTACCGGAAATGCGTAATGCAGACGGAGCTGTCGCTTATACACGCAGTCCGGATGATGCGGGGCAGATCATAGTGATCCCATCGGTAAATATTCCCGAGATCGGTTCGGATGGGGCAATTACCGGGTTCCGTAAACTCGAGATAGATGAGATAGAAACGCGTTTCAACGTGAGGAGACTTCCCAAGAGTACCGGTTCTGATGAGCCTCTAAAAGTACGCCTGAAAAAAGCAGAAGGGCACGGAGGATGTTGTATTTGGACCAGGATGTTACCGCGGTTGTCTCGGGAACAGGAAATATTACGTCATATTTCGGCCGGCTTGGTGCCGACGATTTGACCCTCGCCGTAAGTGACAATATCGAATATGGCGTTGCTCTTGAATTCAAGGGCGTAGGCGGGCCTAGAGTCAATGCTATATGGCAAGAGATGACAAAAGCGGATCAGGAAAACTCCAGAGAGTATGTCGATAAACTTAAACTCGTAAAAGTCGCGACCGACACTCCGGAATATGTGAACATCGAAAAAGATGGCCGATATCGGAGTTTTGCTCTTCAGAAAAGCGCGGATGAGACTTGCAAAATATTTGAATACCGTCATTGTAAATGGTTGGATAATATGGATGACGGTATCTTTATGATTCCGTACCAATTGGTTAATCGTAATTTTGCCCCGGAATTCATAGGTACGGCACGGTACAGCAGTGAAAAGAAAGCTCAAGGAATTCAAAAAGAACTTTACGAGGCGGGAGCCGCGTTGAACGTTCTTATCCTGAATGTTGTTCCTCTGGATAGGGATAAAAATAAAATAGAACATGGAATGGCCTTGCGCATGAGGATCGGAGGAATTAATAGGCGTAATGATGCTGATTTTTTCAAAGTTTCCAATGATAATGAGGCTGCGCGGTTGAGGGCAAAAATAAGAAATGCTGTTTACGGGACTAAAGAGACATTTTTTTATAACATGGGCAGGAATACGATGGCATGTTTGAGAAAAAATATCGCACTTTTTATGGAAGAACTTCGGACCGGCAAGGACATATGTGAATATGGCAGGTTGGCCGACCTCGCGGAAGTAAAGAATGTGTCAAAAGAAAAACAAAAAAATAAAGAAAACGAGCAGATAGAATTGATCGCAAGGTGGTTGGACCTGATGCTGGAAGTGAATATAAGCCTTGCCGGCATGTCTGGCGCAGATGGGTTGTTAGGGGATTATCTTCTGGGGCTGTTCAACAATAATGAAGATCATGTCGCCAAAGTTGTGGAGGCTTGGGGCATGACGCAAAAAGGCGAGATAAACGTAGATGTCAAGAACGTTGAAAAATTAGCCAGGACATATGCTGAGATAGTATACCGGAAGTGGGTCGAATTTGGTTGTGGGACGGAAAAAGTATCAGAAGTTCCAGGAAATTATAACGGACCTTCAGCTTATCCCAGATCCAACCTGGATCTTCTCGCGGAGGAAGCGGAAACGCTTACCGCGGCATTGGGAATGCCTGCCTCCGCGCAGGTCGCGCCGTCCTCGCCTGCGCCTGTTCTCGCGCAGATGGCGCCCGAGAGAATTAAGGCTAATATAAGCGAAGCGGAAAGGATAGTCGCGAATATCGATAAGTGGCAGAACGGGGAAGACCTGGATGAATTCGGGAAACAGGCGGCATTGCTTGAAAGCAGAAAAGATTATTTGAACGATATAAAAGAGATCTATTTTGATGAACCGGATGTGAACAGGAGATTAATTTATTTGCGAGTACTGACGATGACAAAAACCGGTATCAGCATAATATCGTCCGACAAGAGATTTGGAGAAGAGCGTCTGCAGGAATTCGTTAACGCCTATTTTCTGAACATAATAAAGTTTCTGGTAATGCAGAAAGTATATGCTTTCCGGGAAAATCAATATAAAGTCGGCAGGACCATAAACGGTAGAAATCCTGAAACTTACGGATGGACAGGCGCCGCCGAAAGATACGCGGGCAATGTGATCAGAGCGAATATAAAAGATCTTGTTACTTACTTCCGGGACAACGGGATCGAAAGTATATCGGCTAATAAGCTTCGCCCGCTTATAAATACGGACCTGTTTTTCGTCGATCCGGACGGCAATATTACCGTAAACATAGACCTTGAGAACGCGGCATACAGGGG
>JADFYD010000158.1 GCA_015233235.1 Candidatus Omnitrophota bacterium | reverse complement strand
TCTATAGTCTTCGCGTCTTTCGGGGGAGCCTGCCTCTTGATATCGTGCAGAAAAAGCATGAAATCTTTTTTGAAATTGATGCCGGCGCGAAGAGCCTCCTCTTCGCTGATGGTCTTTTCCAGGGCCTGCCTCTCGGCTTCCGTAACGCGATACGTATTCTCATCGACAAGGGCTCTTAAGAACTGGGCGCGTTCGCCCGGGTACGCCTCTTTTTGTCTTCCCGCCGGAAGCTTCTCGAGCCATTTTACCAATTTCATTTTACCGTGCTGGGCTTCTTGAGCGAATTTCGAAAAAAGTTTCGATACGTGGTAATTTTCACTGTTCCTGGCGAGCGCCATGTACATGTTCACCGCACGCGCCTTAGCGCCTATCGCCATTTCAAGGATGTCTCTTGAGTTATACTTTTCGGCCATTTCCCCTCTCCTTTGCAAAATTTGTCCTGACAAGAAATATAACACATCCTCTCAACTTTTTCAAATACTTCGAACGGTCTTAGTAGTGCCGCGGTGGAGCGTCCTGTACGAACCCCCGGCAGCGACGTCGGGCTGGGACTTCGAGCCCGTCATTTGTTTGCGAATCAGGGCGAGAAGCCGACTCGCTGCCGGATGAGCCCGACCGGCCGCAGGAGCCGGTCGGGCGTGTTCGGACGGGACGCTCCGCCACGGCACTACGCCCGAGCGTCCCGGTAGGAACAAATCGAGCAGCGACGGCCGTTTCGTGTCAATTCGATTCCCTCTCAATAATTGCAATCCATCGCTCACTCAGGTATAATTATCTTGCCATGAAAGCAAACCTTGTTCCGATAGAGACTCTGGGCCCGTGCAAATATGATTCCCCCTATTTAGGCAGAGAAGGCAGTACTTTTATTTCTGACCAGGAAGGCGTGCTTTACGAAGTGCATCAGCGAGAGATCACCGATCACTGCGAGGCCGGAGGATTAACGTTTTTTGAGCTGGCCGGACCGCGAAAAAGGATCTTTTATAACCCTAAAAACCTCACCTGCGGAATAGTCACCTGCGGCGGGCTTTGTCCGGGGCTCAACAATGTCATCCGGGCCATCGTCAGGGAGTTGAATGAGCATTACGGAGTAACAGATATCCTGGGATTCCGTTATGGTTACAGCGGCCTGACCGCGAATTCTAAATACGAGCCTCTTCGCCTCGACGCCGACAATGTGGATGAGATCCACGATCAGGGCGGCACAATACTTGGCTCTTCGCGCGGAGCGCAGGATGCAAAAAGCATAATAAAAGCGCTCTTACGGAGACGCGTAAAGATACTCTTCACGGTAGGCGGCGACGGCACAATGAAGGGCGCCAAGGCTATAGCCGATTATAAACGCGAAAAAAAATTGGATATTTCAGTCGTCGCCATACCCAAGACCATCGATAACGACATTAACTATGTATCACGTTCTTTCGGTTTTGAAACGGCTGTACAGAGTTCTATGGACATCATTGAGAACGCCCATGCCGAGGCGAAAGGTTTTCCGAACGGAGTGGGTCTGGTAAAATTCATGGGCCGACAGTCGGGCTTCATCGCCGCGTACGCGACACTTGCCAGCGGGGACGTGAATTATTGCCTTATCCCCGAGGTTCCTTTTATACTTGACGGCCCGGGGGGGTTTTTGGAATCGCTGAAGAACCGCTTAAAAAGAAAATTACACGCCGTAATAGTCGTTGCCGAGGGCGCCGGCCAGGAACTTGTGCGCAAGCCCGGCGAAAAAGCCGAATTTGACCCTTCGGGAAATATTAAACTCAAAGATATCGGTGTTTATTTAAAAACCGAGATCGAAAAATATTTCGAGAAAATAAAAATGGAAGTGAACGTAAAGTACATCGACCCCAGCTACATCATAAGGAGCGTCCCCGCGAATTCCATGGATTCTTATTACTGTCTCATTTTGGGACAATGCGCGGTGCACGCGGGAATGACCGGAAGGACCAATATGCTGGTAGGCTCCTGGAACGACCACTTGATACATGTACCTATATCGATGGCAACAGCCGAAAAAAAACGCGTAAACCCCGAACGCCGCCTCTGGAAAACGGTGATGGAATCGACGGTGCAGTCGTATTCAATGTTCAGAAAGTAGCCGTTACTCGATCTCGATGTTATCGATGTAAATCGGCCCTTTGTACGCCGGGCCGGCATTTTTCGGACCCGCGTTGTATTCCACTCTGATGCCTATCTTTTTCACATCGGTAATATAGTCCGAAAGCTTCTTACCTTTACTGTTGGGACATCTCCAAAGTGCATCGTCGCCCGCGGAGCCTTTATCCAACATCGCCGTTACTCTGGTCCATTTTCCTTTTGTGAGACCGAACGCTTTAACATTTTCGAAGAAATACCAATCGCCCGCGGTAATAACGAACCTCGCTTGCATGAAATCTGATGGAATGCTTTCTGGGGAATAAATATCGGCGGAAATTGTTTTATAGCTCGAGATATCGATGTTTTTTTCGCATTCCACTATAGCGGCCGCCCACCTTGACCCTGAAAAATCGCATTCGATATCCAAAGATTTACATGAGTTGTTCGCCATTTTATCAGTCATGACACATGATAAACCTACGTAATCGGGATTTCCTTTGGCCCAATCGGGAATGCTCCAACAAGCGAGATCTCCCCCGTCGCAGCTAAAGGTCACTTTGTTTTTCTGTGCCCCCTCCTCCCCGGCTGCCGTGATAACGGAGAAAAACCCGAGCGCCGTTACTGCCATAAACATTACTAAAATCTTTTTCAAG
>JADFYD010000157.1 GCA_015233235.1 Candidatus Omnitrophota bacterium | reverse complement strand
TCTTCTCCGCTGTGCCGGCTTCTTTCGCGGCCTCCGTTTTTACTTTTATCTCGACTTTGTTTTTTTTGGTTTCTTTTTTCTCTTCGCCCTTGGCCCCGAGCGACTCCATACCTTCTTCGAAGGATTCCTTTATGTCTTCGACGCTCTGGTCGACGGTTTTTTTAACTTTTTCGAACGCGTCTTTGGTCTTCTCGCCGATCGTCCCGCACAGGTGTTCCGCGCTCTTTGAAACTTCTTTCCACTTTTTCGTCTCTGTCACTTTGCCTATCTCCATTACCTTGCGGCAGAAAATACCCGTACCGTAAGAAACATTTTTGAGTATCTTGCCGGCAACATTTTTTTCATTTTTTTCCTTTGACATTCTTTCCTCCCTTTTTTCTTTCAGCCATAAATTTGTTTAATGCTTCCTCGGCGGACTTTTTGACCGCTTCGTCCGTATCGGAAAGCAGATTTTTTATCGTGACGAGCGCTCCCTCGGGCTGAACAATAGAGAGCATCTCGATCAGGCTCTTTTTTACGTAAACGCTTTCGTCGGTCCAGGCAGAGACCGCTTTTTTCATTCCTTCCTTGCCGTAATAGATGCCCAGATACGTGACCGCGAGACCCCGTATGCGCTCGTCCCTGTCGTTCATGAGAGCCTCGAGTATCTCCCGGTATTTTTCGCTTTCCTGGCTGCCTATACCTTTGATAGCGGCTATGCGCACTTTGGTGTCAGAATCGTCGAGGCCGAGTTTAAAGATCTCCTCGTTGGCGTCGTCTTTCACGCGCGAGACTTGTTTCATAACGGCCAGGCGCACTAAAACGCTTTCGTCTTTCATGGCAAAAGCGTATACTCCGCGAAGCGCGGACTTGTCCTTGATGTGGGCGATCTGGCCGATGCTGAATTCACGGTCGCGTTCGCCGGCCTTCGTGAGAGTTTCGACGGTTTTATCGAAAAGTTTTTGTTCGGCTTCGGACGCGAATTTCGCGTTGGCGGAAATGCTTTTCAGCTGCTCTTCCGGGCCGGCTTCGGGTTCATCTTCACTGGAGACGCGCTCTTCTTCGACAGCCTTTCCGGGCGCGGTCTCTTCGGGGATCTCTGCGTCGGCACCATCGCCGGTTTCGGAAATTTCCGCCGCAAGGGCAGCTTCCTCCATATGCCCGGTCTCACTAACGACTAACGACGAACGACTAACGACTGACTCCTTTTCATCCGACAAATCGGTCTCTTCCTGATCTGCCTCTTCTTTCGAGCGGCACTCGCAAACAGTTTCGGCCTCTTCTTCGGATGCTTCCTCGGTTTCCTCGATCTCCTCTTCGGTCTCTTCGTCATTTTCTTCGATCGTTTCCGTCTCTTCCTCTTCTTCGGCGTAGATCTCTTCGAATTTTTTTATGCGGTCGTCCATATAGTCGAGAAGCCGCATGAGCTTCTGCACTTCTTTTTCTTCTTCGACGCCGTCGGACGTATACAGAAAGCGGACGCCTCCGGACTTCTGCAGACGGTGCATAGTCTCGCCGAGAAGAAAAAACAGCTTCTTTCTTTTTTGTTCCAGGTCTTCGATTCTATGGTGCATGCTTACTCCCCCGTTATCGTTTTTTGTCCTTCTTTTTGAAAAGCTGGCGTACTTTTTCGAATATCCCGGTCTTTTTTTCGCCGGCTTCAGTTCCCGGAGCGGCTGATTCCGAATCGCTTTTGGCTTCGCGCCAGACACAAATATTGGCGGCGATATCTTTATCGAGCGCGATACTCGCGCCTTCGCATTCGATCACGTAAGTCGGGTAATTCTGATGAAGTTTTATCGTGGCCTCCGGCCGTATGCAAAGCCCTTCGAGTTTATGTATTTCTTTGTCGCTGCGGCAATTGATATACGCTATACGCGCGGACTGCCCTAATTTCAGGCGCGTGAGTGAAACTATACAGCTCAGGGCGGCGCTGGCCGAACGCCTGCAGCATTCGCCTTCCGGTATCGGCATGCCATGGGGGCACTCTCTCGGGTGCCCGAGAAGCGTGCATATGCCGTCGATGAGTTCGGCCGAAACAGTGTGTTCGACCTCGCAGGCACCTTTTTCAAAGTCTCCTCCCAGAACGTCGTGCAGCATTCTTTCCGCCAAACGGTGAGCTCTAATAAGTTGTCTGGCTTCGGTTTCACCTTCATTCGTAAGGGCGATAGCGGATTCCTGCGTCATCTCCGCCAACCCTCCCGACAAAAGCTCGTCAAGCGCCGCCGAGTCAAAAAGCCCTCTCATGGCCTCTTTAAGGGCATCGATCGAGGTCTTCCCTTCTTCTTTCATATACCACAATTGCTCCAGATACTCATCCAGGAGCGGTTTATTCGTCATAAAAATACTCTCCCCACATTGACGGCCAGGGCCACATACAGAATGAATGCCACAAAAGAAATTGAGGACCCGGCGTTCTTCGCCACAAGGGACATCAGCGAAATGTTATGATGCGACAGAGTCTCGTTTATCGCGGCGAAATTTACGAGGCTCGGCGCGTCCACCGCTTTTTCTGCCGGGATAGCGTCAAGCTCTTCGAGCCACAAGTGCCAATTGGCGCTCTCTCCGGCAGATAGCGCCGTTACGCGCGAGGGTTTTTCGAATTGTCCGAAATTCACCTTCCAGCCGTCGGTCAAAAGCAACTCGTCGTTCATTTCGGTAAAATCCTCCGTAAGCCCCTTCACGAATATCTTGCTCTCAAAATCGTAAACGACGGCTTCTTTGCCGGTTATTTTAATTCCGAAACTTGTTCCGCGCGCACCGCAAACTCCGATCGG
>JADFYD010000156.1:561-2758 GCA_015233235.1 Candidatus Omnitrophota bacterium | reverse complement strand
TAGAAAGAAAAGCGGAGCCCGGTAATGTTTTGATAGGGATAGAGACCGGGAACTGGATGGATGCTTCGGAAGAGTCGGATATACAGTTCCTTGTGCAAAGAATAGAGTGCGTCGTACGGGAACTTAAAACAGCAGGCATTGTGAAAAATATTCATATCATAATCCTTGAGACACACGCATGACTACGGGGACAGGTGTCTCGTGCAAATAGCTAAGAGGACACCTGTCCCCATTCGTTTGGATCGAGCGGTGCCGATTCAAGAGGTATTCCGTACGGGCTTCGCGAAGCCTGCCGGGCTTGGTCCCGCCGTAGCCATAAGCTTTTTATGCGCGAACTCCGGTTGAGCGTTACCCAGTCAAAATTAACATGGCGAAGGCGGGCCGGCAGGCGGAGCGAGAGTGAGGCCTCCCGCTGGAGGAGGCCGAACGTCCCGGTAGGAATACCTCTTGAAGCGGCACCCCCATCATTGCCCCAAACTATTAATGACTTGCAACCGACCATAACTTGGCCAATGTTTCCACTGCCTTTCTGTCCATCGCCAAAAGCTTGTCCACCTCGACCGCATCCTTGATGTGAAAATTACCCGACCTTGTCCTGCGCAGGTCCTGTAGATGCGCCCCGCAAACGAGGGCCTCGCCGATATCGTCTACGAGCTGACGGATATATGTCCCTTTACCGCATACCACTTTGAATTTTACCAGCGGCATAATTATCTCAGTTATCTCAATATTTTTGATCGTAACTTTTTTCGGCTCGCGCTCCACCTCTATCCCTTTCCTGGCGAATTGATACAACTTTTTGCCTTGTACCTTTTTCGCCGAGAACATCGGCGGCATCTGCTCTATCTCGCCAACAAAAGAATTGACGGCTTTACGTATTTCAGCGTCCCCGACATTTACCTCTTTCTCACTTATTATCTCGGCATCCGGGTCACCGCTTGCGGTTCGTACACCGAGTTTCATGACGGCTTCATACTCTTTATCTTCGTTCAGGAAGTTACCAGAAAGTTTTGTCGCGCCGCCAAGAAGAAGCACAAGAACCCCCGTCGCGTTAGGGTCAAGAGTTCCGGCATGGCCCACTTTCTTCACGCCGAAACGCCTGCGGATAAGCGAGACCACGTCATGGCTAGTCATGCCTTTTTTTTTGTCGACTATCAAAATGCCTAGAAAGTTATCGTCCATCCGATCTCCCAAAACAAAAAAAATTCGTCAAAGCGTTTTAGTCGTTAGTCGTTAGTCGTTAGTTTTATTCGGCAAAGCGCATCCTTATCAGTCGTTAGTAATCGTTCGTTGGCTTAATCAAGAGAAATTTTGTTTTATTTTTTGTTTTACACTAACGACTAGCGACTAACGACTAACGACTGGCACGCTATTTACTCCCGCCTTCCGCCTGCGCGATGAATTTCATCGCTTCTTTCACGATGCGTGTTTTAGCTTCCTCGAGACTGCATACCATGAGACAACCCGAAGCGTTCCTGTGACCGCCGCCGCCGAATGTTGACGCCAATTTATTAACGTCAACCTTGCCGTTGGACCTGAAGCTTACGCTAACGCTGCCGCGCTTGGTTGTATTCTCGTTGAAGAACATCGCCACTTCCACGCCCTTGATGGATCTTGGAAAGTTTATAAAATCATCTGAAGCGAATTTTTCGGATACGTTATTGTCTATCATTTCACGCGACAGGTAAACGCTTGCAATACGCCCGCCGTCCTCCATCTCAAGCGTCGCCAATACCATTCCTAAAAGTTTTATATCCTCCATATTCTTTTTCTCGAATATTTCCCGGTACATATAGTTAGGCCTGATCCCGTCATCGATCATTTCTGCGACGACCCTGTGCGTATCGGAATTGGTGTTATCATAGTTAAACATGCCTGTATCGGTAACTATCGCCGCGTAAATTGCCATTCTTGTATCGTCATCCACACTGATCCCGGCACGCTTAATAAGGTTATACACCATTTCACCTGCGGAACTGGCATTCGGCTCTACCCAGTTGTAATCGCCGAAAAATTCGTTACTAACATGGTGGTCGATATTCATGACGATCATGTTATCGCTCAAGTATCTGACAACTTTACCGATACGTTCCTGCACAGGACAATCAAGGAACACCATAACTTCGGGTGAAAACCCTTCAGGAAGGTTTTTCTGCACAAGCTCTATCCCGGGAAGAAAACGCAAATTATCCGGTAT
>JADFYD010000156.1:0-463 GCA_015233235.1 Candidatus Omnitrophota bacterium | reverse complement strand
GCCGAGCGAATCGCCCTCAGGTTTCACGTGCCCGGTAATTACGTAGTTATTAAGAGCTTTGAGTTTCTCTATCAGAACATCCATATTCTCAAGATTCATCATTTATTTCCCCGCTTTCACTTTTAGGTGCGTTTCCTTGTCTCTCTTTTTCTATACGGTCGAACAGCTCGAAAACAGATTTTTGTTCTTCCTCCAGTTTATCCACTCTGAAAGAGAGGACCGGCATGATCCTTATTTTGATCCTTTTAGAAACCTCTCCCCTGATATACTTCGCGTATTTGTGCAAAAGTTTTTCGACGTCATAATTATGAGACGGGTCGAAAGCCTGGAAATATATTTTAGCGAGAGACAGATCTTTCGTGACATCGACACGCGTTATCGTTAAATTCCTTACGCGGTCATCCTCGATGTCCTCCAGGATGATCATCGATATCTCGCGCCTTATGTTCTCAGATACTCGATC
>JADFYD010000155.1 GCA_015233235.1 Candidatus Omnitrophota bacterium | reverse complement strand
GACCATGTATTCGTCTCTTAGCGCTACGGCTTCGTCCTTTAACGCGCCATCCGGTATAGCATTCAGGTACTTTTCGGCCGCGCCGATATCGCCGGTCTTGAGACTGTGTTTCATGAGGGCCAACTTAACATTATCATCAAGGTTTCTGACATCGGTTTTAAGATGAGCCTTAAAGCTAAATATACCCACTACCGTGCCTATCGCGACTATCGAGACCATAGTTATCGTAAGAACAAGCGGAGAGATCGCAGCCATTAAAACAGTAATGTGCGGGAACGCGAGCGTTAAAAGAACGGCCCCGACAATACCGCCCAAAGTCGAGCCGGCGGTTATCCAGAGTTGTCTCACCGTCAGGTCTTTTTTCACGCTCATAATTTTGTTCACTAGACTGTAAACAAGGGTACCCGCGGCAACTACAACCGCCGGAAGAACTATGAATTTACTGAAAAGTGTTGCCGCTAACCCTATTAGTACCCCCCACGAAGCCCCGGCGGCAACAAGTGGGGCCAAAAACGCGACCATGACACCGATACCAATACCGATCACACCACCTGCGGCGATACCCCAAGCCCGGTATTTTATCGTAGCCATAACCGCTCCAATAAGAGCCCCCACAGTGAACACCGCCGATGCAACGGAAAGCGCGAGTACTCCAGAGGAAATACATATGAAAACTACACCACCGACAACGCCGCCGATCGCGGAAGCGGCTAGCCCGGTCATAAAATTGGCGGAATTTTTACCAAGTACAGGTTTCCCTATACCCCACAATCCGCCAAGTAAGGTGCCAATAATCATTGATACGCCTACTACTGCTAAACCTATTAATGCCGGAATAGCTACAGCAAATCCAAAAATTGTGACCGTGCCCCCACCGACAGTTAAAGCACTGACTAAGCCGAACCATATTACCGAACCCGCCACAAAACCGACCGCGCCACCGATCGCGGAATTTCTGAATGACCTGACTTCGCCGGCGGTCCTCGGCGAATTTCTCTTACCGAATACCCAGCCGCCGATGGCCGAAAAAGCGAAGACACCGATGGCGCCTACAAGTAGCCAACTTGTTAACGCTCCGAAAAATAGCGCTATCACACCTGCCGCCGCCAAGCCACCCGCCGCACCCATGCAAGCACCGGCCAGCCGGCCGGGACCATATGACTCTATCTCTTCTTTGTAATACGCGTATTTTCTGGCGATCGCATCGTTCCCCAAAGAACTATGGAGTACGGCAAGCTCAGGCGCGATCTTATCTAAGGGTTGACCATAGGCACGCGCTAGGTTGAAAAGTACAGTGGCTTTCACACCACAGGCTTTACGTACTTTCGCTGAAAAAGCTCTTCTGACACGGCCCGCGTTCGCGTCGGCCGGAACATTTTTTAATTCATCCAAAATGGCCAACTTTTTTTTAAGCGAGTGAACGGATAAAGCCTTCGCCATCGAATATAGCAGATCGCGCGCCGTTATATCTTTTCCTGAAAGCGAATCCGTCATTTCCGCCGGCAGCCAGGTTGATGACGCTCCCGCTTTTGCTGTCATACCTTTAAGAAAATCCAGCAATTCTTTATCACCGCTTTTTGCAAGTATCGCGGCAAAAATGCTCTCTAATTCTTCGTTTGTAAAACTTACAGCATTGTTACCTACAAACAAGCTTTCTATTTTCCCGCGGAGTGTACTCAAATCCCGTTCAGTGAGGGTTTTAACAACTTTACCGGAAGCCAACCCCTTTATTTTATCGATCAATTCATCTGAATTAGGCAGATATGCCAGCACTAATACATTTTTCGAGAACTTTTCCTTAGGCGGAGGAGCGATAAATTTTTTAATCTTCAGTTTTTTTAAGGTGCTATCGATGGTTTCAACAGTGAACATCATTTTTAATCCGCGTTTGAATTGCACCCACTTCATCCACAATCTTCCACGTACCGAACTCTCACGTCTGTAGAATTCGTAAGCCCTTTCACTTTCAGCGTCAATATTGTCTTTACCTTCATAAACAACTTCTGACGGTATGACCCCGTAAAAACCGGCGTTTTCAAGACTATTTTTAAGTCCCTTCACCGGTATCACTTCATCGCCTATCTTTATATAACCACCTTTATCGGAAGATATGATCAGCCCCTCACCTTTCACCTGATGAGCCATTAACGCCTTGATCACCGGGTCGGAAAGTAACCTGTCTTTGATCGGGTCTGGCCGATCACCGCCGAAGAGTTTTTCAATCTCATCCCTGCTCATGCCGGGGATAGAAGGCATTTTCGGCATTGCACTTTTTTTGCCGTAAATCCTGTCCCTCTGATAAGCATACAAAGCTTCAAACCCTTTATGCTCGATACCATCTTCGCCTTTATACGTCTGTTGCGCGGCAAGCAAGAGATCGCAGAATATTTGTTCGTCCTCATCGGAAGTGCCCGCTGTGATGCCGGCAACATCCCAATACACCTTGGTACCTTCCCCGGAACCCTCTTGTGTTTTATGAAAACAAACTTTTATACCAAAAAGTGACGCCATCCCTGCGCCGCCTTCGAAGCGGGCGGCCATTTTTTCCTGAAAGCTTTTTACTGTCATGAGAGGAGAGAGTCTCACTTCCTCCTCGTAAGAATCTACCATTTTGCGCGCTTCTGCCGGATTGCAACTTACCCTGGTCAATTTACCCATGTCTCTATCCTCTATTTCTCTTCCCGAAACCATGCCTGCCGTACCGTCGCCCACGATAAAGACATTTACTCTGCCGGTTAAACCTTTTTCCAGCGCTTCTTTATCGAC
>JADFYD010000154.1 GCA_015233235.1 Candidatus Omnitrophota bacterium | reverse complement strand
GAAGCGTGGAACAGGGCGCAAAAGAAGGAAAAGGCGAGGAAGCAAAGTACGGCGATGCTGGCGACCATAAAAAGCTCGGAAAAACTACCGCCGCGAAAGGTGCCACGACGGCGGAAGAAGTAAAGACAGCAGCCAAATTAACGAAATAAACAAAAACCGGTTTTCGCAAAGGACGAAAGGCAAAGAGGTGAAAAGTCGCTACACAATGCTCTTTGCCTTTCGTGTTTTGGTAATGATGGAGTACATGTTTTAACAAGGGAGAAGTTTCATGTCTCTTAAAATAAGGATGTACCTGCTCCTGGCCGTTCTTTTCGGCATAATTTATGCCATCATAACTGTGTTGGGCACAGCGATGGGCATAAACAACTTTTATTTCTACCTCGGAATATCCCTCTTGCTCATGTTTGTCCAGTATATGATAGGGCCAAAAATAGTCGAATGGTCGATGCGTGTCAAATACGTAAGCGCGGAAGAAGCGCCGGATCTTCACCAGATGATAGCGGAACTTGCCCAAAAAGCCGGCATACCAAAACCAAAAGTAGGTATTTCCGAGACGGCTCTTCCTAATGCCTTCGCTTTTGGGAACAGCCTTAAAAGCGGAAGAGTTTGCGTCACGAGAGGCATAATGGGCCTTTTAAATAAAGAAGAGCTGAAAGCCGTTCTGGGGCACGAGATAAGCCACTTGAAGAACAGGGACGTGCTTACGATAACTATACTTTCGGTAATACCCATGATACTGTACCGCATCGCATGGCACACGCTTTGGTATGGCGGTGACCGGAGAAGGGAAGGCGGGGCCAATACGGCGCTGATCGGTATAGTCGCGTTCGTTTTTTATTTTATCACGAACCTTCTCATCCTGTATGCCTCGAGGATACGCGAATATTTCGCGGACAAAGGGTCCATGGAGCTTGGCAATAAGTCCAGCGCTCTGGCGTCGGCTTTGTATAAGCTGGTCTACGGGTCGGCGAGGACCGATAAAGAATCTCTTAGGAGCGTCGAAGGGCTTAAAGCTTTCTTTGTCAATGACCCGTCGAGGGCGATGAGCGAGATACGGGAGCTTAGTCAGATAGATCTTGATAAAAGCGGGACGATCGATATGAATGAACTGAGAGCGTTTCGCGAGAAATCGATAAAACTGAGTTTTGGCGATAAGCTCATGGAGATCTTGAGCACGCATCCGAACATGCTTAAACGGATAAAACACTTATCCACATACACTTTATAAAATGAAAGACAAACCAAAGATCAACCGCGAGCAGGTGGCGAGTTTTGCCGAAAAGATCACCGAGATCACCGGGATAGTCTTTGATTCCCCCTCGTACGCGGTGTTGAAAGACGCGGTTGAGGAAAGGATGTTCCTGGAATCGATCCACTCGCCCGAGGAATATCTTGCGGATATAACCGAAGACCCGTCCGAAAGGAAAACATTGATAGGGTTCTTTTATTCCGCTCTGAAAGAGGGGTATCTCGCCAAGATAGACGAAGAGATGAAAAAACTCGACCAAATGAAATCCGATTTTATTTCGACGGTTTCGCATGAGCTGAGGACTCCCCTATCCATAGCCAAGGAGGGGGTATGCCTCGTTCTGGACAAGATAGCCGGTGATATAAACGTCAAGCAGGAAGAACTTTTGAATTTGGCCAATGTTAACATAGACCGGTTGTCGAAGCTTATTAATGATCTTTTAAGCATTTCCGATATCGAGACCGGCAAAACTAAGCTCGAAAAAGGCAAAGTGAATATAGTGACGCTTCTTAAGAATACCTGTCTCTATTTTAAGGAAAAGATCACCGATAAAGGTATAAAGTTGTGTGCCTCTCTTCCGGGCAGCGCTATTGAATTGTGTGTCGATGAGGAGAAGTTGACCCAGGCGTTCAGGCACCTTTTGGAGAACGCGTTAAAATTCACGACGGAAGGCAAAATAGAAGTTGTTTTGGAAGAAAAAGACAAAGAGGTCGAGTGTGTCATCAGCGATACGGGACAAGGCATAAAAGAAGAAGATATTAAAGAGATATTCAGGAAATTCCAGCAATTCGGGCGTACGCCCGGCGCCGGAGAAAAGGGCACCGGCATAGGCCTCTGCATCGCCAAAGAACTCATCGAACTCCACGGCGGTACCCTGATCCTAGAAAGTAGGCACGGCAAAGGGACAAAGATCACCGTGATTATACCAAAATAGCGCACTTTGGTACCTTTTTCGCATAGAGTCTTTCCCTATAATTTATCTATTTGACCAAACCGGTAATAGTTAGTATACTTGTCCGAAAGGGGGAAATTTGATGTTCCGCAGAAAATACCTGGGTATTATCACGGGCGAGGTGGTCACTGCCGGTGAAGACACGTCCGTCAAGGATGCCGCTATGCTGATGAGAGAAAATAATATCGGTATCATAGTCATATTAAATGACGAAAAAGTCGTCGGCACAGTGAGCGAGCGGGAGATCACAAGGAGTATAGCCGCGGAGGGTCTTTCGGCAGCGGAAACTAAATGCGGAGAAATAATGAATAAAGACGTAGTGTCTACCCAGATCAAGGACGGGCTTAATAAACTTTACCAGATGCTCTGTGAATGTAAATGCAGGCACCTGATAGTTTTAGACGGAGAAAGACTGGTGGGTATCACATCGCGCAGAGACATGCTGGACGCTTTAAGCAATAAGAAGAAATACGGGTTTAATTTCAGCATTTGACCGACTTGGGTTTTTTATGGAATGGGACGGAATGAATAGACGCCGATACGAAAGAAAAAAACTGCACTGTAAAATTTATGTCTTTCACCCGAAAAGACGTATAC
>JADFYD010000153.1:715-2825 GCA_015233235.1 Candidatus Omnitrophota bacterium | reverse complement strand
AAGACAAAACTAAAAGGTCCGGGTTTTTCGAATACATCCTTAATAACGTGGATTTTGGCGGTATTTTTGTCGACGCGGAACGAAAAATAAAATTTTGCAACAAAAACATCAGAAGGATATTCGGGTATCCGACTTCCGAAATAACCGGCAAAAAGACCGAGATCCTGTATGGCGACAGGCGGAACGACAAAAAGAACAAAGGCGAAATTTTTAATGCTCTTGAACGGGACGGCTTCCATGTAGGCTTTGCTAAAGGCGAAACGAGGGCCGGCAAGAAGCTGGACCTTAAACTATCCACATTCCTTGTAAAGCCCCATAACGGCGCCGTAGTTTTTATCGAAGAAGCCAAGACGCGTGAGAAACTTTCCGGCGCGGACAAACAATATTTTCTGCAAAACCTTCTGGATACGATACCCGACATGATCTATTTCAAGGACATACAGGAAAGATTTGTCCTTGTAAACAAAGCCCATGCCGAGGCGCTCGGACTGAAGGCCGACGAGGTTATAGGCAAAAAAGATACGGATTTTTTTCCCGGGAAACTAGCCGAGGATTTCTCTAAGGACGACAAGCTTGTGCTGGAGAAAGGCGAGCACATCGTAGGCAAGATAACAAAAGCGGCGAGAGAAGACGGTGGTTACACTTACGTGAGCACGACAAAAGTCCCCAATTATGACGAACATGGAAAAATAGCCGGACTTATCGGTATAACCCGGAATATCACGGACAAAATGATCGCGGAAGAGGAACTGCTGAAATATAAGGATAAACTGGAAATAATGGTAAAGGACCGGACTAGCGAACTGGAAGCGAGCAATCGCAAGCTGAAAGAGATGTATGAGATGAAATCCAAATTCACGTCCAATGTCTCGCATGAACTTCGAACCCCCCTGGCTGCGATCAAAGAAAGCATAAACCTGGTGACCGACGGGGTTACCGGCGAGCTCAACGACAGGCAGAAGAAATTGCTGAACATATCCAAAAAACACGTAGACCGCCTTTCCCGGATCATAAACGACGTACTAGATTTTCAAAAGCTCGAATCCGGGAAAATGGTATACCATTTCGATAAAGACGCCCTTAATGGCACAATAGAAGAAGCATATGAGGTCATGAAGGCTTCCGCGGAAGAAAAGGGGCTTGAACTTCTGTTTTTACCGGATACAGCTGTTGGGGAAGTGGTCTTTGACAAAGACAAGATCATCCAGGTGTTATCCAACCTGATAAACAACGCGATAAAGTTCACCCAGGCCGGAAAAATAACCGTCACTTCGAAAAAAAAGGGTGAAAATGTCCTCGTCACGGTCGAAGACACCGGAATGGGGATAGACAAAAAGGATATTCCGCTGCTTTTCAAGGATTTTGAGCAGATCGAGAGCACCGGGGGCAAAAATCCCGGAACGGGTCTTGGTCTGGCGATATCCAAAGAGATCATTGAAGGCCACAAAGGTAAAATTTGGGTCGAATCCGAGTACGGCAAAGGCTCAAAATTCTGCTTCACCCTCCCAATTCAGATTAAATGATAGGCTTTTAGGGCATATTCTGCGCGCGTTGATAGTGCGGCGGGTCCTGCCAACCGTTCGTCTTCGCTTCTCAAAAATCGGACTCGCTAATTACTCTGCAGGCGAAGAACTTCAGAGAAGTCTCGTTATTTAAGCGCTCGCATCGATTTTTTCGTCGCTCAGACTTCACGGTTGTCACCCGCCGCTGACTTTCTGGGTGCTACAACAATATTTTCTGAAATCTCGCTGGAGTTCCGTAGGGCACCCTTTAGGGTGCCCGTCAGCACAACCGTACTTACCACAACATAATGGAAATTCCGCTATTCGGTTTCTATTTTCGGGATTTTACCGCACTTAAAAGCAAAACTATAATTTTTGTTGCGCTAACTAACTATTTTGTGATATAATGCAGCATTTCTATTATACTAACTATAAATATTATTGTGTCTTTATTTTCCTAGAATAGGACAATAGATGATATATCGCAAAATAACAGCTCTTTCCCCTCCCGCACATCGTCTACTTCATTGCGTATATGCCTGTACACAAAAGCGCAGAGTGATCTGAGATCGCCATCGGTCGTCTGCCGCGCAGCCTTTATATCGCCT
>JADFYD010000153.1:0-602 GCA_015233235.1 Candidatus Omnitrophota bacterium | reverse complement strand
CGTAATGGCGAAGACCGAACCGCTGAAGCTTACCGCCGGTCCGAAGGCAAGAGCATAGTAAACCAAGAGCTTGCTCCGAAACCCGAAGTGACCGGAAAAGAACTAAAGCTGCTACGTGCCATAACCCACGAAGAAATAGAAGCTCTCAAGCAGGTCGTCAAGTGGGAAGATGTCCCCCGGTATACCGCGATACAAAACCTGATACTGGGTTATAAGCCCGCCAAAGAAAAATATTTTGATATTTTTCCCGCAAAAACAAAAGAGGCTCTTCCCAACGACCAGATTTTGAACGACATGCTTGCCAGGGCCTTCGAAATACTTGTGCTTAAAAAAGACAATCTTATTACTGAAGCGGAAATGACCGACAAAGAGAAAGCCTTCATTTCTGCCATCGAACCCGTTATCCGGGACCATGAACACAACTATTTCACAGGCGTCTTCTGGAACTGGAACCTGCGTTCGAACAAGATCCGCGAAGCGTATGCGAGGGGCTTCAGGTTCAGACAGGCGTTCAGTAGCGAGAGTGAACCAGGTGCTAGTCGTTCGTCGTTAGTCGTTAGTCGTTCGTCTGAGGAACATACTGTACTAGCAACTAGCGACCA
>JADFYD010000152.1 GCA_015233235.1 Candidatus Omnitrophota bacterium | reverse complement strand
AATTCTGCCGTTACTTTCTTCAGCGTCGAAATACACAGCGCCCTGAAACTTGTCCATGAGCTTTTTGGGTACCCGAGGCACAACGAGAAATACAGCGGCTACCGATATGGTTGTGCCGAGGGGCGGTAAAAACCGGAGCGAGAGACCGCAAGGCGGAATATCCGGTTCGACATGGCCTAGAGATTGCTTCGTCGTCCCCTCCAGAGGCGGGGACTCCTCGCAATGACGGCGCTATTGGCACCTCAAGTATTTTTTTCGGAGAATTTGAGGAGGGCGAGGGCGAATTTCTGTTTGAGTTCCAGACGGGTGCCTTTAAGGAGGATCTTTTTTGAGATGACCTTTTTCTTACTGGAAAATCCGAGGTGCGCAAGGCCGACAGGTTTTTTCGCGCTTCCTCCGGCAGGGCCCGCTATGCCGGTCACGGAAATGCCTATATCCGCTCCGCACATTATCCTTACGCCGTATGCCATGAACTCGGCCGTCTCGGCGCTTACCGCGCCATAATCGTCAATAATTTCGCGCGGAATTTTCAATATCCGCGTCTTTACTTCGTTGGAGTACGCGACTATGGCGCCGTCAAATACTTTGGAGACTCCCGGTATGTCGGTCAAAAGTCCGGAAACCAGCCCACCCGTGCAGGACTCAGCTACGGCTATAGTGACACCTCTCTTCTTGAGCTTCAAAAAAAGCCCGCGAGCCGGATCATTCGTCTTTGGCATATTCCGCACCTTGAATAAAAAATTAATTTGCCGAAGATACTGAGCTTTCTCCGCTCTCGCCGCTTTCCTCCGGGCTTCCGACCTCGACAAGCTCGGCCTCTTCTTCGGGCGTCCGGTTCTGGATCTTGGTGAGCGCCTCTTTTATCTCAGCCGGAGAAGCGGTCTCTTCCTCGGGTTCAGGCCTTTCTATTTTCGGTATTCCGGCGCTTCCCCGTTCCGCGAATTTTACCGACACTACTTTGGAGACGCCCTTTTCCTCAATCGTGATACCGTAGAGAACATCCGCCAGTTGTATGGTCATCTTATTGTGTGTCACGATAATAAATTGCGACATTTTGATAAAATCCTGCAGCACATTGCAGAACCTGACTACGTTCGACTCGTCAAGCGGCGCGTCGATCTCGTCGAGTATGCAGAACGGGCTCGGGTTCACTTTGAAAATGGCGAAAATAAGAGCTATCGCCGTCATGGCCTTTTCCCCGCCGGAGAGCAGCATGATGTTCTGAAGTTTTTTTCCGGGAGGTCTCACCACAATCTCGATGCCGCATTCCAGGGCGTCGTTCTCGTCCATAAGAACAAGCTCGGCCTTACCGCCGTTAAAGAGCATCCTGAAATAGTCATTGAATTCTTTTTTTATTTTTTCGAACGTTTCCATGAAAAGTGTTTTCGTGGTGCGGTTGATCTTTGATATCGCCTTTATCAGGTCTTCGCGGCTCATGGTAAGGTCGTCACGCTGTTTCACGAGGAACTCGAACCTGTCCTTAAGCTCTTTATGCTCCTCGACAGCGCCGAGCGAAACCGGCCCAAGTTTTTCGATCCTGTCTCTCAGTTCGTTTATCTTTTCTTCGGTGGCGGTCATGTCGAACGTTTCTTCGTATTCGACCGTCACCGCGGAGAGGTCCACTTTGTAGGTTTCATGCACCCTCTGGTAAAGGTTTGTCCTTCTGTATTCCACTTCTTTGATCTGCATATCGAAGTCATGGGCTTGGTTCCTGATGGCCTCCAGCCTTTCCTCTTTTTCCCTAAGTTCTTTTTCTTGGACACCCAAAAGCCCGGCCAGGCGGTCTTTCTGTCCTTTTTTTTCGGCACCTTGGAATATTTTCTCCTCTTTAAGTTTTGAATATTCCTTACTGAGCTCCGTTAGGCTTTCCGATTCGATCTTAAGTTCGCCTATGCGTCGGACACTTTCGGCGCCCGACTCTTTCTTTTCGTCTATGTCGACGGCCAAACGCGTGAAGTTCATTTTTTCGCGCTCCAGATTCTCGCGGATATGTTCTTCTTCTTTTCTCATCGCCGAAAGTTCAACTTTGATATCCGAAAAAACGCCGGAAAGCTGTTCTCTTTTATGCACGTTTCCCTGTATGAAATTATTCGCCTCTTCCATTTCGCGCTTAAGGCCCATATCCTGCTCATCCAGCTCTTTTAAGCGTGTGTTCATCTCGTTCACTTCGTCCTGTTTTCTTTTTATTTCGCCGGAAAGCTCGTTTATCTCGTTGTTGACTGCTAATAATTGTTCGTCAAGCGCGTCATTCTTCTCTTTAATGACCATCCTCTTCGACGAAATATCGGAGAACTCCATACTCTTCTTCCTCAGATGGTTCTCAAGGTCCCTTTTCTGGAACTGGGCTTTATGCATCCACTCTTTAAGCTCTCTTATGCTCGCGCCGATGGTGTCGATCTCGGACTGGAAAAGTGCCTTTTTCCCGACCATCTCCTTCACCTTTTCTCTTCTGCCGAAAACAGAAACTATCTCTTTGTCGGAAAAATTCGGGCTTTTGTAGGTAACGCCGCCATAAACTTCGCCTTTCCCGCATACGACCAGCCTGTCAAAAGACCCGGAGCCTTCAAAAGAACGTCTCGCCTCTTCCGGGGAATTCGCGGCGTAAACATTTTTTAAGAGCGCCTTTAGCACGCCGCTGTATTTTTCGTCGGAAAACACGATATTTGTGATATCGTAAAGTCCCGGATACGCTTCACCCGGAACACCTTGCGCATCACCGCCAGCGACCCTTTCCATTATTACAAAGCTGACGCTTCCCATACGGTTCTCACTCAGGAAACGTGTGACATTCTCGGCAGTCGCTACCGTGTCGACGATCAGGGCTTCGCTAAAATCCCCCAGCATGGAGTCAAGTGACTCTTCATAGC
>JADFYD010000151.1 GCA_015233235.1 Candidatus Omnitrophota bacterium | reverse complement strand
CACACTGCCCAGAGGGGGTCGCGGACGCGTCCGGCGGTGGAACCTTTGCGGCGGGTGTTCGCGGAGAAATTGGTCGATCATAAGAACCGCCATTACGGGAAAATGGAACCGGACACATTGGAAGCTCTTATCGGCCGTGTCGCGGGGAGGGTGGCCGCGATGGTTGACTCGCGTGAATACGGCGCTATTGACGAATTAGTGATGCAAACTGTAGCCGAAGTGACGGATGACCTGCCCGTGATATATCTTTATCCGCCATCTAAAAGCGTTTTCCTGGACCTGGTTAAATTATCGGAAAGTATCGCGGAGAAATTCGGGAAGCCGATATCTCCGGAAGAATTGAATGAAGATATCATGGAAGAAAAAGGTCATATTGAAATGAGGCTACATTCCGACGGGCACGGTGAAGGACTCTCGCGGGTGCCTAAGCGTAAAGATGTCATCGTGAACGGCAGTAACGATGTTGTGAAACTATTTGTTCTGGCGCATCCTTTTTATACGGAGGAAAGCGAATATAAGTGGACAAAAGAAACGGTCAAGCAATATCTCGCCGTCTGGAAGGGATTTATAGACGAGGCGGCGAGGACTCCGAATTCCGCGTTTCTGTTCATGTCAAACCCCCCTGTACCGCACGGTTTTCGCGTGGCATCCATGCGGGAAGCGCGGGATGCCGAAGACGAATTGATAAAGTATCTGAGGCAAAAGTTCAGTGAGCGCAATTATTTTATCGATGAGGGATTTGGCATCGACTTGAGGGAAGTATATGACTGGCTGAACGGCCGCACAGGTCCCGGCACCGGTATAGTTCTTCAGGGAATGTTCAAAGAACGCTGCGTCGACTTTGCCATGAATCAATTATGCGGTCTTTTCAATATACCTCATGAGCAAACCGTCATAGACGAAAAAGGCGCCGTGCCTCAACCCGGCCCACTGGGGACCAGCATGGGCGGCCCTTACATGTTTCCTGGCAACAGCCGGTATAGTGTTGTCAACTCGCTTTCTCTTATTAAAACATATCTTTCTTTCCCCCAATATGTGAGAAAACTGTATGAAAGGTTTACGGTCGACAAGCTGGATGAGACGTTCATCGCGTGGAAATATCCGGATAAATACTCGAACCAATACTCGGACCTGTACCAGATCAGAAAATTTATAGAGAGACCATTCAGCGAATTCTGGCCGTATAACCGTTATGGTCCTGACTGTCTGAAGGATATTGAGGTCGGGTTCGCGTTCAATGCTACCGAAGAAGAAGTTCTTAAATTAAGGCACATGCTGATCGAAATACTTACCGGGCGTAAGATCTCGACCGAAGAAGAGGACAAACAGGCCGTCAGGGAGTTCGTGTCGCGGTGCGAGGGTATCCATAGTCTTTGTAAAGGCGGCGCCGGCTCTCAGACGCCGAAGATACAGCTTCTGGCGAAGTTCAGGGATCTCGAGACAGGCGGCAGGGCCGTGTATTGGGGCGCCAGCACGGATATCGAAATGGTCCGGTATATTTCCAATGTCTTTCCCAACATAAGGGAGTATGATCTTGTTGATTATGACTACGATGATCCCGAGGTATTACGTCTGTTGCTGACGGAGTTAAAAGGCACGGGATTCTGGCTGGAAGGCCTGCGTCTCGGCGACGGGGAAGAGATATCCGAAGCACAAATACAGATGAGGGAAATGGGTTGGAAAGAGATCGCGAAACTTTTAGCGGAGTCGATGGCTAAAACTGGCAAGAGCTGTTCGCTGATGTATGACGATAATGAAAAACCTCCGGTAAAGATCAACCTGCATTTTAAAGACTATAAGGATTTTTCTCCGGAAGAAAAGGCATCCCTCGTCATAGTCAAGTTCCCGGGTTTCGGCGGACAATTGAGCGAGCAGTCCGCGTTCTACAAACACAGTTTGGATATACTGCGTGAAGGTGGCTATCTGTACGTAAATCAGGCGTGTTTACCCGGCGATGCGGTCATAAAACAATATGGCCTCGAAACGATTGTCGCTGCCTCCGCTCCGCGGCTTGAGGACACAGCCGAAGGCAAAGGGCAATGGATCGAGAAAGACGACGCGGCGCTGTACCGGCGGGCGAAGATAAAACCCGAACAAGCCGGAACAGCAGTTAGCGGTGCGGTGATTGGCGGCTCAACGGAGGAGGGTCTTAAACTCGTCGGTGGAAATTCCGGCGCCCTTGAGGATGGCGCGCATGGTTCCCGGTTTAACCGGCTTGGAGCCATGGATGGGGACCACACAGCGCCGGTTCAAATCGGTGGAATGGACCAGAATGGCATGGCTGCCTCTTTGACGCCGGAGAACGAACCCGGCTTTCTCAAAAGCGCGGATGACACGCTGGCCGGAGATTTGGGGAACGGAGTGTTCGCTCAAGCGGTTACCTCGACCTCTTCCATGAGAACATCGGATTCGGGAACAGGTAAATTATCCTCTTTGAGTGACTCAAGAAAGAGTTCTATAGCTTCACGCGCGTTCTCAAGGCATTCTTCCAGTGTTTCGCCCTGTGTGGCGCACCCCGGGAGCGCGGGAACACTTACGGAAAACCCGCCGTTCGGTTCTTTTTCGAGGATGATTTTAAATCTGCGCAGCATATGGTTTAGCCTCCTCACATTTATTCATCGCGTTTTGCGCTCATTTGTGTTTATCCGTAAAAAGTTTACTGCACATTCAACACCGAGTCAAGCGGAAACGGGCGCGGGTGCAACTTTGCAGCCCGTCGCTACGCCGCCCACGGCGGAAAAATGGCAGGACGCTGGCGAAGCGCCGCCGAAAATATCTAGATCCGGGAACGGGTCCGGGATCAAAAGAGGGACAGGTGTGGGATCGGCGCCGGAACCGTCCCCAAGAACAGTGGCGGATCTGTTGCCGGAGGCGGATAGGCTGAGGCTCGC
>JADFYD010000150.1 GCA_015233235.1 Candidatus Omnitrophota bacterium | reverse complement strand
ACAAATATGCGACCGGCGATAAAAAAGAGCCGCTCATGGGAGTTGCCGTGAAGAACATGGACATATCACGTCTGCTGGCCGCTTCGAAACTTCAGCTGTTATATTTGAAAGAATTCAGGGACAAAGAACCCATTCCATCATTCGACAGCGCGCTCAATAAGTATGATGTGCAACTGTCTGTCGGTGAGATTTATGAACTTCTGCGCATCGGCCGTTCGGGGCATGGCGGACTGTTTAAACGGATAGCACGGTTCTTTTTGAGGAGCTTGCCATACAGGGGAATAGAACTTGAGACATACAAACTTTACAGGGCTCTCAAAATGGCCGAAACGGTAGCGCTCGAATCGGAAACGGAATTCGCTAAATCCGGGATAGGTAACGTCGCTAATCTGCGGGCGGTTATACGTGAGACCAAAGACCGGCATTACAGGGCGCTGGAAGAAATGATCAAGGCCAACGAGACGCTTCGCAAGAACGGGTCAAGCGCTTACAAGAACAGCGTTCTCATTCCCTGGTTCTTTCTGCTGGGTTTATTTGTTATCCCGTTTACTTTGATATTCATGGTCTCTCCCTTGGTATATGCGTATGTGGCGATACATGGCGCTTACGGCATTTTGGGCAACACACCGGTCTTGTTCCTTAGTTTTCTTAACCGCCACAGCTGGATAGTGCCGGCATATGTCATGACATTTTTCGGTATCGCGCTAATGAATTGGATCTATAAAGATTTTTATGTTCTGCCGGAAGGTCTTTACACCGCCAAAGATAGGATCAAAACGAAGGATGGCTCTCTCCACGCCGTGAGAGGGGCCATCGATGTCGACGTGCCGGAGCTCGCTAATTTTATACTGAAAGGCGAAAATAAAGAAGTAGTGAAAAAATTTATGTGCGATCATCCGGCGGAATTGGAAGAACTTGCCCGCACAAATATCGGCCTTGCGCGGATAACTGCCGAAAAATTCATAGAAATGCTTTTCTCCGATATCAACCTGTACAAACTCGGTAAACAGGGTAATGCCCCGCCGCGCGTCCTTGTAGATGAATTTTTATCACTTCCCGAAATTGAAACCCTTTTTCCGCGTTACGCCGTGGTCCTGCCGGCTTTCGGCGAGCCGAATGTTATAGCCGCCCTCATCAAGTCTATTTCGTGCATGGTCTATCCAAGATCAAAACTGGATATTGTTCTTTTGACCGAGGCGTCGGACCTTGACAAGAGAAGCGGCAAGGCTGAAGCGGTATCCACCATGGAAGTTGTCCTGAGGGAACTCGCGAGCGACCCGAAGAAATATTCGAATATCACCGTACTCACAAGCCCCATTCGGCTTTTAAACGAACATAACCAGTCAAAGCCGTATTCCACCAATTACGCTTTGGGTTTTGTCGCAGACCGCAAAGACAAATATCTGGTGATCTATGACGCCGAGGATAAGCCTTATCCTCTGCAACTTATGCAGGCGGCGGCGGGTTTCGAGGAGAAAAATAAATATCTTGAGGCCTTGATCATGCATATGTCCATGAAAATGAAAGGCAGCCTTACCGCTTTTGAATATAACGTCGATATACTCAGGATGGAGGACCCGCTGCTTTATAAAAAAGTCCAGGAATACAGGTTCGACACGAAACTCTTGCAGCGTCTGATCGGCGAGAAAATCGCTTCAGACGGTATAACACCCGGAAAAATCGTAAATGTCCGCGAACAATATGAGAAGGTGAAACCTCTCGGGGTACTGCAGGCACCGCTTACATGGTATAACCCTTCGACGCTGACAGCGGCGCAATTTATCTTGGATTACGCCACATGGTTCACTATGTTCCTGCCGGGGTTGGAATCGAAAAACCTGCCTGTCGCACATGGGGGAACGAGCAACCATTTTCTGATCGACGGGTTGATCAAAGTAGGAGGGTGGGACGGGCATAATGTCACGGAAGACGCCCAGATCGCGGGGGATTTTCAGCGCGCCGGTTATGAATGCCTGATGCTGACGCCATCGATAACCCTTGAAGAGGTGCTAGAACGGCACATAGACGAAAAAGGCAAATGGGCCTGGACCAACGAACGCTCGAGATGGAATAAAGGATACATCCAGGTTTTCTCGGTATTACTGCGCAACCTGGCGACTAGGCCGAACGAGATGCTTAAGGTTTACGGTTTGAAAGGCGTGGCGAGCATGATCTTTTTATTCGGCGGCGGGGCGTTCGGGCCGCTATTGAACGTGCTGTTCTATTCGACATCAACGCTTTGGGTCGCTTCAAAATTCATTGTTTTGGGACCCTTGTGGTCGACGTGCTTCATGCTCGCGGCGGCGTTCTGCGTTTTTATCATAAGAGGCGGGAAAGACGCGTCTTTCCTGAAAGTTTCCGCGATAATAGCGGCGATGAACCTCATGTTCTACCACATGATAAATCATGTGGCAGTTTATTATTTGAACATGGTACCGCACGCTTTTCCTATCATCCCGTGGTTGTCGGGGTGCGCGGGCAACTTCATCGGTGTTCTTGTTGTGGCGGTTTTCGCTTTCACGTTCTATGTTCTGGCCAGACGGCCCGGCGCCCAATCCATTATCGACAGGGTTCTTATCAACACAAAAGAAAAAGGTGCACTCGATACTTTGATGAAAGGTTCGGTGATATTCACGCTTTATCTTGGGTTGGGGATCCTGGCGTTAATGATGATCGGGCGTCACGCGCACCCGTATCTTGTCGGCGTTGGACTTTTTTTGGCGCCGATGATAACACACATTTTTTACAATCTTGCTGCGGTGTATAAAGGGTTCCCGCAACATAAATTTATCATCCACGTGATCATAGATGAACTTTCAAAACTCCAAAAGCAGGCGGATAAGGACGGTAATAAGGCTGAAAGCGCGCGGATCGCGAAGATCATCGATGTTTTTAA